>JAKAWN010000550.1 GCA_021827245.1 Acidobacteriota bacterium | reverse complement strand
ATGGGTTACCGGGACTTGTGGATGCTGAAGGCGGCCTTAGGACGAAAAGAGGTGTCACTTCAACAGGAGGTCGCGTAATATGAACCGAGCCGCCGCTCACCTCCAACGGCCATTGGGACACCTTCTTTTTAACTCCTCTGGTAATCTTATCTGCGGCAGAGCGAAGATATGCCCATGTCCCAGCCCCAGTCACAACAACCGACTGTTCGTTGCAATCTGCTGTCCATATCTTTGTTTCGCGGGATTTACCCGTAGGGCGGGCAATTTCTCTGTCTGCACAAAATATGAAGCTGTCCCGGCACTGGAATCCCGCTGCAATGGTCATAGCTATTGCCTCTCTTGGTGGTACAGGATCACCCGTGCGAAGAGAATATTTGAAAAAAGATGCCGAGTCAAAGAGCTTTCTCTTGACAGTACTTGACCGCTCAAGCATAATATCACTCATGAACAAGCTACCTTGCTCCAAGCAAGTTGCTGTAGTTAATGCCCTCGTGGAAGGGAATTCCATCCGCGCTACCAGCCGCATGACCGGAGTAGCCAAAGGCACAATCCTTAGCCTCTTGGAACGTATCGGAACAGCGTGTGCAGAGTTTCACAATCACGCTGTTCGCGGGATTAGGTCGCGCCGGATTCAATGTGATGAAATCTGGCAATTCTGCTATGCAAAAGAGAAGAACGTACCAGAGAAATTCAGGGGCGAATTCGGGTACGGAGACGTTTGGACTTGGGTTGCGATAGACGCTGACACCAAGCTGGTTGTTTCCAGTCTCATTGGAACTAGAGATGCAGGATGTGCTTACGAATTCATGCAGGATCTTGCGGAAAGACTTGCCAATCGCGTCCAGCTTACCACTGACGGCCACCGAGCATATCTGGAAGCGGTTGAAGGTGCTTTTGGTGCGGATATTGACTACGCGACTCTGATTAAACTCTACGGAGTCCCATCGGAAGCGGAGAGACGTTATAGTCCAGCAGAATGCATTGGTGCTACTGCCACTATTATCAGTGGAAAGCCTAATCCCCACTACATTTCGACCAGCTATATTGAGCGTCAGAATTTGACCATGAGAATGTCTATGCGAAGATTTACCAGATTGACTAATGGATTCTCCAAAAAGGTTGATAACCTTCGTCATGCCGTAGCTCTCTATACTGTTCATTACAATTTCTGCCGTGTTCATCAGACTCTCCGTGTTACACCTGCAATGGAAGTGGGGATTGCCTCAAGCATTTGGACTATCAAAGACCTCGTGAGCCTTCTAGAGGATGCAAGGCACAAAGCCGCATAACCAGCATGTGGTTACGACTTGGATACGTCCTTCAAGTAACGAGTACGGGCTAGCACTTCAAAGGTTTGCTCCAAAGCAGACAGATCTTTAGCTTCGGTTGCATATCTTACGTTGCCCGTAAACGTCTCAAATTCCTGAAATCCCCATCGCGGACCCTTTCTTTTGCCTGAAGCTTTGCCAACAAGTCGTTGGGCTTCCATAAAGTACTCACCAGCTACCCAGTCCGCTGCCTGAAGTGGTACAAAGGGTGGAATGGAATTACCTGAAGGGGTTTGTTCTGGCCTTTTACCTGGACGAAACAAGGGAAAAGGTAAGCCACAATTCTGCATTAAGGTGATGAGCCTGCCCTGGCCCTTATCTCCATCCTCAAAAACATACTCAATGGAACTTCTCCGTATTCTTTCGCTACTAGTTGCCCATTGGTCCACTTGGACAACGCAGTCCATAGCAGCAAGTGCATAAGCTCTAATATTCCATTCGTCGGAAAGCATTTGAGGGCATTCATCGACGGAGATAATGAAGCCAAATTTTCGGTATGCGTATTTCGAGATGAGCTTCATCAAGTCCCGCTGCATAGGCCGTTTTACCTTAACCTCATCCGCATCCCACCTAGCAAACTCTTTATAGTGAAAGTAAGTAAGTCCATCTTGTTGTAAGCGTCTATTCCATAGCATCGAGAATTCATCCCAGTTTTCTGCAGAAGAAACAAAGCCTGCTACCACCATAATTGGTTGGTTGGTCTCACGACCTGCACCATCGAAAGCTGCAGTAAACATCCCCATCCATACCTCCTTCCAGTTACCAAAGCCACAAGATGAAATCCTTGCAACATGTTCGATAACAGAGTAGGGCTTATCGGAGATTGATTTTGAGGAATTTATACCTTCAGGATGGCAGAACTGCAGGGAACACCGCTGACCATCTGTGACGAAATTTGAAATTGACCCACTACCGGAGTTTAGTATAGTCCGGATTGCGATGGCGTGCCCCGACCGCCATTAGCTTTTCGGCTTCGGCCCGTGTTGCGATGCCTCCGCGCGCTCCAACGCGCGTGCAATTCAACCCTGCCATGGCGTTGGAAAAGTCCAGGATTTGTTCCATAGACCATCCTTGAAGCAGACCGTAAGCAAAGGCTCCGTGAAAGATGTCTCCGGCGCCGGTGGTATCCACCGTCTCCACAACAAACCCCGGCGAATAAAAGAAGCGCCCCCCGGTGTAAACCAGCGCCCCGTCGCGGCCCAGCGTCATTCCCGGAGCGTGGATATGATACTCTCTTGCCATGTATTCGAGGACGTGAAACGGATCATTGTGCCCGGTCACCGCGGGCAGAAAATTGTGCGAAGCAATCAGGAAGTTGATCAGCGGAAAGATCTGCTCAACCTTCTTGTAAACGGTGTCGAGATCGGCAACCACGGGAATACCCGCCTTGCGCGCCCACTTGGCCGCCTGCGCACAGGCTGCGGAGTCGCATCCGTCAAGGTGCAGAAGCCTGGCGGTAGTGATTGCTTCCGGCTTCAGTTCCTGCGGCGTAACGGCCAGCCGCCTGTCGCGGTCCCAGAAAACCGTCCGTTCGCCGGTAGCCTGGTCGACGACAATGAGGCCGAACTGCGTTGTGGCTCCGCGGCTGACGCGCGTGTACCGGACGTCGACGCCTTCTTCGCGCAGGCTCCTGAGCTGGAAGCGCCCGGCGTCATCGCTGCCCACCTTGCCGATATAACGGGCGCTCAGTCCCAGCCGCCGGCAGGTCACAAGGGCCGTGGCCACCTGTCCGCCGGCCTGCCGGGAAAGCGATACCACCCGCTCCTTTCCGCCGAGCGGGGGAAATTCGCGAACCATCAGCACCGTATCGGTAGCGTTCAGCCCGAGGCCAACAACGTCAACCTTGTTCACTCGCACCTGGTTTCTCCCCTGGAACAAAGCATTGGATGCTATCGCCGAAAGCCTTTTGGCCGCAACAGAAATCTGGTGGAGATCTTCGCCACTGCTACAAGGAATGGCCTCGCGCTATTTCAGGACCACCTTCTGACCCTTTCCGCCCGAATCAGCATTCGGCCCGGCCGGGATTGTGGTATGTTGGAGGCTTATCCGGCCTTCGTATCCAGTGGGGTCACACAAGTCGCAATCTGGCTGCAAGGAGGGCTTCATGGAAAAGGTAAAAGTGGCCATTGTTGGCTCAGCGTTTGTTTCAAGCCTTCATGCCGAAGCCTTCCGGGAGGTTCCGGAAGCGGAAATCGTGGCGGCCTGCTCGCCGAGAAAGGACCACGTTGAATGCTTTGCTCGCAAGTGGAAGATTCCCTCGGCGGTGACGGATTATCGCAAGTTGATGGACATGAAGGACGTTGACATGGTGGTCGTCGGTATTCCGAACGACCTGCATCGCGAGGTGGTTGTGGCTGCGGCGCAGGCTGGCAAGCACGTCATCCTGGAAAAACCCATCGCCCACACGCTCGAGGATGCCGATGCAATGATTGCCGCATGCAAAGAGCACGACGTGAAGCTCATGTACGCGGAGACGATCTGCTTTTCGCCCAAATACGTCCGTGCAAGGCAACTGGTCGCTGAAAACGCCATTGGAGACCTCTATATGGCCAAGCAAGGCGAAAAGCACTCCGGGCCGCACTCGGACTGGTTCTATGATGTCGCGCGCTCAGGCGGAGGCGCGCTGATGGATATGGGATGCCACGGCATCGAATGGGCCCGCTGGATGTTTGGCAAGCCGAAGGTCAAAAGCGTCGCCGCCCACTGCCAGCTCGTTTATCACAAGGGGCGCACCAAGGGTGATGACAATTCCGTGGTTATTCTTGAGTTCGAAAATGGCGCCATCGCCGTGATTGAAGACAGTTGGGCGCGCCATGGC
>JAKAWN010000549.1 GCA_021827245.1 Acidobacteriota bacterium | reverse complement strand
CGCATCATACCGGAACCTCTCCGTCTCTCGCTGTGTTCCTTCCCGCCGTGACCGATGGCACATCGATCCCAAGCTTGCAAGGTGTAAATAGAGAGCGGCCCTGTCCCGGATTCATCCGTGAACACCCAAACTGACTTGCGGGAAGCATAGCGACTTTCAGGCATGGTCCGCGAACGCAGCGTCAGGATGATGTTCCGCTTCGCATTCTTGCTCTTGCCGCTTCGGACCTGAATGGATTCAAACTTTGTACTTTCTTGTCCTAAGGCGTTGCATCATTTATGCAGACATCAATAAGCCTGTGTAAAGTCTGCCGGAAGCTGGGATGTAAAATCCCTGTAAAGTTGTCTTTGCCACCGCACGCGGGGCGGTCCGAGCGCCTCAACGCGTTATATAATTCAATTGAGTGAATTGGAAACGATCCAAATCGACCTATCCGCTCCTGATCATAGTCGCGTTCGCAGTGGGGATTTTGCTGGCCGGAGGGTTACTCTATCGTACAATCAACCGCGCCAGCGTCGCAGACCGTGAGCAGCAGTTCGAATTTCTCCGCGCGGCCATGCGCAGCTTCCGGGGAGAATTCATCGCGACACTCCTGGAAGTCCGTGCCACGTTCCATCCCATCCCAAGAGCAGGTAGCACTGCGGCGCTTGACGAATACCTCGCGAGCTTCTATTCGCAGTGGCGAATCAATGACACCGACGGCGCGCTGGTGTCAACACTCAGCGTGGCGACCCTGGGCGCCGATGGGAAGATGCAGTTTCGCACCCTCGATCCCAGGACTGGACGGTTCAAGCAGGAGCCATGGCCTGAATCTCTCCGCAACTTCCGCCCTAGAGTCGAGAGAATCAACACTCGCGAAGGCGGACAAGATTTTGTTTTCCGTGCGAATGGGTTTCCCTTTGCTGTGGATGGGGGCCACCCGGTAGTCGTGGTACCTCTGCTTGAATCCGGCGGCCACGGCCGTGGATTTGGCCCGTGGCGAGGCCCGCATGGCCCGGCAGATTTGCCTTTGCCCTCCGGAACGTTTACAGCGCGCGTAGAACGTGGAACTACAGGCCAGCGGCCGGACAGCATGAAATTTCCTATGCTGGCGATGCATTTTCCGTTTCCAGAACGGTTGCGCGGCTGGTGTTTCCTTGAACTCAACCTTAATTATCTCAAGCAACAGTTGATGCCACGATTTATCGAACAGAGTTTTGGCGCGGCAGGTCTTGCCCACTACCGGGTTGCAGTCCTGACGGGCGATCCCCCCCGGGTGGTTTATGGCTCCGAGCCGGATGTAACGTCGTCGTTACTCTCCTCGCCGGATGCCGAGGCTGTGCTTTTTGCCTCATATGGGGGGCATGGTCCTCTTTTTCGTGCCCGCGCCTGGGGATTTTCTACTCGCGCTCGAGCACACGATCGAGCGGATGTTTCGGTCTCCATCATTCCTCCGCAGGCTCCGGAGAAATTTCCGCCTCGCCTGTTCGCCGGGAATCGTTTTCCGGTGGCAGATGCATGGATTCTGGTTGCCAAGAACAAGGTGGGTTCCATTGATGCCGTGGTCGCCCGGACACGGCGCCGGAATCTGGCGCTGGGCTTTGGAGTTCTTTTCCTGCTGGCCTTCAGCATGGGTTCGCTGCTGATAACGACGCACCGCGCGCGGGAGCTTGCGCGGCGGGAGATGGAATTCGTTGCTGGCGTTTCGCACGAGTTCCGCACGCCGCTTGCCTCGATCCAGTCGGCCGGCTTCAATCTCGCCAGCGGGGTTGTTCGAAAGCCGAGCCGCGTACAGGAATACGGCACGCTTGTGCAGAATGAAGCGCGCCGCCTTACCGATATGATCGAGCAGGTGATGAGTTATGCCGGGATTCAATCGGGCGGGAAGCGCTACGAACTGGTTCCGACCCACGTTTCTGGAATCATCGACCGCGTGCTTGCCGAATACGGACCGGCCTTTCGAGATGGGGGATGGCAGATCGAGAAAAGAGTTGACGAGGATCTGCCACTGGTGCTGGCCGAAGCTCCTTCGGTTGAAAGCGCGGTGAAGAACCTTTTCGCGAATGCCATCAAGTACGCCGGCGCCGGGAAATGGCTCTCGGTCACTGCAGCGCCAGTGTGGGAAGGCGACCATTTCGAAGTGCAGATTTCGGTGGAGGATCACGGGCCCGGCATTGATGCGGCGGACATGCCTCACCTCTTTGAGCCCTTCTATCGCGGGCGACGAATGCTGGCTTCGACGGTTTCAGGAACCGGGCTGGGATTAAGCATTGTGAAGCGCCACATTGAAGCGCACGGCGGGCGGGTAAGCGTGGAGAGTCAAAATGGAAAAGGGACGCGATTTACCCTCCATCTGCCCGCTATTTCAGAGATTGAGCGGGAGGCGGTTTGAACGGTCGGCCTGTTCCGCCGGACCCCTTGCGAGCGGTCATGCAGGCATGAAGCGAAGATCTTTTATTCCAGCGCGGCTCCTGTTGGTGGAAGATGAAACCAATTTGGTGTTGACGCTCACCGATCTGTTGACGAGCGAGGGCTTCCAGGTTGAGAGCGTGCAGGATGGCCAGGACGCCCTCGATCGTGCGCAGGCGGGGAACTACGACCTGATCATCCTGGATGTTATGCTGCCCCGCAAAGACGGGTTTGAAATCTGCCGCACGCTGCGGCGGCGCGCGATTGATACGCCGATTATCATGCTGACAGCTCGAAACCAGGTCGAGGATAAAGTCTCTGGTCTTAAACTCGGCGCCGATGATTACCTTGCGAAACCCTTTGAGCCCTCCGAATTGCTGGCCCGAGTGGAAGCTCTGCTGCGCAGGGCTTCTTCGCCGCACGGGAATAACCGAGAGTCCACTTTCCAGTTCGGCCCCGTGATGGTTGACTTTCGCAGCACCACCGTGCGGCGTGACGGGAAATCCGTCGAGATGTCAGCGCGGGAGTTCGAATTGCTGTCCTATTTTATCCAGCAGCAGGGAACGACCCTTTCACGTGAGCAACTCCTCAGTCAGGTTTGGGGCTATGACGGCGGAACTCTGACGCGCACAGTGGACGCTCACATCTGGATGTTGCGCCAGAAACTGGAGGAGGATCCTCAGAACCCTCGTCACTTCCTCACTGTTCGCGGCCTCGGCTACAAGTTCGTTGGACAACCTTCCTGATCCACGCTTCTGCCGAGGGCAAAGACGCAAGGCCCGCGGCCAGCTTCGAAAGCAAGCCCTGCAGCGCCGCCCACTGAAAACAACTGCGGAATTTACATAGGCTTTAACTTCGTGACAGACGTTCTGGCTCACAATATCAGCAGGAGGTCAGAGCTGGAATGGAGATCAAGCTTGAAACAGCAGTAAGGTTTAACCGCGCTATGGCTGTTTCGCTGACCTCTGGCTGTGAACCTCAAAGTTCAAAACTTCCACAGGAGGGAGGTACAAGATGATTAAGAAGCTATTCAGCACCGCGGCGGTTGTAGTTCTGTTCAGCGGTTTGGCGATGGCGCAAGCAGGCTCCGCAGGTGGGTTCACTGAAGGACCCGGCACAACAACCGTGCGTGTCGGCCCCGGGGGAGGGTTCATGCAGGGATCCGGACCTTCGCTCTTCCGAATGCGGATGATGGGCGGGATGGGGCATGGCCCGATGATGTGGTTCCACGGGAGGGGAATGGGGCAGTGGTGGAAGAATCCCGAGATCGCGCAGAGGATCGGGCTGACGGATCAGCAGACGCAGCGGCTTGATAAAATCGCTCTGGATGGCCGCCTGAAGATGATCGACCTGCGTGCGGATCTAGAAAAGCAGCAGGTGATTCTGGGCCCGATGCTGCAGGTTTATCACCCGGATGAGGCGCAGGTGCTTGCACAGGTTGACAAGGTGTCACAGGCACGGGCGGCGCTGGAGAAGCAGCGCGTTGAAACCATGCTGGCCACCCGCAACGTCCTGTCAGAAGAGCAGTGGAAGAAACTGCAGGATGCGCGGATGGGGTTTTACCGCGGCTTTGGGCCACGCCGGTTTCAGCGACCCGTTGGACCGCGCGTGCCGGCCACTCCTCCCAGCCAGTAAAGACGAAGTTTCTTCTCTCATCGATAGGCCGGAGTCTTGTGTCGCAGGGCTCCGGCCCAACCCCGCCTTCTACAAGACCGACAAAATCGCCCAGAAGAGAATTACAGAGGATTACAAATTATCGT
>JAKAWN010000548.1 GCA_021827245.1 Acidobacteriota bacterium | reverse complement strand
CGATCACAAGAACTCCGGAATGGAGTATACCCTGACGGACTCTGGTGGAATTCCAACGCTTGCATATCGCAATCTTCACAATGCAGATATGTCCGGCAAGTTGCGCCTGAGTTACTTCCTGGGATCCGGTCATTTAGGCGTGACCTGGCTTTATTCGTTGAATGACTATCTCTTCGAGTCTCCGGTTGCATGGTATGCGGCCACCAGAAGCTACGATATGAAGCCGGGCCTGGAAAACGCGCGGGAGATGCCGCCGTCACTACCAATGCAAAGCAATTGTCTGCGTTGTCATATGAGCGCCGTGCAGCCAAGCGATTCAGGAACGATCAATCGCTACAGCGGGCTGCCGTTCCTTCACACCGGAATCACCTGCGAGTCCTGTCACGGCGATACTGCAGAACATGTGCAGTCTGGCGGAAAGGCTGCCGTTGTCAACCCGGTGCGACTCCAGCCGGCGTTGCGAGACTCTATTTGCATCAGTTGCCATCTTGAGGGCGACGTCACCGTTGAGCGCGCAGGCAATTCCGTTCTTGACTATCGTCCGGGCCAGCCAATCTCCAAATTCCTGGCCTTCTATGTCTATGCCAAGAACAACCTAACGGCGCGAGGCGTGAGTGAAGTGGAACAACTCAGCCAGAGCATGTGCAAGCGAATGAGCGGCGACCGGATGTCCTGCATGAGTTGCTACGATCCTCATTTCACACCGAGCCCGAGGCAGCGCGTTGCCTTTTATCGGGCCAAATGTCTCGCCTGTCATTCGGATACTGGATTTGACAAATCACATCACCCTGAGAATCCAGATTGTACGAGCTGCCACATGCCGCACAAAAACGCTCAGAATATTCCCCATGTTGCATGGACAGATCATCGTATTCTCCGGCGTCCGGATTCCATGACTGGCGAGCGGGGAACTGATGCCAAGAGAGAACTGGTTCCGGTGTTTTCGCCCGAGTCGACAAAGCGCGATTTGGGAATGGCCTATTATCTCGCGCTGCTTGAAGGGAACAGCGGAGCCGCGCCTGAGGCCCTTGCTTTGCTCCTTTCGCAAAAATCCGAGATTGCGAATGACAAGGCGGCGTTGGATGCTCTTGGTATTCTGAGCCTGGAACGCGGCGACTACAGCACTGCCGAGTCGTGCTTTCGAAGGGCCCTCAGCATTGATGCCTCTGATTTGACAGCGTTGTCAGATATGGGAACGCTCCTGGCAAAGCAGGGAAATCTCACAGAATCTATTGCCATGTTGAAACAGGCTTTTGAGCGGAATCGCGATGTTGCGGGTCTTGCGATGAATCTGGCGCGCGTTGAATGCATGACAGGAAACGTATCCGAAGTTCGCGACACTCTTCAATCTGCCCTGATTTACAACTCTACTGCGAAAGATCTGCTTCAGATGATGGACCATTCAGCCGAATGCCGGGCATCCGGAGGAAAGGCGGTGGTGCAATGAAATCTCCTCATCTGTATATGCGCGTAATGATCCTCTTATGCGTGGTCATTTCCGCCCGAACCTTCTTTTGTCAGCCGACTAGCCAAAATGCAATAACCCAGGCACGCGCACTGGCGGATGCGGGGAAGTATTCCGAAGCGGAAACAGTCCTTCGTGGTGCAATCCAGACCGATCCATCTGCTGCGGATGCGCATTTTCTGCTTGGCTACGTTTATTTTCGCGAACAGAAGCCGAGGGAATCGCTGGCTGAATTTACTGTAGGCGCCCGTTTTCGCCGCCCTGCCGCCGATGACTTTCGAGTCATCGCATCCGATTATGTATTGCTCGGCGATTACCCAGATGCAGAGAAGTGGCTTTCTGAAGTTACGAGTGAGAAGCCGGACAACCCGGTCGACTGGTATCTGCTGGGGCGGACCCAGTATAACGAGAACCATTTTGAAGCCGCCATCTCCAGTTTTGAACGGGCTTTGGCACTGCGACCTCACTACATCGAGGCGGAGAATAATCTTGGCCTTGCCTGGCAAGGGTTGAATAACTCAGATCGGGCTATGGCAGCCTTTCGTTCCGCCATTGACTGGCAACGGGAGGACCCGAAAGATGCTCAGCCGTACCTGAACATGGGGGGGGCGTTGGTGGACCAAAACCACGCCGATGAAGCGCTGCCCTATCTAAAGGTTGCCGCCAAGCTAGCGCCCAAAAATCCAAAAATCCACGAAGAACTTGCCCGGGCCTACGAAGCAGAATCGAAACTCACCCAGGCGCAGCATGAGCTGGAAGTGGCTACAAGTCTTGCTCCCAACGTTTCAGGTCTGCACTTCAAGCTGGGCAGAATTTATTCGCGTGAGGGATTGCGGGATCGCGCCCAACAACAGTTTGGAATATGCGCAAAACTGGACGGTACTCATTCTTCAACTAATACTCCGAACCCGTATATCTCAAAGTGACTGTTCGAGTAAACCTATCGTGTACGCTCCAACGTACGCGGGCAGTGCAAAATGCAAGATCACTGTGAGTTAAAATGAACCTGGAGCGGCGGATAGGGGAAGTCAATAAACGGCACGCCAATTTCAGCTCAGGAGTTTTGCAGTTGCAGCCCGGAAGTTTCCCCGCCAGTAGCGTTCTGATTGCAACACTGATTGCCTCAATATGTGTTCCTGTTCTCGCACAGGAGTCAATGGGTGGCAGCAGCACGGGCGGCTCGCACGCTGCGATCCACGATTCGCAGAACCGGCCCATCACCGCGGGCGGGTTTGTTGAGTCAGGTCCGGTCATTTTTCAGGATGTCAGTAAGCAGGCCGGTCTGACCACATGGCGCCACGTCATGGGGACCCCGCAGAAGGAATTCATCATTGAGACAAATGGTTCAGGAGTCGGTCTGATCGACTATGACAATGATGGCTGGCTGGATATTTACCTTGTCAACGGATCGACCTACGATGCCCAGCAGGGAAAGACCGTTCCACCCCACGCCGCGCTCTTTCACAACAACCATGACGGCACGTTCACCAATGTCGCCGAGCAAGCCGGCGTGACGAACGACCGCTGGGGCTTTGGAGTCGCCGTTGGCGATTTCAATAACGATGGCTGGGCGGACCTCTACGTCAGCAATTTTGGCAAGAATCGTCTATACAAAAACAATCATGATGGCACATTCACGGACGTTGGAGAAAAGGCAGGAGTGACGCTCGGCAACTGGTCCAATGGGGCCACCTTCGGCGATTATGATGGCGATGGACGTCTGGATCTTTTCGTGCCCGGTTATGTCCACTACGACTTCAACGATCCGCCAGTCCCAGGCTCCAAAGCCATGAATTACGGCTTCTGCCAGTTTCGCGGAACAAACGTGATGTGCGGCCCTCGCGGCCTGCAAGGTGAGCAAGACCATCTCTTTCATAACAACGGAGACGGCACATTTACCGATGTAAGCAAAAAGGCCGGCGTCAGCGACCCCAGTCGTTACTATGGATTTTCGTCGGTTTTTGCCGACATTAACAATGATGGGAAGGTGGACTTACTTGTGGCCGATGATTCCACCCCGAATTATCTCTACATCAACAAGGGCAACGGGACATTCGAGGACGACAGCTATGCTTCAGGCTTCGCCCTCAATCGCGAGGGACGCGAAACGGCCACCATGGGAGTCGCCGTGGGAGACTACCAAAACAATGGTCGCCTGGACATTGTTACGACAGACTTTTCCGATGACTATAAGGTCCTGTATCACGACGACGGCGACGCAGACTACACCGATGTGAGCTACCAGATGGGAATCGCCCAGGAAGGAATCCCTTTTCTCGGCTGGGGCGTAGGATTTATCGATTACGACAACGACGGGTGGAAGGACCTCATGATGGTCAACGGCCACGTTTATCCTGCCGTCGATCATTACGACTGGGGCACCACCTTTGCCGAGCGTCCCCTTCTCTTCCATAACATACAAGGAAAGCATTTCGAGTATGTCCCTCCGGTCCAGGGTTACGGACTGGCGGACGTCGTTCCCGGACGCGGGGCCGCGTTTGGCGATCTCTTCAACGACGGCAAAATCGACGTCGTCATCAATGTTATCGACGGCCACCCAGTGCTGCTACGCAATGTCAGCAAAGATGGCAATCACTGGGTGGAATTGAAGCTGGTAGGCGGCCCGAAGAGCCCGCGCGATGCGGTCGGCGCGACCGTCTATCTGACGGCCAATGGCATGCGCCAGCGAGGCGACGTCCTCA
>JAKAWN010000547.1 GCA_021827245.1 Acidobacteriota bacterium | reverse complement strand
CTCTGGCGTGCCATAGCTGGGACAAGAGATCGAGGCCGTTTCCGGGTCTCCTCTGTTCGTCAAGCAAGGCCGAATATAAGCGCGGCCATAACTCGCTGCTCCCCTGGAGAAAACCTTCCAGTTCGGGCGGCGGCAATAACGCCCCCGCAATCCGGACCCCCGGTTGCGTGTTGTCAAGGTTCGGCCCTTTCCTCCACAAGCGAGGTTGGAGGCCGATCAGGTCGACTTCAGCGAAACAAGGCAGGTGCACCGCTACAAAGGAGCGAGAGCCGGGGCTGGCGATTGCCCGGCGCAAACCGGCCGCCGCCCCTTCCAGCAGGCTTTCACCCGCCAGCCAAAGGAAGGCAGCGTCAACGCCCCCGGGAAGTTTGTTGTCGCAGAGGATAGAAAGATTTCCCTTTTCGACGCGATCGGAAACCTCGCGCAGGGCGAATGGAAGATCGTTTTCTGAGGCGCAGTCGGTGAGCAGCGCAACCGTGGGACTCTCTTCATAGGTCTGCTCAAGGTTGAGAGAATCAGGCTGCACGACATATAACGGCATTCTTACCGATCCTGATCAAGCAAAGTATCGAACTTGCAGCTCAGTCAAGCGCCCGCAAAATCCGAAATGAGTAGACTTTAATGCGCACTGTCAGACTTCAGTCAAGCAGCCGGCGGAACTCCGCCACCCACTGCGGGATAATCACGTTCCAGTCATATTTCCGGACCATATCGGCCCGTCCCCGCTCCGCACGCTTGAGGGCTTCGTGCTTGTGTGAATAGACGTGCCGCATAAGCTGGCGTAAATGGCTCACATCAGGTTCCGCCCATCGATGCCCGGCAAAGACTTCAATATCCACATCGTCCGGCACAGGCACCAGTTGGTAATCAACCAGGTAACTGTTCTCCTGACTCAAGAAATCCCTCTGGCCGCTCCAGCCCGTTGCAATGATGGGAACTCGGCAGGAAAGCGCCTCAAGGAATGGACGCCCATAACCTTCGCCGCGGGTTGGCAGGACAAAGCAGTCTCCGGCGGCATAGAGACGCGGCATCTCACGCTGTGGAATGAAACCGTTGACCAGGATAACCGGCGGGGCATTCTCGATCCGCAGCCCCGCCTTCCGCTCGACAAAAAAGGCAATTTCGGCCTGAAGATCGGTCAGGCTGCTATTCGACTGACTAACCTTTAGGATCAGCGCAACGTCCTCGTCGGGCTTGAATTCCTGCAGGTAGGCAAGCAGCAGAGCGTCGTACCCCTTGCGCTGGTGCCAGTCAAATACCGAGAGGAAATTAAACCCGCGTTTTCGGGGAATCTGCAGGGGAATAACGTCAGGGCAGAAAAGCCGTGTATCAACCCCGGGAGGAACAAACCGGAGCTTGCTCTCCTCGACGCCTGCCCGGGCATAGGTTTCCAGGTTGAACCGGCTGGGTACCCAGACTTCATCCATTGCGTTGCAGCGCTCAGAAACACCATCCGGAAGCCGGTCCGTTTCAAACATGGTCCGAACAACGCACCATCGGCCGTAGGTTTCCATGTCCCAGGCCTGAGCCACAGAAAACTGGAGGAAGACGCTCTGGCTCAGGTCAACCGTCTGGCGCTGGAGCATCTCGAGCTTGCGCCGCGATTTCTCTGGAAGCATTGTTTTTCCGTCACAGGCCTCCCCGACTGGCACAAGCTGCAAAGGAATCCCGTACTCAGACACTCCCAAAGCCTCAACCCAGGCCTCTTCAGCATAGCCGCTCGCTCCATATATAAACCCTTGGAAACACACTCCCGCTTTACTAGCTTGGGAGGGTTGGGATGTGGGTACCGCTGCCCGTTGCTGAAAAGCAGACTCACGGGCCGAATCAGCGGCACAAATTTCCAGACAGGCTTGCGACGCCACCGCGCTCCTGCTCGAGCTCGCAACTTCGCCTGGCTGTCCAGCGCGGCGGCAATGGCTGAGCGGCTGTTTAGTGTCAGTCTGCTTAGCCCGCCCGCCTTCATCCCCGGGAGCCGGTCTGCGGTCCGTTATGCTGTGGCTTGAAATCTCCCCACGGCAGGTTTGCACCAGGCAGAGCAATGCATCGCGCTCCCCTTCGGAACTCTCCGCTGCAGCCCGCTGCAATAGCGGAAGCGCCTCCATGACACGCCCAGTACTCGCCAGAAGAACGCCCAGATTCCCTGCTGCCGAAGCGTTTGCCGGATCTATCGACAGCGCCCGGCGATAGCCCTGCTCGCTCAGGCCGGCTTGGTTACACATCCATTGCGCCGTCGCCCAGTCATTCCAAATTTCACTGGTCTCCTTACTTTTCAGCACTTCGCCCAGGATTTGCGCTGCTTCCTTGTACTGACCTTCCCGAAAGAGTTTCACTGCATGCCGATGTTGGTCCTCCAAGGTATAAATAGCGGCTGTGTCTGGCATTAATGCTTCACTCGACATTGACGGTTTCCTGCGTTCCATGTTTGCAGAACGACAATTCAATACTGTTTGTTATCGGCGGGCGGGAAACAAAACTTTTCCGCGGCTCGCAGATCTTCAAAATTAGCAATTCCTACTAAAACGTCGGCACAATTGCAGTTTCTCTTGAACAAAGGGCGCCTGATGTACTAATTGTCTTCCTGCTGTGTGAAATCTCAACTGAACATGATTGGCAGAATTGCCGATAGGAACTTATTGAATGGCAGTCGCGATACCCGGATGTTGATGTGTACGTGGCAAAGGAAACCGGGGAGTCAATCGTTTGATTCAGCTCACGCGCTTAAATGGGAAATCGATCGTCGTGAACTCCGATCTGATTGAGTTCATTGAGAACGCGCCAGACACCGTCATCACGCTGGTCACGGGTGAAAAGGTGGTGGTCGCGGAAACGACTGAAGAAATTCTCAATCGCGTCATCTTGTTCCGCCGGCGTCTGCTCCCAGCCTCCTTGGCCACGCTGCCGCCTATTGTGTTGTCTTCACAGGACGGCATGCGCAACGACCCCGAATGAGGTACAAACATTGGATAAAGGAACCTGGGGAGGAATCGTCATTGCGCTGGCCGGCATTATCGGCGGCATGACGATAGAAGGCGGGAAAATTGGCCAGATCCTTCAGCCCACCGCGGCGATGATCGTCCTCGGCGGCACAATCGGGGCGGTCATGATCGCCTTCCCGCTTCCGGTGGTCATGGCAAGCTTCAAAAGGCTGACCCAGGTATTCTTAGAAACCACAAATGATCCCGAAAAGCTGATCAAAGAGATTGTGCGGTATGTGCAGACGGCACGCAAAGAAGGGATAGTGGCTCTTGATAGCGAATTAGAAACGATTGAGAATCCCTTCCTTAAGAAATCTCTCATGCTCGCCATTGATGGAACAGAACCACGCGAGCTTCGGAACATTATGGAACTCGAGATGGACAATCAATCCGAACATGAGGAAAGAATCCCACAGGTTTTTGAAGCGGCCGGAGGGTTTGCTCCCACCATCGGAATTCTTGGAGCCGTGATTGGTTTGATCCAGGTCATGCAGCATTTGAATGACATTTCTGAAGTGGGTCGAGGCATCGCGGTAGCTTTTGTGGCCACCATCTACGGGGTGGGGTCGGCAAACCTCTTCTTTCTTCCCGCAGCGGGAAAGCTCAGGATCCGCATTCGACAGGAAGAATTGACCCGCGAAATGATCTTGGAAGGAGTTATTTCCATCCTTGAAGGATTGAATCCCCGAATGGTTGAGACCAAGCTTCGCGGATACGTGGCAAAGAGCGACGAAAAGGAAAAAGGGCAGGGCAAAGGGGCAGCATCCGCGCAGGAAAAGGAACTTGAGCCCGTACAATGAGCCGCAGGAAAAAGACAGAAGGCCATGTGAACCACGAGCGATGGTTGATCTCCTATGGGGATTTCGTCACTCTGCTTTTCGCTCTTTTTGTGGTATTGTTCTCATCTTCCCAGGTGGACAAGCGAAAGGTGGGCATGATCGCGCAGGCAATTCAGGTGGCCTTCCAGCAACTGGGGATCTTCAAAAGCAGCAACACTCACGTCGCACTGTCCAGTACCGACCCGGTGCCCTTTTCACAGGTTCAAATGGTGGAGAATATAGCGAGAACCGCTTCCCTGGCACGGGCGGTAGCACCACCCGCTGGAGTGCCGAGCCCCGTTAATGCGCTCTGGCACGTGGCAAAAATCCGAGAGGAGCTTGAGAAAGCGTTGGCCCCGCAGCTTCGGCGTCACGAGGTGA
>JAKAWN010000546.1 GCA_021827245.1 Acidobacteriota bacterium | reverse complement strand
GATTCGATCCACGCTTCCTCCCCACACTCGGTCGCCCTCATGCAGTTGCGCTTCGCTTCGCTCGTTGTGACCAACTCACGACGGGACTTGCACCCGTAAGAGTGCGCCCATGCTGGGCGCACCAAAGGATCGCGAGCTGGCTTACGCCTCGCGCTTTGCGTCGAACCTTGTCTACTCGCAAGCCCCGCAATCAGCGAATCCGGAGCAACACACACCAGCCTCTGCGAATATAGACCCACCCTCCCCTGTTGCAGGCGCGAACGCAAATCCATACATGACTGCTCTCGGATCTGCAAACACGAGCCTGATTGCGCCGCAGGCGACAAGCGTTGGCAAGTCACAAGCTCAGCCTAACCCACGACCAGCGCACTGGAACCGGTCACTCCATGTTGATTAGAAGTGGTTGTCAGCTTCGTGAATTGGCAGGGCGGATCGTTACTGGCAAGCAGAGGTGGTGGGTCGATGAGCGACTCGGCCCTGAAGGTCTCAACCCAAATTCGGATGCAGGGTCCTTGTCGTGTCACTCTGGGGTTGGCGAGGCATTCTTCGATGCGTTGTGCGCGTCGTCGAGATGGGCCGCCTGTGTCCTCAGATAATTCTGTTCCGGCAGGCTGGTCGTTTTGGCCGCTGCCGTTCGATAGTGCTGGATCGCCTTCTCGCGATCGCCGAGCATTTCGAACAGATGGCCTCGAACGGCATCCAGCCGATAATGCCCGGCCAGCCGTTCGTCGTTGTCCAAAGCCCGCAGAAGTTCCAGCCCGCGTGCTGGCCCGTGGACCATCGCAGCGGCGACGGCATGATTCAACGTCACCATGGGGCCGGGCGAAACGCGCTGCAACAATTCATACAGCGCCAGAATCTGCGGCCAGTCCGTCGCATCCGGACTAGCCGCCTCATCATGAACGGCAGCGATGGCTGCCTGAAGCTGATAGAGTCCAACTGCTCCCTTGGAGAGCGCCAGAGTCAGAAGGTCGGTGCCTTCCATAATCTCGGCCCGGTTCCACAAACTGCGGTCCTGCTTGTCGAGCGGGATCAGTTCCTCCTCAGGGCCGGTGCGAGCGCCTCTGCGCGCGTGCGTGAGCAGCATGAGCGCCAGCAGGCCGGCGATCTCCGCATCTTCCGGCAGCAGGGCGCGCGCGCTGCGGGTCAGCCGGATTGCTTCCCCTGCCAGGTCAAGTCGCTGCAAGTGCGTGCCGATGCTGCTCGCATATCCTTCGTTGAAGACCAAGTACAGCACATGGAGAACCGCGGGCAGCCGTTCCTTGCGCTCCTGCGGAGTCGGCAGGCGAAAGGGAACCTTCGATGCCTTAATGCTCTGTTTTGCACGGCTGATCCTCTGCGCCATGGTCGCCTCGGGAACCATAAATGCATTGGCAATCTCTGCTGTGGTCAGGCCACCCACCGCTCGCAGCGTAAGCGCAATGGCAGAGGATCTACTCAAAGCGGGATGGCAACACATGAAAAGCAGAACCAGAGTATCTTCGGGATCCATGTCCGTTTCCATTTCCGCTGGCTCAAATGTCGGCACTTCCTCTGGTGTTACCGCGGTCTCCCGCTCGCGGCGCGCGATCTCGCTGCGCGCCATGTCAGTCATCCGCCTTATTGCGACCCGAATCAGCCAGCCGCGCGGATTTTCGGGAATGCCCTCTGCAGGCCACTGCCGGAAAGCCGCCAGCATGGCTTCCTGCACCGCATCTTCGGCGGATGCAAAGTCACGGAAACGGCGGGCAACGACTCCGAGCACCTGCGGCGCGAGTTCACGCAGCAGGTGCTCGATTGGAACCTCCCGAGCTCGAACGCTCATGGTTTCTCCCGGCACGACTCTAAAGACCTAATTCACTGTGGCTGCTCAGCACCTGCCGCACCTCGACAAGCATGTTCCCCGGCGTTCCTCCCGGGCCGGGCGCTTGCGAAAGGCGTGCGGCAATCGCGAAGGCCTGTTCTGGGTTTTCCACGTCGACGATCCAGTATCCGGCAAGGAACTCCTTCGATTCCGGAAAAACTCCATCGGTGATGGGCTCGCCTTTGCCGCTGGCGCGCACGAGCCTGGCCTCATCGGGCCAACTCAGCCCCTCCGAAGCAACGAATACACCGGAGTCTTTTAGTTCCTTGCTGAACGCGCGCATGAAGGCAACATTGGCCTGAAGGTCCTCTTTCGACCACCGGGCATATCCCTCGAAATCCGACTTCTTACCGTTCATCATCAGAATATATTTCATTTCCTTCGGCTCCTTTTTCTGGGTTTGCCCCGGTTCGACTCAACAACGCCGTTCGTTCCTGAATTCTTGCTCGTCGCCGACTCAGCTCGCAGTTTTCGCGGGATCCAGAAACTGCCTTACCTCAATCGGCATATTGGTCGGAATGCCTCCGGGTCCGGGCGCCGCCGAAATTCGGCCCGCGATAGCGTATGCGCGCTCGGGTGTGGCCACATCGACAATCCAATAACCCAGCAGGAACTCCTTCGATTCGGGAAAAACGCCATCCGTCACCGGAAGTCCGTTCTTCTCACCGCGTACAACTTTGGCTTCCCTCGGTTCCGCCAACGGCTGGGTTCCGACGAACTCACCAGTTTCTGCCAGGCCTTTCATCAGATCCCTCAGGGTCTGCATATGCGTATCGCGGTCGCCCTGCGACCAGCTTTGATACCCGGCAACACCCTTTTGGGGGCTCGACATCATCAGAATGTATTTCATGACCTTCGTCTCCTTTGATAGTTTCATTCGTGATTTGAAATGCGTTCGACAAACGCCCCTAATTTGAGTGAAACATCCATCGGACGCCGAATTTGTCGTTCAGCGCGCCGTATGTACCGAAGAACATTTTCGTCAGCGGATCAGTAACCTCTCCTCCTTCTGCGAGGCGTTCAAAGAGAGCGTTCAGTTCCTGGAGCGTTCCGCCGCTCAGATAGAGGCATACTGTGTTACCCGGCACTCGCGTACGATCAAGTCGGAGCCAGTCCGACGCGGAGAGATCGACGTTCCCGCTCTTCAATCGGGCATTCAGCATCTTCTCGAACTGAAACGCTGGCATAAAGTCCTTTGCGGGCGAGTCCTTTACCAGTATCGCCGTCAGCTTCCCGCCGAAACAGGATTTGTAGAATTCCATGGCTTGTTTGCAGTTTCCGTCGAACAGAAGATATGGGGTCAAGGTCGTCATTGCATCTTCCTCCTGGTCTTTTTTTGGATTTCGCAACTGATTGCCCGATCGAGCCCCTTGGAAGGGCTAGCCTGTCGGGCCTCAGTCTGCGCTTTCATCCGGTAGTCGGAGCCGACATGCCCGTTCTCGACATTCCGCAATGAATTCTTTTTAAAAAAATTAAAACCTCTTCTTCATGTCGATATTGTGCAGCCGGAACCGACATACGAGTGGGGGTTGGATTATGACGACCGATGATTTAGTGGTGGATGTCAGCCAGGACTGGCTTCAAGCCTGTTCCGTTCAGGAGCGGTTCATGCGGAATTCGGTCGGGGACCATTGCAACGTGGACTACAGTGCAAGGTGCCGGCAAATGCGGGTTCTCGGCGGCGACTGCTACGACTTTTCGTCATTCTCGGATGGGCGACTGGCCATGCTAGTCGGCGACGCCTCCGGAAAGGGCGTTGCGGCAGCCCTGTTGATGGCCAACATTCAGGCATCTCTTCGCACTGCGTCCATATTCACCGGCGACGACTTGGCCGCGCTCCTACGGATCGTAAACCTGCAGGTCTGCGCCGCGTCGCTCGACAGTCGCTATGCCACCCTCGTCTGCGGCGTGCTGACCGCCGCAATCCTGCGGGCGTTCTAGGGGATGCGAAGGTATGGACACGATGACGACAACCACGCCCACTCCAGAGATCACGCGCGCGGCGGAACGCTATCTCGAACAGTACGGCGATCCGCTGGTGATGAATACCTGGCTCAAGATCACCATCCTCTGCCTTGTTGTGGTCTCTCTCATGCTCGCCGCGCTCGTCTTCCGCAGTCAGAAGGCGCTGGCCGGTATGCACCCGCTCATCATTCGCATCAACGACGTGGGTCGCGCAGAAGCCATCGACTACCGCAACTTTCAGTACCGTCCGCAGGAGGCGGAGAACAAGTATTACCTGACGCGCTGGGCCGAACTCTATTTCAGCCGCAATCGCTTCACCATCGAGCGTGACCAAACACAGGCGCTCTATTTTCTGAATGGCGATGTGCA
>JAKAWN010000545.1 GCA_021827245.1 Acidobacteriota bacterium | reverse complement strand
CGATCTTGAGCTGCCCCAGCCGTGCCGTGGAACCATTTTCAAATTCGACTTCCGCGAAGCTATTGGCGGCCGTGGCCAGCTTGAAACCTTGCTGGATCGGGGTATTAATGAAGGCTTTCGCCCACTGGTCAACGCCGGGACGCTGCAGCGTTACAGTGCCTTCCACAAAGCTGAGACGAATAATACGCGCTTGCGAATAGGACTGAGCTGCTGAAGGAACGGAATTCAAAGCTGGTGCTATGAGTGCGACAATGAGCAGAACAAGCAGCCTGTATCCCTTGGGCGACCGATCACTTCTCATGGTACACCTCCTTTGTCGGCATACAGGAGACGACACTATGATACATCAGACCGTCGAAGGTTACGATCAAAATTCTGGAAAGCTTTCCGGACAGAACTAAAAGATATGATGTTCTGATTTTCGCGGATTCCGGGAGCCCTGAATACGCCGAAGGATGTTTTCGGCGCGCAACTGGGCAATGTGAAGATACTGGGAATCGCCCGCGATCTTCTTCAAGATCGGCACCATAAGCTGGGGATCAACGAGGGCATGGTTGTCGAGGTCGATCTGAACATGCGTAAGCGCCGAGGGCAAGCCAAGAACATCATAGCGGGAAGAGTATTCCAGTGTGGTGATGTGCTGTTCGACACTCGCGATACCTTCAAACAGGGTCAAAAGCTCCTGCGCGCGCTTGTTCTGTGTGTAGTTGAATTCCACCTTGCTTTCCCGGCCGTCGTGGCGATAGATGAAGGTTTTCTGCCCCAGATTGGCCACACGCTTGTTGCTTTCGAGCGTGATCGAATGAAAGTCGTCAAGAGAGGCCGCCACCTGGAACAACTCCTCCGTTGTGGCTGCGGACAGCTTCAGGGGGCGCGGGTCAGGAGATGAATTGAGCCGCCGGCCCTGATAAGTGCCGACGCCATTACGATCCACTGTAATCGAGGTGTACTCCGGCACGCTACCCTTCATTGCTTTGGTATAGGTTATGCTGGCCGTGTTGTTCGCCTGCTGCCCGGAAAGTGCGGGAATGGAAATCCCCAGCGCAAGAAGGCAAACTGCTAAGCAAAAGGTATGCTTGTGAACCCTGACGTTCCGATAAGATTCGATCGAGCCCTGGCCCATAATTACGATTGCCACTGCCCCGGTGAAAAACCCCGGCGCAAGCCTTCGACAACCCACTCGCCTCCGCTTGATGCATTTCCCAACTGTTCGACCTGCGGCAAACCCTTCTCCTCGGCGTGCTCACAAAAATCCGGGCGCCATCGTCAACCCGCGATCCCTGACCGCAATCCTAGCCTCTCTGCTGAGCCAGCGATTGCAGTTCGGCAGCTTCGATATCAAAGTTGGCGTACACATTCTGGACGTCATCGTGTTCTTCAAGTTCGTCCATAAGCCGCAACAACTGGTCCGCCGGCTTCCCGGAAAGCTTCACATAAGTCTGAGGAATCATCGAAAGCTCAGCCACGGCCGGAGTAATTCCCGCCTTGTTGAGGGCATCAACGACCTTCTGAAAATTCTCCAGGGTGGAATAAATCTCCCAGTTATCGCCGTCTTCCCTCATATCTTCCGCCCCGGCCTCGGTAATCAATTCGAGCAGGGCTTCTTCGCTGGCCTTGGCTTTCTCAACCACGATGTAACCGCGCTTGTTAAACATCCAGGTTACACAACCTGTTTCACCGAGGTTCCCGCCGTGCTTTGATAAGATGTGCCGAATGTCCGCGAGCGTTCGGTTGCGATTGTCCGTGGTGATCTCCAGCATCAGCGCGACGCCGCTTGGCCCATATCCTTCGTAGACAATTTCCTCATACTGAGTCCCGGGCAGTTCCCCCGTGCCTCGCTGAATGGCCCGCTTGATGTTATCCGCCGGCATATTCTCGGCTTTGGCCTCGGTAATAGCAGCCCGCAGGCGCGGGTTCGAGTCCGGATCGCCTCCGCTGATGCGCGCCGCGACCGTGATCTCCTTGATAAGCTTGGTAAAGAGCTTGCCCCTCCGGGCATCCGCCACGCCCTTCTTGTGCTTAATCGTTGCCCATTTTGAGTGGCCCGACATATCTTTTTTCTTCCTCTGCGCAGCAGCCGCCTGCGGGGGAGTATCATAACCACATCTGGCAGCGTGCTATAAAGTTTTTCTATTTTCTCCCTCGAAATCTTAGCACAATACGCGACTCGAAGCCATTGTTAGAACACCTCAGCAGAGGGGGCCCGTTGCTTGCCTGGTCATCCCAGAAGCCCACGGCGATAACGACACAACACGAACCAAATGAGAGACTCGAATCCACTGTTTCTGCACCCGGTTCCTTCCTGTGCCTGCCGGATTTCCGCCGTCACTTCGCCGCTTCCTGCATGATGCTGAATATCGTCTCCTCAACCTCCCTGGCCACCGTCTCCAGGCCTGCGGCACCGAACAGCTCAAGCATTGCCGTGGGCTTCAGCGTTGCCAGCACGACGTCATCCCCTTCGCTGTAGACTGAAATACGGCAAGGAAGCGCCGTGGAGATTTCCGCGTTCTTCTCCAGCACTTTCTTTGCCTGCTGCGGGTTGCAGACCTCAAAAATCAGGCAATCGCGATCGAACTCGACTCCCTTTTCCTGCATTTTCGCCTTCAAATCGTGTACGCCCATGATTCCGAACTTGTGCCGCTGAGCAGCGGCTTCCAGATCCCGCGCAACATCCGTAAGCTTCTTTCTGGTCTTGACCTGATAAATCATGTCACAACACCTCACTTTCCGCGTTAGCAATCGCGCCGCGTCTTGCGGTGCAAGCTGCTTCCCGCCTTATACTCCGCCGCCTTGCCCGCTGACGACTCAAACCAGGCCGCCTCAATGAACTGGCCTCGCTGCCTTTGCAACCAGCCTGCTTTTGGCCATCACAAGGCTTGCGACCGAATGCACGCCGCGGCGGTTCGTCACCGGCAACCTTATTGAGTTCGAGGCCACCTGGCTTGCACTGGCATGGATCGCATCCTTGATTGTCGCGCTCAGACTTCGCATTCTGAGAAGGCTCTCACTGTCTGAAGGGCTGAGCGGAATGTCCACCTCCAGCAAACCCGGAGAAATCCGCGTGGTCAGCAGTTCCACGCCGCCCACGCCGTATTGCACCAGCCAGCCCGCTTCCCTTCCCGAATAATGCAGCCGCTCGACAATCCCGTCCACCTTGCGGACGGATTTCCGCAGTTCTTCAAAAAGCACGGCAACGCGGTCGCCACCTAAACGGATCATTCGCGCCCATTCGGGCCTCTTCGCAGGACCGTGGAGGAAATTGATCCGGGTTTGAGTAGAAGCCGTCATCATGTACGACACTCCAGTTTTTCAGGGCGTGATTGCATTGTGTCATTCCTTACAGCTTGCTGCATTTCCTTCCGCTACTTCTTAGGCGCAGGCTTGGGCGGAGGCATGTTCTGGAGTCTTGTCTTCACCGCTTCAAATTCAGGACTATCGGTCTTCCAGCTCTTCTTTGGACCCAGCAAAGGAATTTCCTGATCGACGTTCTTGATCCGATTCCCGGGATTGGGATGATCGGAAAAGAACTGGATCGTCTGTTGCGGGTATTTCTTCTCAATGATCGCGAAGAACTGCGCCATAGCATACGGATCGTACCCGGCATGGTAGAGGATGTAAGTCCCCACCTGGTCAGCCTGAGCTTCGGCCGCCCGCGAATTGCGCAGGAGGATCGAGTTCACGCCAAAGGCGATCCCGAGCTGCGCCATCTGGCTTCCAAGGCTCGAACTTTGGCCGAGCAGTCCTGCCAGGATGGAAAGCGGCGCCTGCGCCAGCATGATCTGAGACGCCTGGTGAGTGCCGTGGCGCATCACCACGTGGCCCTCTTCGTGAGCAATGACTCCCGCAATCTGCGCTTCATCCTGAGCGGCTTCAATCGCGCCCCGGTTGACGTAAATGAAACCTCCGGGCAGCGCAAAGGCATTAATGTCCGAACTGTTCACCACATGGAAAGTCCAGTCATATTTCACCCCGCGCGGCTGATTGGGGGCAAATTGCGCCAGCCGCTTCCCAAGCTGGTTCACATATCCGGCCACCTGAGAATCGCGGACCAGTTGAAGCTGGCCATTGACTTCACGCGAGGCCTTCTGGCCGACTTCAACATCCTGCGCTGGTGAAAAGAGATTAAAACCGGGCTTGAAGTTCAGCCCTTCAATGGCGTAAAGGAGCACCGGCGACAT
>JAKAWN010000544.1 GCA_021827245.1 Acidobacteriota bacterium | reverse complement strand
TTGCGCTCGTAACGGTGGCCTTCGGTAGGCAAGCTGCTCGTGCTAACGCGAGCAATTGTTTCACCTCACTCTCATCAAGAACGCGCCTTACGCGCTTCGATAAAGCTTTGTCATGACGAACTCGCGATGGCCGAGCGCCTCGGTGGCGGTCAGACGGCCGTTCGCGGTCCGCACCATCAGGGTGAGCAGCCGCTCGCCCGCCTGATCGAAAGTCAAATCACCCGTCAGGATTCCCGAGACGTCCAGGTCGATGTGCTCGCTCATGGTGGCGCAGGTGAGAGGATTTCCCGAAAGCTTGATGACCGGCATGATGGGATTTCCGCAAATGTTGCCCTGGCCCGTTGGGAACAGGTGCATAACGGCTCCTGAAGCCGCCCACAACGTCAAGGCCTCCGCGGCCGCCGAAGAAGTGTCCATGAACCACAGCCCCTTGCCGTCAGGAGCTTCGGCGGGTTTGAGACATCCCACGAACTTCGTCCGCTTGCCAATCTTCTCGATGTTGCCGAACGCCTTCTCTTCGATCGTCGTCAGCCCGCCGCGGATGTTGCCTTTGGTCGGCTGCGACTCCGACAGATCGTTCGTCTTGTTCTGAATGATGAAATCGTTGTACTCGTTCCACACCTTCATGAACTGCTCGCCGACTTCGGGCGTCGCGGCCTTGGCCTTGACCACGTGCTCGCCTCCGGTCAATTCCGAGGTCTCGCCGAAGGATGCCGTCCCCTTCAATTCGATCAGGCGGTCAATGACATTGCCGACCGTGGGACAGGAGGCCAGTCCCGTGGTCGTGTCCGACTCCCCGCACTTGACCGAAACGTACAGCTCGTTCATGGTGCATTCCTCGCGCTGCAACTCGGTAGCCCATTGAACGTATTCGAAGGCTTTGCGCGAAGCCTCCGCGATGGTCTTCAAGTCGCCGCTGCGCTCAATCGCAAACCCGGCCACAGGCTTGCCTGTTTTGGCGATCCCTTGAACGATCCGGTCCGTCCAGCCGGGCTCGATCCCGATGACAATGGCTGCCGCAACATTCGGGTTCGAGCCGATGCCGATCAGGGTACGGAAAAACAGCTCGAGGTCTTCACCAAATTGGAGACGCCCGTAAGCATGCGGAAGGGACTGGACGCCAAAGATGACGCGCCCGACCGCTTCCGCCGCAGCATTTGAAATGTCGTCTACGGGTAGAATGATGACGTGGTTCCGAACACCGACCCGACCGTTTTCACGGCGGTATGCCTTGAACTTGGGATTCTCCATTTTTCTTACCACCTCTTCGTCTTTAGATTGTGAACGTGAACATGCTCGCCGGCGCGGATCTCCGCAACCACCTTGCCGATATCCTCGCCGTACTTGATGACGGTGTCGCCGACTTTGAAATCCTGGAGGGCGATTTTATGGCCCAGGGGAATCGGCTGGTGCGCCATGGCCTTCAGCATCTTGCCGTTGTCCATGGCCTTCCCCGCCAGGTTCTCTCCGGACTGCACATCCCTGACCGCTACCCCTACATTGTCCCGGCTGTTGTGAACAAGAAAATCTATCATCCTCGGTCCTTTCTCCTTATGGAAAGTGATATGTGATATATCATTTTTCCCTTGACAGCGCAACCTTAATTTTGTTACGTTTCAGCCGACCTTGCGAAAACAAAGTATGAAAAGTCGAGGTGTAACATGCCAGGGAAAGCAATCTTCAACTGAACATCCTCCGAACACAGATTCCCGTCGAATTCCTCAGAAAACCGAAGGGGGCTGTTACCGGACTGAATCTGCGTCGGATATTGGGCTTGCGCGAGTGCTGCTTCTGGAAGAGCAAGTAGGAGCGGTACCTTCCATTCAGAAGGCAGCAGTCGAATTCAAGGAGGGTTTCATGGTGGATGATGCTCAGAGAAGCCTACGGCGCGACGTACTGGCCGTTTGCCCGTTCCCACTCAAAACATCGGAAATATCGTTTGTCCGCCCACTGGTTCGTCAAACAGAGAACATGATCAGGCAAAACACGATATTCGAAGGTTTTCCGAAGCGCCGCGCTCCAGGATCGTTTGCTGCCCTGGCCGCGCTGATGTGCACACTCTTATTAATTCTTGCCGCTTCCCGGGCTTATGGCCAGGCGTTTGGAACGATCAGCGGCAACGTGGTCGATCCAAGTGGAGCGGTGGTGCCCGGCGCCAAGGTTGTGGCCACTGACGCAGGAACCGGCTTTACACGCAGCGCAGTATCAGACAGCAGCGGGCACTACGTAATCCCCAATTTGCGCCCGACAGAATATACCCTGAGCGTGGAAGCCAAGGGATTTCGGAAGTTTATCGAGAAGAACATTACTTTGCTTGCAAACCAGGCAGCAACGGTGGATATCCACCTGCTGCTCGGGTCTGCCATCCAGTCGGTGACCGTAACAGGAGGCGCACCGCTGGTGAATACAACCACCCAGACGCTCAACGAGGTTGTGGGGCAGGAGCGGATGGTGGAGTTGCCTTTAAACGGACGAGATGCTGCGCAGTTGATCAACCTGGTGGCGGGGGCAAGAGGAGCCACGCCAACCTCTGTGACCAGCCAGGGCAGCCTGCCCGGCTCCGTCTCCCCCTCGATTAATGGCTCCAGGACGAACCAAACAAGCTATATGCTGGACGGAGCAAACTACCTAGACCAATACTACAACACCAACATCCCTTTTCCATTTCCTGACGCCTTGCAGGAATTCAGCGTCCAAACAAACAATTACAGCACCCGCTACGGCGAAAATGCCGGAGGCGTGGTCAACGTCGTGACCAAAAGCGGCACCAACCAGTTCCACGGCGACCTGTTTGAATACGTCCGGAATCCGGTTTTTAATGCGCGTAATTACTTTTCGGCAAGCCGCGACCAGCTTAAGCGGAACCAATTTGGCGGTACGAACGGTGGCCCCGTCATAATTCCGCACGTTTACAATGGCCACGACCGCACTTTCTTCTTCTTCGGCTATCAGGGGGAACGGTATCGGGACATCGGAACTGCCAATCATGCATTTGTGCCCACAACTGCAGAGCTCAACGGTGATTTCTCCGCACTACTCAACGCCAGCAACCCCAATAATCCTTTCGGAAGAGTCATCCAAATTACCGACCCGCTCACCGGACAGCCTTTCCCGGGGAATTTGATTCCCACTGCCCGGTATGATTCTGCGTCGCTTGGTCTGGAAAAGTATCTTCCGCAGGTGGGCGGCACGGGTGAAGTCTTTTTCAATCAACCCGCCGTGCAGAACACTGACGAATACATCCTTCGGATCGATGAGAGGCTGGGCAACAAGGACAGTCTGACCGGCAGATATTACCGGGATCACGTCTTCCTGCAGCCACAGAATCCCTCCGGCAACATCCTCGCCTATAGCCTGGGCTATGACATCCCGGTGAACAACGTCATGATCCAGGAGACACACACGTTCCGGTCCAATCTGTTGAACCAGGCCAGCTTCACCTATTCCGGCGTGCCGGTTGCAAAGATCGCGGCATCCAACTCGCCGAATGTTGCGACTTTCGGCGTTACGGGCCTGTGGCTGCCCACCCAACCCTGGATACAGAACATCAACATCAGTGGCGACTTTGCCATCAACGGCGGGGCAGTAGGGCCCTTCAATTTCGACGACTACGGTGCGCGGGATAATTTGAGCTGGGTGGTGGGCCGTCACAATCTTGACTTAGGATTCAGCGTGGACCGATCCACTGTGAATCTGGGTGACCAATACCTTTCGCAAGGGCAATTCACCTTCAATTCCAATGTTACGAACGATGCGATCGCCAGTTTTCTGCTGGGCAAGCTTTACAATTTCACGCAGGGCTACGGAGAGTATAAGAACAATCGCAACATGTTCTGGGCATTTTATGCCAATGACTCATTCCATGCCACGCGGCGGCTGACGCTCAATTTCGGATTGCGCTACGAACCTTATTTCCCCTGGAAGGAGATCAAAGGGCGGGTGGAACAGTTCCGGTCCGCTAATTTCTATTCCGGCGTGACATCCACGCAGTTCCCCAATGCTCCTGCGGGCCTGGTCTTCCCGGGCGACCCTGGGATGCCTTTTGCAGGGGTAACGGGTAACTTCACGGATTTTGCGCCCCGCGCAGGGTTTGCCTACGATCTGACGGGCAACGGCAAGACCAGTATTCGTGGCGGCGTCGGAATGTTCTACGACACGCGGACGGCAGGCGTTATCAAC
>JAKAWN010000543.1 GCA_021827245.1 Acidobacteriota bacterium | reverse complement strand
GAAATGGTATGGCCGGCTGGCGATGATGGCGGATCTCCAACGGCGTGGCTGAGGAGTGAATCGCATGTTTTGGTCGGTTCCAAGGTTCCCTGGGCGATCACGAGAACCGTTCAAAGGCTCACAAGCCGGAGGGAGAGACGCGATAGAACTTTATGTCTTTTGCCCGTGCTCTAGTAAAGATGCAGTGATTTGCGGTCTCGCTTAGGTAGGATTCGCCCCCAAACGCAAGTGCAGCCGCCACACGGTCTCCGCCTGGGCCGCGCCCTGTTTCGTGTCCGGACCCGCGAGTGCCTCAAAAGGGACAGCCGCCATGCCCGAAAAGGTACATTTCAGTCCGGTAGATTTGCGGAGGCTCTCGTCCCATGTGAGCAACGTCACGTTTCTCGCCGTCAATTGGGGGTCAAGAGCGCGACTTTCGTCTCGCCCTCGATGGCAAGCCGAATGCTGTATGTCAATGACGAGACAGGCTAGCAAGACCGCAGCGTCGGAGGTCTGACTGATTTGAAGAGATTGCTTTGAACGAGGCTCTATGAATTTTTGTCTTTGCCAAACCCGAGATGGCGTCCCGCCTTCACAGCGTCAGTGACTGCGGGGGTGATTGTCCGTTGCGACATCCCAGGTAGCCCATGAAAGGTGCGGAGAAAGACAGCGGAAACTTCCCGCGAGGAGTAGATGATGGAAAATCACCAAGCAGATTGGAAGAAGTTCCCGTTAAGGCTCTCCATTCCGGCCCTAGTCGCGGCGCTCTTCTTACTCTTATTCATTCCGCGACAGACGCCGGCAGTCCCCATGTTCGCAAGGCGGTATAACCTGAAGTGTTACGCCTGCCACACAATCCCGCCTATGCTGAACGAAAACGGGTATCTGTTCAAACGCCTTGGATACCATCTTCCGCCAGCGCTTCAAGCCGACCGCGCGCCGGCCAAGATCTCAGAGCTGGTGAAGGCAGAACCGGAGTGGCGACTCAGCAATAACGCAGCCCTGGCCGTTGTGGATGGCAGCTATTCAGCAGAGCGCACCACGACGGAAGGCTCAGCCCCTTCTTCGACCTCTGCCTTTCAGGTTGGGTCGTGGAATGCATATTTCGGGGGATGGGTGCCGAATACTAACTTCTTCTATTACGCCGAATACGACATTGTGACCGGAGGAAGTTCCGACAATACGTTGATGAATGCGAACTTCGGTTACGCGGGTGGTACTGCCCGGAGCAGTTGGTATGCTGATGTCGGGCGCAGGCACCTGCAGGTGGCCGAAGGAACTCGGGCTGCATCGGTTTACAGCCTTCTTCCGTCTTCCGCTTTGGTGTTTGAAAACATGGGGCCTACTAACTTCGTCTTCGACCAATCCCCGGTTGGAGCCGAGATTGGTTACACCTGGGCCTCTCCAAAATACAAGAATGTGCTTGCGGCAACACTGAAAGTCACCAACGGTGATAATGCCGATGGAAGTGAAATTCTCGGGCCTTCGGACAGGAACTCGAAGGATATCTGGTTCGACGCGGACTGGTGGTACGCGCCGGAAAGCGGCGTGACGTTCCTCGACTATTACGGCCGCAAGGACCTGATTCAAAATTCTGGCCAGCCTAACCAGTTTACTTTCACGCCTATCATCCGGAGGCAAGGCATCTTTGCAAACTACATGTTTCGCCCCATTAAAGTTGATGTGCTGGGCGGCTACATGCACGGAAGAGATGACTGGCGATTTTCGCTCACCGGACCGCCCGGTAGCTATTTGAGCGACGGTTACTTTTGCGAAGTGAATTATTACATTCGGAGAGGATTGGCCGTTAGCGGCCGTTATGACGGCCTGCACCAGGAAGTTACTGGAGGCGCGGGCCGAACATTCATCCACGACTGGACCATCGGGGCGGAAAAAACCTTCACTCCTTCCGGCAATATTGTCGGCCGGATTGCTTACACCAACATGGTGGGCCGCGACCCGCTTTCCGCTCTGCGCAGCACCGATAAGCTATTTCAAGCAGACATTGCATTCAATTTCTAATCCGTTCAGTAAAAGGACGCGACGTCATGAAACCCCTCAAAATGAGCCGGATGACTCCGTGGCTGGCGGTTGCCATCCCCATGATGCTGGGCACGGGACTACTTCTCCATGCGCAATATGACCAGAACGCGGCGCCTCCCAAGATCGATATCGCCGGTTACCCTCCTGAAATTCAACGCGATTACAGGGTGTTCAAGCAGAAGTGCTCTAAGTGCCATAGCGTCGCGAACAGCCTCAAACTGAGCATGTCAACTGTTGAGTGGAAATACTGGGTCAATAAAATGGAAGCCATGCCGAGCTCGGACATCAACGACAAGGAAGCCAAGGAGATTCTGGACTTCCTTAACTATGACGAGACGCATCGAAAGGCCGCGCCGAAAGCGACCGCGGAGGGAACTTCGGGCAAGAAACCGGATGCAGTCGCTCTCGGGCGGCAGTTTTATCTCGCCCATAACTGTGACCTGTGCCATACCATCGGCGGTAAGGGCGGTTCCGTGGGGCCGCCGCTAGACAATGTTGGTAATACAATGACCCGAGAGCAACTCGTAAAGCGGATGCAGGGCAGGCGCGCGGGGACCGTTATGCCTCCGCTTCCTTCGGAGACGACGGATCAGCAGATCAACGAACTGGTAGAGTTTTTGCTAACGCTGAAAGGAAATCACTAGTGGCGCGTCCGGTGAAATTCGATGGTTCGAGCGTTGCTTGGGGTTTCTATGATCCGGTTTGAGAGGGAGGAAAAGTCAGAATGAACTACTCACAGACGTCACGTTCGGGGTTCGCAATTTCGTTTTTTGCTTTCCTGTTGATTTTCAGCTTTACCGAGTTTCGTCCTAGTGCCGCCCTTGCGACGAATTCTTCGGAGCGCGGGGCCTTGTTCAAATCAAAATGCGTCATGTGCCATGGGCCGGATGGCAGCGGAAACACCCCTATCGGGAAGGCCATGGAGATCACCGACCTGCGCTCTGCCCAAGTGCAGAAGCTGTCTAACCCCCGGCTTTCTGCGATCATCAGCAAGGGCAAGGGGAAAATGCCTGCTTTTGGTGGCAGTCTGAGCAACGCTCAGATCAACGACTTGGTCGCGTTCATTCGCAGCCTTGCGAAAAAGAAGTAATGGTGAAAGACGGAGGAGTGATATGAAACGAAAGACAGTCTTGGTTGTTACTGCGATCACGGTCGTTGCTATCGGCGGATGGGCTCTTCACAAAAACGGAAGCAAGAAGTCGTCACCGAGTGATGCATCCTCGGCGCAATCCTCTCAGGCGGGCGTCCCACCCTATTACGCGAACTTGGACGGCCTGACCGTTCCTAAGACGCTTTCACCGCAGGAGTTTTCAAATCCCGTCGCCCGCGAGGGGTACCAAATCGCCACAAAGATCCCGAAAGTTCTCATGCAGATGCCCTGTTATTGCCACTGCGACATTATGGGGCACAAGAGCCTTTTGGATTGCTTCACTGGTAAACACGCGGCGTCGTGCAACATTTGCCTGGATTCGGCGAGCTTTGTTTACGGGAGGTGGAAAACCAGCGTGCCGATCCCGACGATCCGTCAGCAGCTAATCGAGCGGAACAAGCTGAACGATTGATAGTACCCGCGCGGCAGGCGAAAGCGCGTCGCAAGAGGGTAAGTGAAAATACCTGACAAGAACAGCATCGAACTGGAAAGCGAAAGGCGAATAAGGCACGGATTTGGTCGAGGCTCGGGCGAGCGCTCTGCTTCGCTCACGGAACCCGTCCACAGGACACAATAGCGTCTTGGCTTCCGACAGATCGCTGATCTCCGGCCGCGAGGCGCGCGGCATGAAGACGCTGCCTGCCAAGATAGAGGACGGCTCCCTGATGGTGCGTTTCGAGTTTTTCCGCCAGCTTACTCCTAAGAAGGCTCGGCTCGTCCTTGCTTATGGACCCCAGGGCGCCGGCCAAGATCAAAAGGAAATCGTCCTGCCCTTTCCTTCGTATTCGCGGCCCTGTCTCTCTTTATCTTAATCTCACCCGTGGCCTATCCACGTCCGTGGACAAGGGTTATTTCGGCCCCCCGCGAGTTGGGAGGCTAGCGGCGCATAGGCTGCTTGAGTTCCCCGCCAAGGCCGGTGGTCATTTCGGCCCCGTCGAGGGCGGTCCTGTAAAACAAGGACGATCCTCGATGCTTACTCCGCTTTCCGCGAGCGCTTCGGCCGGCAAGCGTGCCGAGCGGTGATCGCGCTAGGCCTAGCGGTG
>JAKAWN010000542.1 GCA_021827245.1 Acidobacteriota bacterium | reverse complement strand
AATGCAGACCCGATGCGTCTCTCCTATCTGCACTGTTTCATACAAACGAAAGGGGAAGTTTCAAATGTTCGGAGAACTGGACAGCAATCCCGTGCTTGGTCTTAGCAAACGAGAGACGCTGGATGAAGCTACAGCCAAACTTCTCGAGTTTGCTGAATTCCCAAAGATCCACCGCTGGATTCAATTCCCAACCGCGGTGGTTGTCTTACTGGCCCATCCCGACGCGCTCGATTGCGGGGCAATCTACGTTTACGACCGCAAGCGGTGCGTGTGGATTTGGGTGGATTTCAACGACCGGAATTACGGCGGGTACAGCCCGGCGGAATTCGACGTCCTGATTAACCAATGCCATTTTCTCCGGCTGGTCGAGTCGCCCCGACTCCTTGACCCAGCCAACCATTGGTTTGTTACTCCCGGCCAGCGGCCGCAAAGCCCGATTAGTCGGCCCGTCTGAATCCATACATTTTTTTGACCCCTTCCAAGGGCATTTCGTAACCCATTGAAAACACGCCGCTACCAGGCGGTTTGGCAGCCGTTTGACAGAAAATAATTTTCATTTTAAGACTGACAACATGGAACTGTGGCGACCACCCGACGTGAGAGAGGAAATGATGCGGAGGCACCGTCTCAAAGCGCCCGCGGGCGTCGCGGCGGACTACTTCCGCCTCTTCGTCAACCGGCGGGCCTACACCTTGCAGTCCGACCGGCCGAACCCGGAAAGCGGCCGGCATTACTACTTCCGGCCCACGGACAAGAAAACCGGCCAAGGGCTCAGCCTGACCCTCGACACCATCCGGCACCACATCGAGGGCGAAATTACAATTGCCCTTTATGCGATCAATCCCGAAAACCAGCGGTGCAAGTGGGTGGCGATTGACGCTGACTATAAGAACGCGCTGCCGGACCTGATCAAGCTCGGCTACTACCTGAAGCAGGACGGCGTCGAGTCGGCGCTGGAGAAAAGCCATCGCGGCGGACACCTCTGGGTGCTGATGGCCGAGCCTTTGCCAGCGCGAGATTGCCGGACTTACGTGTACGACCTCGCTTCCCGGCTTGGGCTGCCGGTCAAGGGCGCGGGCCTTCCCGAAGGGATCGAGGTTTTTCCGAAGCACGACGAATTGAAGCCGGGTGAGTACGGGAATGCGATTCGAGGCCCGTTCGGCATCCATCGCGGCGCGGCCAAGCGATTCTGGTTTTACGGTGCCGATTACGACCTTGAGAAGCAGGTGCGATACCTCAAGGCGCTTCCCAGGGTGACAGCTGCGCAACTCGCGAAACTGATCGCGGGCAAGGCGGTGCCATCACAGGCTCCTCGCACTGACTCAAAACCCGAACCTCAGTTCAACCGGCGACCGGGCGGGCCTGAATTCCGAATCCTGGACCACATCAGCACGAAACTTCGCAAGGTTGGCCGGAATTATGTGACCCAGTGTCCCTCGTGCGCCGATGCCGGCCACGACCGCAGCGGCGACAACTTGGCTATCTCGATTGACGACCCGCGCAAGTACATCTGCTGGGCAGGTTGCACGAGCGAAATGATTCGGGCAGCGGTCGGCTGCCCGAAGCATGGTCCGAGGCCAGCGAGATAGGTGGCGTGATGGCCTTGAAGGAACTTGAAAGCCCGAACTGGAAGCCACTGGAAAAGGTCATTGGGCCTGACGGATGTGGGGCCTTCATGTGGATGTGGCGCAAAGGAGGAGTTGAGTTCTACAAACACATCCGCACACGCCACTACCTTTTGCTCGATTCGGACAGCCGGTGTTTTCGACACGGCCCGAACGGATTCGAGCTGACAGAGGTTCAATTAGAGTTGGAACGTGTGACGAGGGAACCGTTGACGACCTCAGGAACAAGGGGCGCAAGGGCGCTTGGAAGGGGATGCTTTGACTGACATTTTTGCTGGTTGAGCGTGAGGAGGACAAGATGGCCCTGGAAAACAGGTCGGGCGAGGAGGGGCGGCGTGGACTGGTCCTTCCGAGAAGCGCAGTGCGGCGGCTTGCAGAAGTTGGAATATTCGCAAAGGCTACCGTCAGCCTTGAACACCAACACCTCGCGCATCGCTATGTCATTCGGGGAATCGAGTCCGGCGGAGCCGTAGAAGCAATCGGCCATTACGTGACTTTTTGCGGCGAGAGCGGCGAGCCGCTTCCCTGGCTTCATCCGCTGGATTCGATTGGCGTGAATGGAGTGCATGCCGTGGTGATCGCGCCGGTTCTGGCACGCGTCGAAGTGTTCCGCCGCGGCCACACCTACGACCTGCTTATTACGCGGCACGCACCGGCGGTTGTGGAAGACGGCAAGCGACCTTTGCTTGAGAGCAAGGTCCTATTCCGCGCGCATGACGGCTACCTTGCGCTCGAACTAGTGAAACAGCACAAGACCCAACGCGGGTCAGTCATGCCGACATTCCATTCGCGAGGCGGGGAACCGATTTCAGTTCCCCCGAAATTCGAAGCAGTGATTAAAGCGATTGTGAATGCGGTGAATTGCGTTCCGTGCGTCCACTCTCACTTCTTGCGCGCACCAGAAACGCAAGGAATTTCAATTTCAGAGGCAAGCCAATGACTTCGGTTGGCGACATCGAAATTGAGCTTGTCTTCCGAATCGCGATTCGCGGGCGATTGCGGGATCTGGCCGAATTGACGCGCAGGCTGGAGGGCTGCCAGGCCGTAATTCTCTTACCCATCAAAGAACAGGAGAAGGCCGAGGAAAACGGAGATAAGCGAATCCTAGTCAGCATTGGGAGGTCCAACTCATGAAAGTCGGAACCAAAAGCGTCATCTTCGGCGCGCATTGCTTCTTCATTCATCCCTTTTTCGTTGCCGCCGCGTGGCGGAAGCTTTACGGCTTCCCGCGGGACCCCAGGCTCTGGGCGGCATTCTTCTTCCACGACATTGGCTATCTCGGAAAACCCAATATGGACAGCATCGAAGGGGAGCAGCACGTCCTTCTTGCCGGACACATCATGGGCTGCCTATTCGGAGCGAGGTGGCGAGACTTCACGCTCTGCCATTCCCGCCATTGGGCGAAGCGCCTGGGCAAGCCTTATTCAAGACTGTGCGTCGCCGACAAGCTGGCATTCGTCATGACGCCTGCGTGGCTCTATCTCCCAATGGCGCGAGCGAGCGGCGAGCTTACCGAATACATGAGAGTCGCGAGCGCCCGGCAATCGGGCGGCCAGTTCAGTAACTTCGAGTTGAGCCTGCTGAGGTGTCGAAATCCGGAAGTGTGGCTTGAAGGGCTCAAGAGCTACACGCGGCGTTGGATTGATAAGCATCGTGACGGCTGCACCGACCACTGGACGGTTATTCGTCCGTCAGAACCGGAACGCCAAGCCTGCAATGCAAGGTGACCTTGGTTGAATTGGTCTTGGCAGGGCCGCATGAGGGGTACAAGGGGCGGAACATGCGAATCAAATTCTGGGGTGTCAGGGGTTCGATTGCAGCCCCCGAACGTCGTAACTCGCGCTATGGGGGCAATACGCCGTGCGTCGAAGTCCGATTGGATGATGCCAGCTTGATCATTCTGGATTGCGGGACGGGCATGCGCGCCCTTGGCAAGAGCTTGGTTCGTGATGCCGGTGGAGATCCCATTCGCGCCTATATCTTCCTGACGCACTTTCATTGGGATCACATTCAGGGCATCCCTTTCTTCCTGCCCTTTTACTCGCCGCATAACACTTTCGTGATTCGTGCGGCGACGCGGAGCCGCCAGGAGTTCGAGGCCGTCATCAAGCGCCAAATGATCTATCCCTTCTTTCCAGTCGGGTCGGAAAAAATGCATGCGACGCGGGTTTTCCGTGACGGCGAAAACTGGCCCGTCAAAGCCGCGTCCGCCACCGTCAAATACACTCCGCTGAACCACCCGCAAGGGTGCGTCGCCTACAGGATCGAGGCGGACGGCTCGGCCTTGGTATATGCGACGGACACGGAGCCCGGTTCGCCGGAACACGATCGAGCGCTCCGCGATCTGGCAACAGGCGCGGACGTCCTCATTTACGACGCCCAATACACTCCGGGGCAGCTATGCCGCGAGAAGAAAGGCTGGGGACACAGTTCGTGGTTTGAGGGAACGCGAATTGCGCACGACTCCGGCGTGAAAAGTCTGATTCTCTTCCATCACGATCCCGATTCCGACGACTCAACCATTGACTCGCTGGTTGAAGACGCGCGCGAGGAATTCCAGGCAGTCGCGGGCGCGACAGAAGGCATGGTCT
>JAKAWN010000048.1 GCA_021827245.1 Acidobacteriota bacterium | reverse complement strand
GAGTGGGCGCCGACGCGCCGGCCCGACTGGTGGTCGGAGGAAGGGCGAGTCTAGATGAACGGCTCACGCATCATCTCCGGCTTCGAGCCTTTGCATAACTCCCTTGGCAAGCGTCCAGATCATGCTGCCACGGGCTGGATGCCCTCCGTGCCTGCCGAGACGCAGCTCCGGATTCGCTCCGGCATGCGCTGGACCGTCTGGCTCGCGGCCTTGGCCGTTCCGTTTTCCTACGGCAGCAAAATCCTTCTTGCACGCGTCAGCCCAGAAGCGATAGCCACCTACGGTCTGCTGCTCGTTTACATCGGTGTGGTCTCCTGCGTCTTGTACTTCGGCGGAGACGCGGTCGCTATCAAGTTCCTACCGGAGCTCGGTCCGGAAAAACGGTTGAGCTTTCTCCTCTCTTATTTCCTCGTTATTTGCGCCACCATGCTCGTCTGGCTCGGCTTGGCTGCGCTCTTTCCGGAATCGCTGCATTACCTCTTCGGCCCCGATGTCGGCTCGGGCTTCCTCCTTTCCGTCCTCATCCTGGCACCCATCCCCATCCTCTTTTCCCTGATCCAGGCCGTCTTGAAGGCCAATCTGGATTTCCGCCACGCTCAGTTCCTTGCCCGACTGATCACAATCGGCTCGTTCCTCGTCTACATCTTTCTTTTTCTTTTCCGCCGGCCCTGGTTGGCGCGCTATGCCGTCGAAATCGTCTGGTTCGTGTATCTAACCCTCACCACACTCGGCATCGCCGCCGGGCTCCGCTGGCTCCGCCGCAGCCCATTCCTGCGCCAGCCGGGCGAGCGCCTTCGGGTTCGCTTCTTCCTGCCGCGCGGCTTCTGGACCTTCGCCTTGGGCACGCAATCTATCAGCCTCATCAGCTTGCTGCAGAGAGTTGACTTCGTTCTCGTCCTCAATTTCGGCGGCATGAAAATCCTCGGCGAATACGTCGCTATCACCGCTCTGGCCCTCACCATTCCGGTCGTCAACGGCTACTTCTTGCAAACGCTTCTCCCTTCCCTCACAAACCTGTTTGCGGCGGATAATCGCCAAGGCGCAGGGGAAGCTTTCCGCGCCCACATGCGCTTGCTTCTGCTTGTCGTTGCCGCAGGCACGTGTGGCCTGATCTTTCTCGCCGCGCCGCTCGTGGCTATTTTCGGCCCGCTCTATAAAGGCCTGGCCCTCCCCGTCCTGCTTCTCACCGCCCTCGTTGGCCTCGCGAGCCCAGGCTCGAGCGGCGGCACACTCCTTTCCGCCGTCGGCAAGCCGCACGAAGGAGCTTGGGTCAGCCTGTTCCAAATCTCTCTCAACGCCGGCCTGTTCCTCCTCCTCTGGCCACATTTCCGTCTGCTCGGAGCCGTCCTTGGACTGGGTCTTTCGCAGCTTGCCGGCAGCATTCTCGTCTTCCTTATCGCCCGGCTCAGCGTTCCCTTCCGCACCGGACTGTTGCGCGATTGGGCCCGGCTCGCCTTCGTCATTCTCCTGGCAACTGCCGTCGCCTGGTATTGGCGCCCGCAATCCTGGCTCGCGGGCCTCGCCGGCTGCGTCGTCTCGAGCGTGCTCTTCTTGCTCGTCGGAAATTATCGCTGGTCCGATTGCCGCGGGTTGTGGAGTTGGGTCGTGCCCAGCCCCGAGTCGGTGTGGCGCAAAGGACGTGACTCTCTCGCCGGGCTGGGGAGGAACTGAGCGGAGGCAATGGTCGTGCAGGCCCAACAAATGCGGCAGCCACGAGTTCTTACGCCCTATCCAATGGGCTGGCACCCGGACTGGCTTTCGCGCGTGGACTTGTTCCAGGAGACCAAGACCTGCTCGAAAGGAAATCCCCATCTCAAACTCCGTCGCCCCTTCAAACTCTTGCGCGATCTGCGCCGCGCATGGCACCTCTTCCGGCAGGGCCGCCACTACGACGCCGTGCTCACGGGAAGCGACTGGGACGGCCTGTTCTTTTGCATCCTCCAGCGGATCCTCCGCAGGCGGAGCAGAGTCCCTCATGTCTTTCTGGATTTCTACGTCAACCTCCGTGGTAGTCACGCGGAAAGGGCTGTGCGAGCGTCCCTGTACCGTCTTGCGGTACAAGGGTCGTCGAAGGTCATAGTCCAGCGACGGCGCGAGGCCGGACTCTACGCGGATGCTTTTCGACTCCCCGAGCGGCACTTCACGTTCCTGCCTTATCACTCCACTGCCTTCGACGTGAATTACGAGGCCAAAGACGGCGGCTACATATTCGCCGGAGGGGACACCCACCGCGATTATCCGGTTCTGATTCGCGCTGTCAGCGGGCTGTGCTATAGGACGATTATCGCCGCTGCGCGCCGTGACCACTTCCGTGGCATCGAAATCCCGCCCAATGTCGAGATTAGAACGGCGAGCCACGAAGAATTCATGCAGCTCATGGCCGCCGCCTCGGTGGTCGTCGTCCCCCTGCAGGCCATGCCCCAACATGTCGGCGGCGAGCAGACGTACATCAACGCTATGACCATGGGCAAGCCCACCATCGTCACCGACCCGGACGCCTGCGATTACATCGCGCATGGAGTGACAGGCATTCTCACCCCGCCAGGCGACGCCGAGGCCCTTCGTGTGGCGATTGTCAAGATCATGGAAGACCCTGGGCTTGCGCAGCGCATCGGCTCTGCGGCCAAGGCCGCCGCCACGCGCTTTTCCCCCGAGAACTTCTTTCAAGGGGTTCTCCAGGTTGCGGAGGAATGCATTCGAAGCTCGAATGCCAAGGCTCCGGCGCGGACTCACTGTTCACCTCCCCGTAGCACAGCCATTCCTGGTTGTGCAGACGGCCTAGGCCCTCAAGACCCAGCCCCGGTCCGGGCCCAAGCCGCACCAAGCGAGGAGCAACCATGAGCCGCGCACAGGTTCTGCACGTTGAGGTCGGCGGGACCTACGGTGGGTCTCTCCGAGCCCTCGAGCTCTACCTGAAATACCGGGAACCCCAGTCTTCCGCCCACGATCTCTTGCTCTACTATCCCACCCCTGGCGCTGAGCGCCTCGGGCCTCTCGTCCGGTCTCTCTACTTTCTCTATGACCGCGCCCCGAACTTTGCCCAACAATCGGGACCTAGGGTCCATTCCGCAAGAAGCTTGAGCCGAGCGGCGCAGTCTACGGGCCCGCGGCTTAGGGGCTTGCGCGAATGGGTCCATTTCGGCTTGGCAGCACCCACCGCTTTCCGGTTGTGGCGATTCTTAGGCCAGCACAAATACGACGTCATTCACGTGAACAACACCTTCACCTACCAGCCGGCAACCGTCTTTGCGGCCGACTGGCGTGGGGTTCCCCTTGTCTCCCATGTGCGGAATCCCGTCGTTCGGACCAGCCTGAGTAAGCGCCTGCTCGTTAAGAGCCACTGCGTCGCGGTTGTAAATACCCCAACAGCCGATTCCCTGACTGCCTGGAGAACGGGCGCGCGGATCGAGACCTGCTACGACGGCCTTGAGCCGCCGCGGCCAGACCTTGACGCCGTTTTTCGCTTGCGAGCCTCGCTCGCCTCCGGGAACGAGATCCTCATTGGGGCGCTCGGTCGTCTGGCCGAACAAAAAGGCTTCCACATACTTCTGCGCGCCGCACCAGAAGTCCTGCGCCAAGAACCCAAGGCCCGCTTCGTTGTCGCGGGCGACGGACCGCTCCGTCCTGACCTCGAAAACGCGGCCCGTGCCCTGGGAATGTTCGATAGATTCAACTTCGTGGGGTTTCGTCCCGACCCTGAAAACTTCACCGCCGCTCTCGATATCTTTGTAAGTTCCTCGCTCTGGGAGGGAATGCCTTTGAGCATCGCCGAAGCCATGCTCCTGAGGAAGCCCGTAGTGGCTACAAAAATCCCCGGCGTCAGCGAGCTCCTGGGGTGGCAAGGCGCCGAACAACTCGCGCCGCCGAACGATTCGGAAGCCCTCGCGGCATGTATTCTCAAGGTCATTAGGGGGAGCCACTCGAGAAACAACGCCGCACTCGAGGCGGCGGCCTCGCGAGCAAGCGCGATGCTGGACCCAGGTCGCTCCGCGCGACATCTCGACTCCTTGATCCAGTTCGCCTTCGGTCGGCCGTCCGAGCCACAAGCCGGTGGTTTGGTACAAGGGCTTTCTCTATCAGGCCGGGAGTTGGAAGACGGCGCGGCGGGCGGTCGCCAAGGTCGCGCATCATGCCGAGGAGATGTTCCCACGCGTGGGCTTCATCGTCACAAACCTGAGTCTGCCGAGTCGGGAGTTGGTACGGTTTTACAACAAGCGCGGGACCGCCGAGCAGTGAATCAAGTAAGGGAAACAGGCGGTGAAGATGACGCGGCTAATGAGGTTAGGAGTTCCCCCGGCTCTGCCGGGGTGGCAGTAGAGGTCCGACATTTCCAGCAAGGCGTCTTCTCGGAGTTCTGAAGGGCGCGATGGAGGAAATCGAACTTCGCCGCGAGTGGGTTTTGGTTTTGGTCGGTTGCGATTAGGCCCCTTTGGGGGGCCATCAACCGTAAAGCCTCCGGCTCTGCCGGAGGATCATTACTGCTTGCATACGAGGAGAAGCTCGAGGTGGCTGGGATTTCAGGAGTGGTGACGAACTATTCCTCACCGCCATGGCAGCTGCGCCTGTGGTCCGCGATCTTCCTTCGAGGTCCGTTCCGCGACGACCGCCGGCCCGTCTATTGGCTTGCAAATGCTTGCGGAGACGCCGGCCCTGTCCAAGTCAGCCGGCTCGGTGGCGGGCTGATGAGCTTCCGCCCTAACGCGATCGGCCTTGTTCGGTTCGACGAGAGCTTGACCGGTGTCTGCGACGGAGGGGATGTCGACTTCTGCATGCAGCTCGGACCAGACGCCCGATTGCTGGTTGCGCCTCGCGCTCGATTGGTTCACAACCAGAGCCCGGCTGGCCGCACCACGGGTCATTGGCTTCGTCATTTCAGCCAGACGAACTGTCACCTCTTCTATCGGAATTGGAGGAAGGGGATTACAAATCTGGCGTGCTTTCTGTGGCTGTGCGTAGGGATGGCGCTTGCCGCAACGGCGGGAAGTATCGGTCGTTTTTCGGCGGCACCCTGGGTCTCCCTCCTGGGAGGCATTCGGACCGGCCGTCGATCAGCGGGGTGCGACCACGCTCGGAGTGCTGACCGACCCGGCGCCACTGCGGCTGCGCATAAGCCAGGTCTTCGCTTCGAGAGAAAGAGGTGCATCGGCCTGATTGGCGTTTTCCTCCTTCTTCTCGGCGTTGTATTGGGCCTTCAGTGGTTTAACCATGCATATCGGGGGAATTTCGGTGACTATCCCGACGAATCGGCACAGTACGTCACAGGGCTCATGGTCCATGACTACTTGTCCGGCCTCCACTACCTCCATCCCATGCGCTTCGCCGAAGACTTCTACCTGCATTATCCGAAGGTGGCATTCGGCCACTGGCCCCCGGTGTTTTACCTCGTGCAGACGGTGTGGACTCTGTTGTTTTCTACATCTCATACCTCGCTGATGCTTCTTATGGCGGTGCTGACGGCTCTGCTCTGCTTTTCCGTCTTCTGGATGCTCGACTCAAGGTGCGGTACTTCCTGCGCGGTTGCGGGCGCCTTGATTATGGCCAGTTTGCCGGTCGTTCAGAGTGAGGTGGGGATGGTGATGGCAGACATTCCCCTCGCCCTATTCACGCTTCTTGCGGCACTGAGTTTCGCACGTTTCCTGGACGGCGGACGTACGAGGGATGCACTGGTATTCGGAGGTATCTCCGCGATCGCCGTTATGACCAAAGGGAGCGCTCTTGCACTGGCCCTACTTCCGTTCGTAGCCATCCCTCTTACGAAGAAGTGGCATCTGTTCCGCAGGCCGGCGCTTTGGGCTTCGGCCGCCATTGTGGTTGTTCTCTGTGCCCCTTGGTATTGGCTGACACTGCATTTGGCGACTGCGGGCGACTTGGCCCAGTCCAAGCCAACACTTACCTACACGCTTGCTGCGGCCCGCTTCTATGGGTGGCAGTTCCTAACAGTCATGGGCTGGGGTACAGGGTGCATGGCTGCCGTTGGCCTGATAATCGTGTTGTGGAGGGCATTCAGGGGCGACGAAGTTGATCCTGTCTGGGCCGGCATGGTTGGCTTGCTCTTGGGTATTGTGTTGGTGTTTTGCATCGTTCCCGCCGGCCATGAGGCGCGTTACATCTTGCCGGCCGTTGCCGCCGAAGTGGCGCTCGCGGTAATTGGCGTGAAATTTCTTGGTAGAAAGCTCCTGCCAGCCAGGTTTGTTAACCCGGCGTCCGCGGCTGTCCTCGTTTGTCTTTTCGCCGGAACGGGTCTGGCGTTTCCGCGTGGCCCGTCGCATGGGTTCGGTGCAGTTGCCCGGGCAGTGGTGTCAGATCCCTCTCTTCAGAAGGCGCCCATACTCGTATCTTCAGATGGCGACGGTGAGGGAATGATGGTTGCTGAAACCGCAATGCTCGATCATCGACCGGATCATGTCGTCCTGCGCTCGAGCAAAGTGCTGGCGCGGTGCGATTGGAATGGGAAGAATTTCCGGCTGCTCTACGCGAACGGCGCGCAGGCGGAGGAGTATTTAGAGTCCGTGCCCGTGCGGGCAGTTGTGATCGATCGATCCGCGCGTGGAAAAGGAAGCAGGCTCGAGAGGGAATTGGTCGAGAGTGCAATCAAGGACAATCCGGGCAGCTGGAAACTCGCGGGCGCCTTTCCTGCTTGGCGAAGTGGCGTGCAATATCCCAGTGCGATCAAGCTTTACCTCTTCACTGGGAGCACAGCCAAGGCCCGTGGAATAGTCAGTATAAACATGAAAAGCAAGCTTGGTAAAACGCTTGTGTTGCACCTGGGTTCTGTCCCGATTCCTGTGGAAAAGTAAGAGGCGTATTCTCCCGAGAAGTCACTGAAAGAAAAAGCCCGTGGCCTATAGCGCAGGTCGATGGCGCGCATCTTGCTCGCCGCCAGCAATGACCGCACGTGCTTGGCGTCAAAGCCCGGCCCCACCCAAGGACTCTGCCCGTTCGCGAGACGCACTTCCAGGCGCGGATCACCCGCCGCCCAGGGCGCGATCGGCGCCGGCGGGGCCAGCTTCACTTCCACGAATTTCGTCCCGATCGCCTCACCCAGCCGCTTCTTCCACCAGTAGAAATGGGGCTCGCACAGCCCGCGCCTCCGGCAGAACGCCGCCACGGTCTCGCCACTCCGCGCCTGCCCGGCCACGAGTTTGCGCCACTTCGCCCAGGCCTGCTTGCTTCGCTGCTGTTTAGTCATGCCGCCACATTGCTACACCACCACACACCAGGCAAGATGCGCTTCGCATATCGCTCACACGAAAAACGTGAATTTTCAGGCTAATGCGTGAACCAGTAGGAATTGGATTGTCTGACGGAGTCGATAACGTCCCCGTAGCTGCCCAGGTCGTTGCCGCACGTGTATTGCCCGAGCGGCGGGGAGCACGGCACCTTTGCGCTGGTGTCCTCCTTGCCGTCATAGCTGTTGTCGCGTACGGTTTCGAGGCCCCAGTTCTTATGCTCGCTCCAACTGTCGTATAGTGCCCACCAGATCAGGCCCACGTATGGATGGTCGCCCGTACTCGAAAAGGACGCGTTGAAATCCGTTGTGACCTCATTCTGGTAGGCTTGGCCGCGCGCGGCTTGCGTCGAGTAGGCGCAGCCATTCGCCCCATACTGGGCCAGCGCCGAATCCTGGTTCGCGCACATGTAAACTTCGTCGAGAATCGGCGCGTTCCCGTACGTGGCGTAAATCTCGTCCATGTAGGATTGCGGATCCGCCGCGTTGCTGAGAACGAGCGCATCGACGTTCCCTTTGAAAGCCTTGAGCAGTTCCGGCCGAGGTAGCGACGGCCCCTGAACCGCGTCGGGACCCAGATTCAGCACTTGCGGATAGATGGCCTTGAGCGTCGAGTTTTCCTGACCTAGCAGTTCGCTCGCCAGCATCCCGTTGAACGTGATGGCGTCCGCGGCAAATTGGGGATTCGCCGAGCTTAAGGTTTCTCCCGTCGTATCCGTGCCCATCCAGCTTCGATGAGCCGACTGGTCGCACTCGTCGATGAGTCCGGTCCCGATGCACCACCCGTTTTGCATGTAATTCACTGTGATGGCAGCGCCGCTCGCAGGAGCGGCGGAGAAAGACAGCGAAAGCGCGCCAGTCGAATAGTTAATCGTCCCTGTAAGGTTCGGACCCCAGATGGTTCCCTGGCCGTCATCGCCTCCGACGAGCGTCCCGCCCACGTAGATGCCAATGGACCATGCGCTCGGGGTCAGATCAGACAGCGTGTGGGAAAACGTTGTGGTCGAGCCATCACCCGAGCCGACCGCCTCGCCCGTGATCTGCGTTCCCGAGGATCCAAAAGTCGTGTAATTCGACCCCCAAGCCGAGTTCAGAGCTGAAATTGTGCCGTACTTCGAAGAGAGATAGCTCTCCCACGCCTTTTTGCTGTAATTCGTCGAATCGGGATAGAGGCAGTAATTGGGATTCTTCGCTCCGTAAGTCGCCGCCACGCATTTCGGATCCGCATACATCGTCGGCGGTAGCGTCGCCACCACCCAGCCCAATATGGGCCACAACCCGTAACCATTTGGGTCGAAATTTGGATCCGGCTGGCCGTCGATAGCCCGGGTTGTGTCGCCATCGTTGATGAAGATTCCCATCAGATAATTGGCATAACGCGAGCCGGGAGGAACGCCAGCCCAAGCTGGCCCGTTCATTGGATTGTATGGGTCTTCCTCACCGAGAGCCTGCTTTTCCCAAGTATAGATACGAGAATCGTACACGTCGGGAGGATACCCTGCGTTCCAGTATTTGTAGGTGGTATAAGGACTCTGAAAGTGCGCCAAGTCTTTTACGCCTTGGTCCGGCTTCCAAGTCGAGCCGCCCCCCCAAGGCGCAATTGGGGTCGCTGCCATCGATTGCGGAACGGGATCGATTTCGCCGATGATGGGCAGCTTGTAGGGATCGGTGTGCTGCCCGTACGAATCTGCTGGATAATCGTTGCTCGTCTCCCACGGAAGGGTGGAAGCGCTGGCGCCGATACCCACCGTGTTGAAACCCCATGAGCGCAGGCGAATGAGCGTCTGCTCAGCCCAAGTCGCCACATCGCCATATTTGCCAACGGCGATTTTGGCGATGCTCGCTCCCCCTGCATCCGCGTCGCCTACGGGGTTGACGATCTGCACGGCTTGCATGAAAAAGCCGTGTCCCAGAGGATCGCAGAACCACCACCGCTTGTTAATCTCCTCGAGCGACCAGAGGCCCGTAGCGCCCGTGGAACATGTGACGTCCGTACGCCCACCAAAAGCGTCGAGCGTTGCGTCCGCCACATCGATCACTCCTCCGGCCGTGGCCGTCTGCGCCGGGCTCGAGGAATCGCTGGCCCGCACGTCAAAAGGATAGATGCCTGCCGCCGTCGGCGTTCCGCTGATCTGTCCGCTCGAAGAAAGACTGAGCCCCGCGGGCAAGCTGCCGCTGGCAACGGACCACGTGTATGGAGTTGTGCCGCCGCTAGCGCTCAGCGTCCCGTTGTAAGCGGTATTCAGCGAGCCGGTGGGCAGGGCGGCCGCTCCGATCGTCAGCGCTATCGCCGCGATGGTGATCGAAAGTTTGGCGGATGCGGTCTGCACGGGACTCGATGAATCGCTCACTTGAGCGGTGAAATTATACTGCCCGGTCGCCGTCGGCGTACCAGAAATCTGGCCCGCCGAGGTGAGTCCTAGCCCTGACGGCAATTGGCCGCCGGTAAGCAGCCAGCCGTAGGGAGCTGTCCCGCCGCTCGCCTGGAGCGTTGCCGAATAGGCGGAGCTGACCCTGCCTTGCGAAAGGGAACTCGTGGAGACTGCGAGCGCGGGCGGCGGGTCGTTGGCGCTCTGGCTGGCTGGCGTCGAGGCGGCGCTTCCCGCGCCGTTGCAACCGGCCAAGATAAGGCCCAGCGACAGGGCAATTGCCATCGCTAGGCTCGTTCTCCAGATACGCTGCGAGGGTTTTGAGGGCAAAGCGGCCTCCCGTAATGGCAGTAACCGCAGAGTAAACTACTGGGAGGTATTATCTCTAAAGTAAACGGCTTTTGTTTGCCGAATGGGTAAACGTACCGTCCCCGACAGTTGCTTGGCGACCCGTGACCGGTAGCATTTGTATCACCACAATGAATAGATTTTCGCGATTGGAGTTACAAGTAACGCAACACTTCCAAGTCTGTTGTCGGCCGCCCTTCCTCCGCGAAATCTGTAAGAGACACGAAAACAAGGAGATACAGCAGGGATCAGAATGGTACGGGTTTGGCACACGGCATGCCATGTACTCATCGGCCGTGCGTGTGGATTCGAATGTCGTTGGCAGAGGGGGACGCATGAGGTTGACGCTTGTTGGAGGTTGGAATCGCTGGTTGGCCGCGCTTGCGGTGATGAGTTTCGCGTTGATCGTTGTTGGCCGGGCGAACGCAGGTAACGAGAACCTCAGGTTCCAATGCACGTCGCCTACCTCGTGTGGAACATCCATCGCTAATACGACAATCCTGGTGACAAACGGGGTCTTGCCGACCCTCGAACTGACGAATGTGGCGGCGGGCGATACAGCTTGGCTGGTGGTCCTCGTGCCGACGGGCTCTTCCGCAAGCTTTACGGTGAATGGAAACACCCCGTTGACCAAAGGCGATTTCAATTCGACCTACACGGATAGCAATGGCAGCGGCGGCCTGTTCGATTTTCTCATTGGCACGAAGGTCGACTCCGATGACGGGTTCAACCAGTTCAGCAATATTGACACGCTTGCCACGGGCAGCAGCCCGAGCAGCTACACTGTGTACTACGTCGACCTCGGTACGGCTGGCTCATCGGAGACCTTAGCCGCCGACATTACCGGCACTCTGCCGAAGGGCTCGATCATCTGGGCGTTCTCCAGTTCGAGCAGCGGGTGCAGCACGAATATCACGGATTGCACCTCGATCTCCAACGACGTACCGCCCAGCGCGACACTAACGGATGGTGGAATCACTCCCGAGCCGGCGACGCTGGGGTTGGTAGGTTCAGGCTTGCTCTTGCTCGGCATCGCTATTCGGCGTAGGCAGCACGCCTAGACGGGACGCTATGCGGCATGCAGTCAAAACCGGCGACGGAATGTTCTTCAGGGGCGGAGTGTCCGCATCGCAGGGACCCACTTCCCGCCAAAACCCGACTGGGACGGCCCAGCCGGAGGCGTTCTTCCTCCGGCAGGGCCCTCGCCCACGGGATCGTGGAAAGAAGCGTCGCTGAGGGTAGCGCGGAGTAAGGAGTGTAGTGCGCGGTCAGGTGGGGACGATGTTCGGTCAACGCAAGAACGTTTTCAGGACGGCATTTTTGAGGGCACGTCAATTATCTGGGGGGCAAATATGCGGTTAACGAAAAACCGGAAAATCATTCGACCTTCTTCGATCCTGGCGGCATTCGCGCTCGTGCTCTTTGTGGTGGCCACAGGCCATGCGCAGACCAGCTCCGAGACGTGGCACGGATACGCCTACGACACATCGCCAAACGTGGGAAGCCAGACTGCCGGCAGCGGCGGAGGAAGCCAAACTACCACTACCGACCCACTGGTACTCAACTGCAACTCTCCCCTGATCTGCGGGTCGTCCCCGACGGTTGGGAACCTGTTGGTACCAAGTGGTCTGCCCACGTTCACGCTGAGTGAGAGTGGGAACGTTGCGACTGGAAACCTGGATGCATACTTCGTGGTCTTGGTTCCCGGCACGACGTCAGTGATCTTCTCAGTGAATACCATGTCGTCGTCAAACGCCCTTACTGGGACGTTGGGCACGGGCGGCATTCTCTTCGGAACCGGCAATATAGTTACGAACGGGTACACGCTTACCAGCCCCACTTCTGTCCCCACCTTTTCCAATTTCCAAGAGGCGTCTGGCCAGGCGGGGATATCTTCCTTCCAGGTTTTCGTGTTCAGCGTGGCAAGTTGCACGTCCTGCACCAGCATCAGCCCCACCACAGTTGCGATAACGGGAACGCCACTTCCGGTAGGGACCGTGTTCTTCGCCTATTTGACGGACACCGGCGCGTCGTGCAGCAACGGATCGAGTCCCTGTGTTGTTGCCGACACCGACGTGAGCGAAACGGCAACGGTAGTACCCGAGCCGGCAACGTTGGGTTTGGTCGGTGCCGGATTGCTTCTGCTCGGGCTGGCGATTCGGCGCAGGGAAATGAGCAGTAGCGCCTGATCGTTCTCTCTGCGAGTCTGGATTCGACGCGGGGAAACGCGCGAGGGCAGATGGTAAACCCCTCGGTCGTTTCCCCGCGTTGCTGTTTTCAGTTGGCCGCAGGACCTTCTAAACGTACCGCCCAGGCGTGGTCTTCTCCGCACGAAAATCTGTAGAAAATTACAAAAAACCACTCACTTTTCGAGCGGTGCGGTGCTGGGAAAAAAGCGGGATTTTCCCGTCTCATAACTCATGACGGGTCAGTAAATTAGACGGGGTGCGCCGCCCGACGAATCCCTCCCTTCGGCATGGGATGTGCACGGTTAGCCGAGGAGCAGAGGGGGAATTCGTGTCATCTGAATTGGCCGTCAGCGCTGAAGCATCGGTGAAAACTCATAGCCAGAGGATGGCGTGGTTCGGCAGCCGGCAGGTCGCGGCCGGGGCGCTGTTGGCGCTGGTCGCCGTGCTTTACGGACGCGCGCTGAGCGCGATGGCCGTGCAATGGTGGTCGGACCCGAATTGGAGCCATGGCTTTCTGGTTCCGGTGTTCTCCGGATGGATCGCGTGGAAGACGCGCCGGCGATGGATGGCAGCCGCGGACAAGCCCAATTGGCTCGGTCTTGTGGGCGTGATGTTTGCGATCGTTCTGCTCCTGCTCGGGTCGCTTGCCGCTGAGCTTTTCACCACGCGCTTCTCCTTCGTTTTGCTGCTGGGTTCGGTGGTGCTGCTTCTGGGTGGATGGCGGCGTTTGCGAGCGCTGGCGTTTCCGCTGGGCTTTTTACTGCTGATGATTCCCTGGCCGGCGATTGTCTACGCCCAAACCACGCTGCCGCTCGAACTGATGTCGTCGCACTGGGCGGCGCTGGCGCTGCGCGTGGCGCGCGTTCCCGTGCTGCGAGAAGGGAACTTGCTGACGCTGCCGAACTACACGCTGCAGGTGGTGGTGGCGTGCAGCGGGATTCGCTCGATCGTTTCGCTGCTGACGCTGGCCGTCGCTTACGGCTATCTGACGGAGAAACGAATTTGGGCGCGCTTTTTCCTGGTCGCGATCATGATTCCGATCGCGATCGTGAGCAATTCTTTCCGCATTTTCGGGACGGGCGTGCTGACGGCAGATGTCTCTCCGGATCTCGCGCACGGGTTTTTCCACGAATTTTCGGGCTTTTTGATTTTTCTGGCCGCCACCAGCCTGTTGTTGGGCGTCCACGCGTTCCTGCGGCGAATCCGGCCGACGAAGGAGGCGCGCCATGACTAAGGACCCGATTACCAGGCGATTGTGGCTGACGGCGGCGATGGTTGCGTGCGGCATCCTTTTAATGCAAGGCATGAGCCACGGCGAGCCCATGATTCCGCACACTCCTCTGCAGGCGTTTCCCGAAAAAATTGGAGACTGGGTCGGGCGGAACGTTCCTATACCCGGGCGGATCGTTGCCGACGCCGGCATGAATGAATACGTGAACCGCGTTTACTGGAATCCGCGAGGAAAGACGGTCACGCTGTTCATCAGCTACTACCTGACCCAGCGAACCGGCGATACGATTCACTCGCCGAAGAATTGCCTGCCCGGTGCGGGATGGCAGCCGCTCGAGTCGCGCGAGATCTCCATTCCCATGGCCAATGGCGCGCCGGTGGTGACAAACGAATACGTCATCGCGCGCAATGCGCAGCGAATGCTGGTTTTCTACTGGTACCAGGAACGCGGCCGGGACATCGCCAGCGAATATGCGGCGAAGTTTTGGCTTTCCGTGGACGCCATCACGCGCAATCGCACCGATGGAGGGCTGGTGCGTGTGACGACGCCGCTGAATAAGGATCGTGCAAGCGCCGAACGACGCGCGATTGCCTTCGTTCGGCTGATTGATCCGCGATTGCCTCGCTACATCCCGAATTAATGCGGTGGGCGATGGCCGTTCGGAACTGGAATTTGGACAGGGGGACACGATGGAAGGTCAAGCCAATCACGGCAAGCACCGGGCCTTTTTGCGGTTGACGGCGGTATGTGGCATCGCCTTTGCGGCCATTTTCGGCGCCGGCTGCGCATCCAACCCGGCCGGGGCAGCTCGTGCCTTTGCCGCCAGTGGCCAGCGGTATCTTGCCCAAAAAAGGTTTAGCAGCGCAGCCATCCAGTTTCGCAACGCGCTCAAGCGCGAGCCTGCCGATTGGAAGGCGCGATACGGTCTGGCTCAGGCCGAATCGAACCTGGCGGAATGGCCTGCCTACTATCGCGATCTCAACGCGGTCATCAAAGCGCAGCCCAATTTTGTTCCGGCGCGGCTGGATCTTGCCGAACTCGACTTGATGGGAGCGCAAACCGTTCTCGCGCAGGAGCAGATCAACCGCGTTCTTCAATTTGATCCCAAGAGCGTGCGCGCGCAGGTCGTGCAGATGAAGCTCGACCTTTCCGCCAAGCACTTGCACCGTGCGTTGAAGCAGTGCGATCGTCTGCGTTCCCTGCTTCCCAAGAGCGATTCAGTCTATGGCATGTGCGGACTTGCAAACATCGGCTTGCGCCAATATCCCGCCGCCGCTGCGGATTTCCAGCAGGCGATTGCTTTTGCACCGGCCTCCGCAACTGACCAGCGCAATCTTGCGAACGTGCTCGTGCTCGAGGGCCATCCGCGGCAAGCCCAGGCTGTGCTTGTCGCCGCGGCGAAGCGTTATCCCCGTTCGCTGGCGATGCAACTGGTCCTCGCTGATTTCTACGTCCGCCATGGCCAGTTGCCCGCTGCCGATGCCGTGCTTTCCCGGGCGGTTTCTCAGAGGAAGCCATCCGCACAGCTTTCGGCCACGCTGGGCGAGTTCTGGATGAATCACAACGACCTCCATCGGGCGATTGCCAACTATCAGAAGTCGGAATCCCTCCATCCCAGCCTTTTGACTGAAGAGAACCTGGCAAGCGCCTATCTGACCTTGTCCCAATTGCCCGAGGCTCGCCACTACGTCCAGGTCGTTCTGAGACAGCATCCGCACAATGTGAATGGCCAGGCCCTTGAAGGGGCCGTGGAGTGCGTCGAGGGCCACTACGCGAAGGCCGAGACCGAGCTTCAGGATGCGATGAAGGCCGATCCGCAATCCATTCTCGCGAAGTTCTATCTGGGAATGGTGTGGCAAGCCACCGGGCAACTGGATCGCGCCAAGCAGGCCTTCACCGATTGCATTCAGATGAACGACAAATTTCTGCAAGCGTACGTGCGCTTGGGCCAGCTGGCGCTCCAATCCGGCGATTGGCGGCTGGGCGCAGCCTACGCCCGCGAGATTTATCAGACGAATCCGCGATCGGCCGATGCTTATCTCCTGCTTGCGCAGGCCGATATGATGCACGGGGAAATGGAGCCAGCAGGGCGCATTATCGCCGCGAGCGAACAAATTCCCGACGCCCCCGTTCAGGTTCACCAGCTCGCCGCGCGTTTCGACGTTCTCGAAAACCGGCTGCCCGCCGCGAATCATGAAATGCAGCTGGTGATGGGCCATTCCTCCAACCCGATCCCGCTGGTCGAATGGTACGCCTGGCAACTCGCGGGAACCGGCCATACCGCGCAAGCGATCGCCAGCGTGCAGCAACTTGCCGGCAACGCGTCGAACAGCCCCGATATCCACGCCCTTTTGGCCAGTCTCTACCTCAAGGCCGGCCAGCTTGCTCCGGCCGAAACCGCGGCCAACCAGGCTCTTGCGCAAAATCCGCAAATGGCTGGCGGCCATATCATTCTCGGACAGATTTATCAGCGCCAGGGGAAGTTGGAAAAGGCGGGCGCTGAATACGCCGAAGCCATCCAGCTCAATCGGAATGACGAGCAGGGCTATCTCTCTGCCGGCGGTTTGTTGCTGGGGCAAGGCCACTACGGCCAGGCGGAGCGGATCTATCAATCCGCGCTGGCGCAGGCTTCCGAGTCCGATCCGGCGAAGCTTGGACTCGCTGAGTCGATGGCCGATGCGGGTTCGAATCTCGATCAGGCTCTGTCCATCGCTCAGCAGCTCAAGGCTCGTTATCCCGAGAATCCTGAAGTCGCCGACGTGTTGGGATGGATCTATCACCAAAAGGGTCTTCAGCCACTGGCCATTCCGCAACTGGAATTGGCCGCGCGAGGCATGCCGAGAAATAGCCTCGTCCTCTTCCATCTCGGAATCACGCTGATGGATTCCGGCCAGAAAGCGCGGGGCCGTGCTCTGCTTTCTCAGGCCATACGATCAGGTTTGGACCCTCGCGACCAGCGCATTGCACAGCGCGAATTGAGATCCGAGGTTGCACTGAAATAGATAAGGTCGGAGGCGTGCGATCATCCACAGTTACGGGATCTTTTTGGGGTGAGGGCAGGAGGTGAAAAACCTGCCTTTTCCCGACCCTCTTGAAAAACTGGGGATTTGGCGGGCCATACTTCGGCGACGAAAGCAGGCGAAGAGCATCGCAGTTCCCTGTTTCTAACTTGGCGTTTCCGAGGCGAGGGTTCGCCAGAATCTGGTTGGATTTCTTCTGGAACCATGGACGCTAGCTCTGCGACGAGGAAGAGTTCCTTGACCGAAAGCGAAAATTCTCCAATACGGGGAAGGCACAGACATTCCCACTGGGAAGCCACCATTTACTATGTGGGGGGTGGGAAGTTCGCCCGGGTTTATGTCGAAAGGAAACGAGCCAAGAATTTCACGGAACGGCAAAAGAAATCCCCTCTGGTGCGTCGCGTCAGAGTCCGACGCACTAGATGACCCCTCGCTCGATGTCGCACTTCCACTCTTTCCAAGCGGCAACTCCGGACCTGTTGGCCGCGCCCGTTGCGGCAGGGTAAGCCCCGGCGCTTCGTTCGAAGCTGCGCGGGCCGCAGCAGCCCGAAGCAGGCGGCATCATTCTGGACTTGTCCCCATTTTTGAGACAAACGGTTAAGGGCCAAATTTCAGCGAACGGAAGGAGAATCTCATTCGCGGGAGGATTGGCTCATGAGTTTGTCTCGACGGCGGTTCACACGGGAGTTCAAGCTGGCTGCGCTCGGGCGGTTGCAGAGAGGGGCCTCGGTTGCCGAAGTGGCGCGAGCGTTTGAGATCAGCCCGAAGATGCTGCGCCGCTGGCGCAGCGAGTTTCGCCAGGGGCCGGGTAACGCGTTTCCCGGTGCGGGCAAGCGGCGCTGGGACGAAACGCAGGTGGCTCAGCTGGAGCGCAAGATCGGGCAGCAAACGCTGGAGATTGGTTTTGTGAAAGGGTGCTTGCAGCGCATCGAGGAGCAGCGGCAGCTGCTTGCGGTGACGGGGAAGCCGCTGTTTATCAGCAGATCGAAACCCAAAACCAGGGAACCCCGGCCTTGAGTGTCCAACGCATGTGCGCCTTGGGCGGGGTGAGTCGCGCCGGATTCTATCGCTCCCGGCGGGCAGCCCGGCCGGTTGCTGACGCCGACATGGATCTGCGCGACCAAGTCCAGCGCATCGCGTTGGAATTTCCCAGTTACGGCTGGCCACGCATGACACGGGAACTGGGACGGCGCGGCTGGGTGGTGAATCACATGTTGTAATCGCTTTGAGATTTCCGGCCGTGCAGCGGGAATCCGCGAGGAGAGAGGCGATGGAACAATATGTGGGTCTGGACGTATCGCAGAAGGAAATCGCAATTTGCGTGATCGATACCGAAGGAAAGCGTGTTTGGCAGGGAGTGTGTCCTTCGACCCCGAAAGCTATTGCGAGCGTTTTGCGTCGAAAAGCGCCGTCTGCTGTCAAGATCGCGTTGGAAACCGGTCCCCTCGCAGTCTGGCATTGGCACGAGCTTCGTAATGCAGGTCTCCCGGTGATCTGTTTACACGCGCGCCACGCGAAAGCTGCTCTCTCGGTGCAGCTGAACAAGACTGACGCGAATGATGCATTCGGGCTGGCTCAAATTGTGCGCACAGGTTGGTACCGCGAGGTAGAAGTGAAGAGCATGGAGAGCCACAAATTGCGCCTTCTCTTGACCGCGAGGGAGCGGCTCGTCTCGATGCGGACGACGCTTTACAGCCAGATTCGTGGCTTGTTGAAAACCTTTGGAGTTGTCCTTGCCACGGGTAAGGGTGGAAGCTTCGAACGTCTCGTGGTCCAAGGTGCGCCGAGGGATGGTCACGTGAAATTCGTGATCGAATCTCTGCTGGCCACCTGGCACCATTTGACCCGAGAGATCCGCAAGTTCGATCGAGCGATTCTGAAAGCCGTCTCCGCGAATCCAGTTTGCCAAACGCTGATGACCGTTCCCGGCGTTGGTCCTGTGACGGCTCTGGCGTATGTGACCACCATAGATAACCCAGGGCGGTTCGGCAGATCAAAAGATGTGGGTGCGTACCTCGGGCTGACGCCGCGAAGGTACCAATCCGGCGAAACAGATCATGCCGGGCGGATTTCCAAATGCGGAGATCGGATGACACGAAGTTTGCTGTTCGAAGCGGCGGGGGTCCTCTTGTTCCGCAACAAGCGCCCGTCAATCCTCAAAGACTGGGGGCTGCGCCTGAGGCGTAAGGTGGGAATCCGAAAGGCAACTGTAGCGGTTGCACGGAAGATCGCGGTGCTCCTGCACCGCCTGTGGGTTCAAGGAATGGAGTTCGAGTCAGCGGCCGCTTGAGAATGAAGCAAATCGGCCATCGATCGTTCTGACCCGAATCGCAGGCTTGTTTCCACCGGGACGTCGCCAGGGTCATCCCGAGACTCGCTTGTCGGCATGTTCGCCCATGACCGCGGGAATCACATAGGGAGACCCGAGCGACTTCTGGCAACTTGTTGAGGCGCTTCAATCGACCTCGGAGACGACAACGCACCTGGTTGGGAACACGTGAGCGATCCGCAGAAGGTGAGGGGACAGTAGTATTTGTCGGAACGTCGTTAGCCTTCGCTCAGAAGGAGTCAAGGCGCTAAGGGCCTCCTCCGCTTCGCTCCGGCCCTTCGGGTGACTCCTTCCTCGCTGCGGCTGATCTGCCGGCCAACGACGCGAAGCCAAAGCTTCGCGTCGAGCAACACCTGTTGACAGCGATTAGACGACAAGCGCGTCTACCGGCTGATACGTGAGGACACCTGCTGTGCCTGCGCCGGCGCAAATTTGTGGTGACGACCGACTCCTACCATGGTCTGCCCATCTATCCGAACTTGGCCGGCGAGCTGACGCCGGCTGGCGTCGATGAGCTCTGGGTGGCCGATATTACCTACATCCGGTTGCTGGTGGAGTTCGTCTATCTGGCGGTGATCCTGGACGGGTTCTCCCGACGGGTAATCGGCTGGGCGCTGGGCGAGACGCTGGAAGCTGACTGCAGTAGAGTCGAACTGCCAACTTCCTCGCGATGGCCACCTTGGCCAGCCCAGTGCCTCGGCGGAACTTGAGTCGTTGATAGTTTCCGCGGAGACCGGGATTGAATCGTACCGCTATCCCTGCGGCCTCGACCAACACCAGCCGGGCCATCGAGTTCCCTTGCTTACTGATGGATCCAAGGTGCTGCTTCCCTCCACTGCTTTCCTCTTTCGGGTTCAGCCCCAATAGCTGACCACCTGCCTGCTTCGCTCGAATCTGCTTACCGGCCCGATGGTCAGAACAAAAGCTAAGGCCGTCACCGGCCCCACTCCTGGGTGGGTCATGAGTCGCGCAGCATCCCGGTTCTGCCGCTCCTCCTTCCCCACGGCGTAGTCCAGTTCGCGGATGGTGTGAGCGAGTTGACCAAGAAATTGCAACAGGTCCTGCCGGCGACGTCTAGGCCAGCGGCCGAGTGGCAACGCGATCAGTGTGAGCGGACCGGTGTTCTTGTACCTGTCCTAGGGTGAGTTTGCGCTCGCGGCTCGAAACGCTTCGCCGAGCGAGTGCTCATATGCGCGTCTCCGAGCTATTCTTTGACGAGTCGCGGCGCTGAATTCCGCCGTACCTGCCGTTCCCGCTCTCCGGGTTGGCCGAGCACATCTGCCAGCCGCTGTGCGAACAATCGCGCCTGCTCGTCTTCGTCCGCTTTCGCCAATCTCCGGCGTGAAGGGGAAAGGCAGATTCGTAAAGCCGAAAAGAATGTCGCAGCCATCGCGCACCCCCGTCTCTCAGACGCATGGTAGGCTGCAATGCCACGCAGTGGAAGATATCGGCGGCCTGAGAGAGCCTTTACGATTACTTCCTGCCGAGATGCGTATTAACTGAAGCGCCATAGCACGTTAGTGCCAACGGAACGCGAAGCGAAGTGGGGCGGCAGTTGGCGGCGTCACATGCGAGCCGCGTAGGGGGGCGTCGTCTCGGGGCCTGTGGATAGCGCTCGCCCGCGGAACCTACAAACGCTTTGATGTGCACGAGGTGAAAGAGCAGGTCGAGGCCAACGCTGTTCCCGGTTTCCCGTGGTGTATGTTAGCGCCGCCGCAGAGCCACCTCAGGCCCGCAGCGGCACGGGAATATCGCGGTAAAAGCCGCTCAGCATTACGAAATCAGCCCAAAAGAAGGGGAAAACACCACCCAAATCGATTTTTCCGCAGCCTGCTAGCGTTATTGCCCCCAGAAAGCACGATTCAGAACTGAGGTTGAATCCGTTGCAGCAGTCCCATTTCGAATGGTGATCCATTCACTCAATTTCATCTGTGACTTTGGTTCCATTCTTGAGCGAACCGCGCCCGCAACTCCGAGACCCATTCGGCAATCATTGGTCCAAGCCGTGACAAAAGTCATCGGCCGTGCCCCTGGAACTGCCTATCGTTGCCAGTGGTGCAGGCTTTTGGTTCTACCCATGGAAACTCTGAGTGAACAAGCGGTGCTTGACGTTCTGTCTGCCATCCCCGATCCGGAACTTGGCATCGGAATCGTCGACCTGGGACTGGTCTACGCAATCGGAATCACCGGCGACAAAGTGAGAATCGAGATGACGATGACGACACCGGCCTGCCCACTCCATGCACATTTGCGGGAAGCGGTCGAAGATAGGATTCGCAAGCAACTGGCCGAAGTCAAATCGGTGGAAGTAGTCCTGGTGTGGGATCCGCCATGGCACCCGATGCTGATGTCGCTCGATGCTCGGCGCCGTCTGGGTTGGCCGGAATAGCACACCTTGAAAAGTCAATTATTTCTTAAGAGGAAGGAAAAATGAACGAGAGTACGAATCGGATAACGACGGAAGAAAACATTTTGGACGTGCGTTCGATTGCGCCGAGGGAGCGTCACACCCGGATATTCGACACGTTTGCAAATCTTCGGCCGGCCCAGGCATTCGTGCTGGTAAACGATCACGACCCAAAACCGCTCTACTACCAGTTTCAGGCCGAGCACCAGAGCGAATTCACCTGGGATTACTTGGAACAAGGTCCCGAAGTGTGGCGAGTACGAATCGGCAGGGTAACTTCCTGACCTCCGATAGGCTGGCGATAAGTTCGCGCTTATCTTGAAAGTGTTGACGCCGGCCATGTCCAGATTACGCGTTCGACCAGACAGATGGCTGGCACTCGCCGCCATCCTTACGCTCGTAGCAGGCCTGTGGGCAGCCTTGTTGCGGCTCGGCTGGAATCTGCCTTGGCTTCAATCCAACCTGGCACTGGCACACGGCCCGCTGATGGTGGGCGGATTTCTGGGAACGTTAATCGGCCTGGAGCGAGCAGTCGCCCTTGGTCGATTCTGGGCATATCTTGCGCCCACGTTCACTGCCGCCGGCGCAGTGGCGCTCGTTGCTGGTTTAGCCGGTCCCACGGGGCCACTCCTGATATTCCTGGGTAGCATTGTGCTCGTGGGCGTCTTCTACTCGATTATTCGGCGCCAGCGAACAATGTTCACTCTGACCATGGCGGCCGGCGCCCTATCGTGGGCCGTCGGCAATGCTCTCTGGTTCGCTGGCGTCCCCATTCCGAAAATGGTTCACTGGTGGATGGCCTTTCTGATATTGACCATCGTTGGAGAAAGGCTTGAGCTTAGCCGCTTTCTCGCCCCCACAGCGAGCCGCCAAAAGATTTTCGTCATTGCACTTAGTCTTTATGCGGCTGGCCTTGTGGCTATGTCCCTCGGAGTGTCGCTTGGGCACTTGCTTTTGGGAACCGGCATGGTGGCACTGTCTTTGTGGCTTGCGCGATATGACTTGGCGCGAGTCACGATTCGACAAAAGGGACTTCCGAGATTTGCAGCTGTCTGCTTGCTGGGAGGATACGCCTGGCTCGGAGCTGGAGGCGTGCTGGCCATTTTGGCGGCACACTGGCCTGCGAACGTCGAACTGAGATACGACGCAATGCTGCATACCGTGTTTCTAGGCTTTGTCTTTTCCATGATCTTCGCCCACGCACCCATAATCCTTCCCGCGGTCAGTGGAATCCGGCTTCCTTACCGTCCCGTCTTTTATGTCCATGTTCTTCTGCTCGACATTTCGCTCATTTGGAGAATTGGAGGAGATCTCGGCGGCTCGCCCAGCGCCTATCATTGGGGTGGGCTGTTTAACGTCATTGCCATTCTGCTCTTTCTTGCCAACACCGCTTACGCCCTATTTCTAGGAACGAAATAACATCGAACCACGGCACGTGTCGACACTCAAGAACGATGTGCCACAAGGATTTGCGAAGAATCCTTGGTCGTGCATTAGCCCCCATGATTCACGGAGTGGTTGCCGCGGAATTATTCATCGAGAGGATCGTACGGTACGCCGCACTCATCGCAAATCAGTTCGATCGCGTCCAGCGAGCTGAGAATCTGTTCAATTGTGGGAAATCCATGTCCCTCAGCCAACCACAAGTCATAAACTTCTCCGTAGCGGTCAATGACAAAGGTACCTTTTCGCAATAGTCCCTGGATGGACAGAGCATCCTCACCAAGAAATCTTTGAATACCCGAACCGTCAACGTCCGTTCCGGCGATAATCTCGGCGGGTAATGCGCTGCACTCGGCGGAACCCGGTTCCTGAGGGAACACAAGAAGAGCCACCGCTTCCCTTTGCCTGAAATCTTCCGCATAAGTGATCAGAGATTTGACGAATCGCTCGCAGATTGAACACCCTTCATCCAGAAACGCGATGATAAGGTTGCGTTTCTGTTTGTAATCCCAAGCACTGACCAGACGGCCGTGAGGGTCTCTGATCGTCAGCGGTGGAATCACAGCGCCCTTGCGTAACATGGCTCAATCATCTTCCTGTTTCAGGTGGTTGAGTGTGGAATGCCTGGCTGCGTCAACTAGCTCGCATAATCGTAAATTGCTTTCCCTTTCGACCGCCGGATTGCTTGTACTGATGAAAAACAATCCAGAGATTGAATGTCCTGCACTAAATCTTCCGAGAGGCCCCAGGTGACAAGAATGTCGGCGCGCGGAAGTTCCGCCTCTCAACTTCGCCTCCGGGCAGTATGCCTTCCTCAATCCCTCAACTTCCGTCCCCATGATCCTCTCCTTCAGCTGGTTCGGCTCATGTCTTTGCGAAAGCCAAAAGATTCTCTTTGCAGGGTGATCGACGCTTTCCGGAGTGGCCTGCTCGTGCGGTTCAGATACCGGGACCTTCAGGGTGGTATCACAATCATGAGTCATTTTTTGGCTGGCTTTCCAATGCTACGGACGTAATAGACCAGTTGCCAGATTTGGTTGTCAGTGTTGATTCGAGCAAATCCAGGCATCCCACTCAGCCGAATCCCATTCTTAATGACCCAGAAAAGCTCTTGATCTGACAAGCTCTGTACTCGAGTCGAACCGAGGTCAGGAACACGGGGATACATGGACCTACCGATCGGTGTGGGCGCACGGGCATCCTGACCGTGGCACGAGGCACAGCCCATACCGTAGAGTGTCTTCCCTTTTGAAACGGTCGTGGCATTGTCCGGCAAGCCCGGCTGTGGGATGGTCCGCGCGGCCCGGGCAATCAACCAATCCCGTATGCTCGTGGCCATGCCAGTTTCGAGAGAGCCAGGTGCTGGAAGTG
>JAKAWN010000047.1 GCA_021827245.1 Acidobacteriota bacterium | reverse complement strand
GGCCGTCTTGCACGCTCAGTTGCCCTCGGAGACGCCGCTGACGGAAGGTGGAGCAGAGGTCTCTGGCTGCCGCCGGGTTCCGGCGCTGGCCGGACGCCGCAGGAACCTGCGCTGGCTCGCCGTCGTTGCAGTTACTACAATTGCCGCCATCGTTGTGTTCGGGACGCTCTTTGCCCTCAACGTCGGTGGCCTGCGGGAACGGCTGATGGCTGCCGTGGGGGCAGGCCATGGCGTGCCCTTTCCGAAGATTGAATCCATCGCCGTGCTGCCGCTTGAAAATCTTTCCGCTGACCCCGAGCAGGAGTACATCGCCGACGGCATGACGGAGGAATTGATCACGGACCTGGGCAAGATCAGGGCCCTGCGCGTCATCTCACGGCAATCCGTAATGGGTTACAAGGGCAGCAAGAAGCGACTGCCGGAGATTGCCCGCGAACTGAACGTGGACGCCATCGTGGAAGGCACCGTGCGGCGCTCCGGTGACCGCGTTCGCATCACGGCGAATCTGCTCTACGCGCCGACGGATCGCCACATGTGGGCGGAAACTTACGAGCGCGACCTGGGTGAAGTGCTGGCGCTGCAAAGCGAAGTGGCGCGTGCCATCGCCCGGGAGGTTCAGGCCAAACTCACGCCGCAAGAGCGAACAGGCCTAGCTCGTGCCCTTCCCGTCAACCCCCAGGCACTCGATCTTTATCTCAAGGGCCGGTATTATTGGAACAAAAGGACGCCGGAGGCGCTCAAGAAAAGTCTAGACTGTTTCCAAAAGGCAATCGAGAAGGACCCAAACTACGCGCCAGCATACGCTGGATTGGCTGACTCCTACGCCATGCTGGGAGCGGGTTTCTATGCAGTTTTGCGTCCGAGGGAAGCCTACCCAAAGGCCGAGGCCGCGGCGACGAAAGCGTTACAGCTCGACAGCACCCTCGCCCAAGCTCACACCACCCTTGCCTGGTCCAAAGCATTCTTCGATTGGGATTGGGAAGGCGCGGAACGCGAATTCAAACGAGCTATCGAACTCAATCCTGGCTATGCCAACGCCTATCATTGGTACGCGGCGTTCCTGAGCATCATGGGGCGCCATAGCGAGGCCATTTCTGAGGGCAGGAAAGCGGAGAGCTTGGATCCGCTTTCGCTCATTATAAGTGCGGATGTGGCAATGGAGGCCCTTGGCCCGGCCGGACTGTACGATCAGGAAATGGAACAATGCCGGAAGACGCTGGAGATGGACGCGAGCTTCCCTCTCGCCCACGCGTGCCTGAGTGACAGCTACAAGCATAAGCGGATGTATGACGAGGCTGTCACGGAGATGCTCAAGGCCATCGACCTTTCGGGAGGCAGCGTGGTGTGGGTATCGGCACTTGCTCAGATCTATGCGCTGGCGGGCAAGCGAAGCGAGGCGATGAAGATACTCAACGAATTAAATGCGCGCTCCAAGCGTGAATATGTGTCACCCGACCTCTTTGCATACATTTATGCAAGTCTGGGCGACAACGACCAAGCCTTTGCCTGGATCGAAAAGGCCTACGAAGAGCGCTCCAATCTGGTGAGTGGACTCAAATCGGGGCGGCAGCTCGAGCCCTTGCGCTCCGACCCGCGCTATCAGGCCCTCCTGCGCCGCATGAACTTCCCGCCGTAAGCCCGGCGGTTGAACCGCCTTTTTCAGCCGTCTGGGTGGGTGGCGCAGATCGCTGGTGTTCAATACGACAAGTTGTTGGCGCAAGGCGAGATTTTGGGGGAGAAGGGTTCGACGGGAACGCGAGAGGGGAAGGAATATCTCCACGCACAGCGTCAGACATTGAAGCATGGCAGACGGTTATGCCAGAAGGTCGGCGAAGCGAAAAGGCCGCTTCCCTCCAGAGCCGGATAGAATTTTGGTGAACGAGGGCCGTGCAATAAGCAAGAAACTTCGAGGCGAGATTTCCGTTCTTCCCACCGTTCGAGGATTCCACCCTTGTCCAGAGGCCACATTCCCGCAGTGTCTGCAGGGGTACTCGGTGGGCACGTTTTTCAATTACCGATTGGGAGGATTCTGCTGATGACTCTTCGGACGATGCTCGGTCACCGACCTTCGCACGCTAGAAATCGTTCCGAGATGATCCCGGTCAGGGTTCCGACAGAAAGCCCCGACTCACCGGCTTGAAATCGGAATGACTGTCGGCTTCATATCGGAATGCCGACCGGGATGACCTCGGAACCCTGACCACCTTGCCCCAGAATCCGCAATCGATCTTTACCGCAAGCGGAAAACTGAAATACTCCAAGGGAAGAAGCTTCCCGAAACCCTCCGGGCGCGAGTCGTCCGTTTTTCTGAACTTACCGCCGATGCGCGAAAGAGCGTGAAGGATCACAACAGGGGCTAGCAGGTTGACCTGTACAGGATTTCCCATCCGGAAAGCGCGTTCGGAAACCTGACGGCGGAAATCTCGATTAAGGGACTGCGCGCCTGGTTCATCTCGCATGAATGGAAGCCTGGAACATACAACCGCTACCGTATCCTCCATTTCAGAAGTAAAACTTCAGCGCCAACTGCCCAATGCGAGGTGATCTCGCACTGGTCACTAACCCAAAAGTACCGCTGTTGATGTTGCCACTCGGCCCGAAGAACTGGGCATGATTGAAGATGTTGAACCACTCGGCTCGAAATTCGAAATATTTAGTTTCAGTCAGGTGAAAATCTTTGAGCAGCGCCATGTCAGTATCATTAATACCTGGGCCGTGGAAGAACCGGAGATTTGCATTCCCGAACTGACCCAATTGTTCGGGGGAGAAAAGTGAGGTGTTGAAATATGGTAGCCCGCTACGAGGATTGGTAAAGTTGAGGGATCCGGGAGTGAAATTCGGGACGTCCACCCCTCCCGTAAGCCCACCGCCGCCTGTTCCAAGAAGAGAATGGTCATCCTGCTCGCTCAATGTCACTGGAAATCCAGTTACAAAGCGAGTGATACCGGAAATCTGCCAACCACGGACGAACCGGTTGCGTCCGAACAGCTTATCAAAAGGTAGGGTGTACGTGTAACTGGCCACGAAATTGTTCGTGGCATCAAAGGCTGAAAGCGCCTTAGAAAGCTTGTAATTAAACGGATAGACTTGGTCCATCAGTCCGGAGCCGTTATCCATGGACTTACTATAAGTGTAGCCTATTAAGAATTCCAACCGCCCCGTTCTGTGGTGTAGTGTTACTTCGAGTGCATTGTAATTGGAATTCCCCATCGTATCGTAATAATCATTGCTGCCAAAGAGCGGACCGTATGGGGCGCGGGTGCCATTAATAACTCCACCCGTCACCGGATAATACACTCCATTTTCCCCGAAAGGACCACACGTCGGCGTCCCAGGCAATACCTCACTCGGCTGGCTGACGCTAAGGCAGAGAGCGGGATTGCCGGGGTTCGATTGGAGAGAGACCATCAACCTGTGACCTTGCGCGCCGGCATAAGCTAAGGTGAGCAACGTGTTGGAACCGAACTGACGCTGCAAGCTGGCTGAATAATCCTCGGTATAGGGAATTCGATCGCCGTTATATATCACGGGATTACTCGAAATCGGCAAAAATTGCGCCCAGTTGACGCTGTTATTCGGATGTGAACGCGAAGGAGGCGGCGGAAAGGTCACCGGAAACCGTTGGCCTTCACTGTTGCCTGTGGCGCGATCGACATAAGGTGTTGCGAAAAGGGTAGGAACCGGAGCTACGTAGTAGAGGCCCCAGGGGTAATCCGTCTCAACTTGAAGGTTGAGGTCCTCGGTCTGGGTATAAAATATGCCGTAACCGAGTCTGATGCTGGATTTGCCTGGCCCACCTGTTAATTTTCCGAGGATCCCGCTATTCCAGGCGGGTGAATATGCAAGACCAATCCGGGGAGCAAAGTTCTGATAGCCGGTAGGGGCAACAGTGTTTGGAATACCCGGGTCGCCGGGGAAAACTAAACCCGTGGGAGCTCCAGGAAGGACAATCGACTTCTCGCCAGGAATCATAGCATCAACTTCATTGCGGGGGTTATACCAGAAGGGACTAACGTCCCACCGTAACCCGTAGTTGAGCGTGAGATGGGGACGGACCCGCCAGCTATCCTGACCGAATAACCCGATATAGTGAGTGCGATTGGGGAAACCGTTTGGAGCGCCTTGAGCAAAATAACTCGGAGCACCAATCAGAAAGTCGGCGATATCACTGCCTGTTTCGCTACCGGAAAAACCAAATGTCCCATCGCTAGTCAAGCCTGGCCAAAGAAGGCCCGACTGGTCGTAATGGAACTCTCCACCAAACATTAGCGAGTGAGTGCCGATGATCTTGCTGAAATCGTCTTGAAATTGATATAGGTTGTCGACTTGCCGGGTGACTTGCCCACTGACGCCGAAGCCAAACTCGTTGGTTCCGATAGGAGGGACTCCTTCATACTGCGGGGCAATTGGAGCGAGGCCCAGAGTGTTAAATCCCTCGACAAAACCTAGTGAGCTGAATGTCGGCCCCAGTCCTTGCCCGGAGATGGGCGCATTTTGCAAAATGGCGCTTCGCATGTAGCTTATGCGAAAGACGTTCACTGCGGAGTTACCAAAGGTCTTCGTATCGCTCAGATCGATCAGTTGAGCGCGTCCCGCATTCTGGCTTGCAAATCCGGGAAGGCTGGAGGTGGCATACGGGCTCACCACCGTGAAATCGTCCAACATGTAATAGGCGGAAAGCATGCCCCAACGCGTATTCTCGTCGTACCGAACACCACCCTTGTCATCTCGCAGGGTTTGGTTATATGCAGAAGTAGTAAAGAACGGCCCTGAATTCGGCAAGGGTATGTATTGCAGGAGGTGGGGAGCCGGGGACGAAAACGCGGACTGGGGGATAATCGCATTTGGAAAGACGCATTGAGAGGAACCGGTGCATCCAGCGGTGTAGTACGGCTCGTTGGCGGCCACGGGATACCCTAATTCCTGTGAAAGGGTGCTTGCCCAGAACGAGCCGGCAACTGTTCCGGTTAATTGCTGTGTCTCAGCACTGAAGTCACCGTTACGTTCTGCCGCCGAAGGCACCAGGATGTTGCCAGTATCCTGACCAATGGTATTGCGCGTTCCTTGATAGTCGACAAAGAAAAATGCCTTGTTATGCTTAATCGGCCCGCCCAGCGTGCCGCCGAACTGATTTTGCTTGAAGGATCCCAGGGTCGGCGAGAAAAAGTTCCGAGCATCGAAGGCGTTATTGCGAAGGAACTCGAAAGCGTCACCATGGAACTGGTTGGTTCCAGATTTTGTGACGACCATGATCTGCCCCCCGCCGTAGTTGCCGTACTGGGCATTGAAGTTGCTCGTCAGGATACGAAACTCTTCAATCGAGTCAAGGTTTGGGATGATGCTCGCGTACTGGTATACCCCCTCGTTCACATCAGCTCCGTTCACCGTAAAACCGTTGGCTGTTTCCCTTTGCCCGTTAATAGACAGCGCACCCCCTGAGAGGTCTCCAGATACTGGAGTGCTTGAGGTGGTATAGGTGATGTACGCTCCTGATGGCTGTGGGGCGACACCCGGTTGAAGGGCAAGCAGGTCCGTGTAGCTGCGACCGTTTAGAGGGAGGGTAGTCATCTTAACGCCCGTAATCACATCCCCCAGTTGAGTACTTGTCGTGGAAACATGAACGGCGGTACTTGAAACGCTAACCGTCTGTGACACTTCACCTAATTGCAGCGCGGCATCAACGCGTAGCGCAGTGTTTACATTGATCACTAAGCCCTTTTGCACGTACTTTTTAAACCCAGCCTTTTGAATGGTAATTTCATATCGGCCGAGCGGCAGCGCCGGGAATTCGTAAAAACCACTTGAGTTGGTCACGATTGTTTCCTTTACCCCTGTCTGTGTATTCGTCGCGACCACAGTGGTTGCGGGAATCACCGCCCCACTCGGGTCCCTCACAACACCAGATATGCTTCCTGTGGTGCTTGCCCAGCTGAGTTGGACGAAGATCAATGTAAAAGCGAGCGCTGCCAGCCAAAGCTGGAAGGGAACATTCGAGCGGTGATAATTTACAGATTTACTCCCGCATTTGCCCGTTGTTACTTCTTTCATGGTAATCTCCTTATCACTAATCCCAGTTCCTGTGAGCGCCCAGTCGTGGAACGTATGCGAGATAGCGGCACGAAGTTTTGGCGACTAGGACACTTGAGAACAAGCTGTCAGGGAAGAACCTCACCTTGCATCCTGCAATTAAACAGGAAGTGTCTTGGGCTATAAGTCAGACGAGTGACTTTCCCCTCACGGCGGTAATCTCGCAACAAACGGAGGACCTGTCAAGCGAACGCGGGTGGGTGATGAGGGAGTTGTCCAGTCCTCTGAACAAATCTGGTACAGCCCACAAGGGTCCGTCCCGCTGGCCCAGTGTACTGTGATACGCTTTCGGATCGCGCTCGATGCTTCGGTACGGTATTCGAAGTAGCATGGCAGGGAGCTAAGCAAGCGTCTGGCTTGGACGCCGTCATCAGCAGGCGGGTGAAGGAAATTTACTGCGAGTTTCATTTGCACGGCTCGATTCGTTACATCGCTGAGCCCCGGAGGGAGGCAAAATGCATCGAAGGAGTTTTTTGCAAGGGATTGCGGCAGGGGCATTGTCCATTCCAGCGGCGGCGATTGAAACTCCGTTGGCGGCTGGTTTAGGTGGCGGCCTTGCTGAGCAGGTGACGATTTATCGCGACAACTTTGGGGTCCCTCATATTGTAGGAGAGACAGAGGAAGCCACTTTTTTCGGTTATGGCTACGCCCAAGCCCAGGATCACCTTAAAGAAATGATGATCCAGTATATGGATGTCCAGGGGCGGCTCACGGAAGTTCTGGGTTTCAATAGCCTCGGGAGAGGTTATCTGCACTTTATCCATTATGAATACCGCTGGGATGGAGATTATTTGCAGCGCCTCCTTCGAACCAAGAAAACGGTGGCCGAAAATAAGGATAAGATCGATCCGCAAACATATAAGATTTTGAGCGCATTTGCTGAGGGTGTAAACACCTATATCGCCGAGAATCGTGCTCGTATTCCTTCCTGGATTGAGCCCATTACGGCGGAGGATGTCGAAGCTGAAGAGCGAGGCAATTATTTTCGCTTTTACAGCATCAACGAAGCGCTGGTCAAGCTGACGAATTTGCCCCAGGAAATTCCAGACTTTGGTTCCGATCTGCCTAATATTCGTACCTGGATTGAGCCGATGACCGCCGAGGATATCCAACCTGAGGAGCGAATCAATTCTCTCCGCGGCTTTGGTTCCGACCAGTTCGCAATCGCGAAGTCGAAGTCCGCCAATGGGAATATTATTCATTTCGAAGAGACCCACATGCCCTGGGCCAATCGCTTCCAGAACTACGAAGCGCATCTGATAACGCCCGGCAAGCTGAATGCTGGGGGCATCAGTTGGTTTGGTAGTCCATTTTTCCTGGATGGTTTCAATGACAAGAAGACTTGGTCTGCCACGTGGAATTTCCCTAACATTTCTGACGTGTATAAGGAAAAGATCAATCCCAGGAATTCAATGCAGTATCTCTATGAAGGCGAATGGAGAGACATCAAAGTCGAATACGAGACGTTCAAGATTAAAGGGAAAGAAGGAATGCAGGCTGTCACACTCCCCTGCTATTACACGCACCATGGCCCCATCGTCAAGTACGACCGGGAAAAGCACATCGCTTACTCTGTGAAGCTTCCCAACTTCGATGGCGTCAACTATTCAACGGGCATGTATCGGCTCATGAAGGCCCAGAACCTGCAAGAATTCAAGGCCGTCATGGCTTCTCATCTGATCCCACGCTGGAATTTTCTGTATACAGATAAAGATACCCTTTACTGGGTTGAAAATGCAGACGTCGCGCAGCGTGCTAACGGATACAACTGGCGCAAACCTGTTCCTGGCTGGACAAAGAAAACCGAGTGGGGACCCTATTTCCCTTTGGAGGATCTTCCGCAACTCTTGAATCCTGCTTCGGGCTTTGTCCAGAATTGTAACAATCAGCCCTGGCTGTCTACTATCAATTCTGGAATTAATCCTCTTAAGCCAACTCCTTACTTCCATATGAACAAACCAGAGCCCTGGGGCGGGAAAAAAGACCTGAACCCGCGTGGTGAAAGGCTCCTCAAGGTGCTGGGACAGAACAAGGAGTTTACGCTTGAGGAGATCAAGGCCATGACTTTCGATACCTACGTGGTCCCAGCGGATGTTATTGTACCGCTTATCACGGGGGCCTATTCCACTTTCAGCAGTCAAGTAACAGATCCGAAGGTAGCCCAGGCGGTCGAAACCCTGCAAGCATGGGACCGGCGCTCCGGTGAAGATTCAATTGCCCAGACATACTTGCATTTCTGGGCTCTTGCCTACCGGGATCTGTTTTCTGCAGAGGAGTACGCACGATTCGTCAACTATTCCAGATACGACATTGATACCTACGCGGCGAAAGAGCAGGAGATGGCGTTCGATGCACTTAGGCAGGCCATTGACCGCATTGAGTCTTACTTTGGCAAACCTGCTGTGCCTTGGGGCCAAGTAAATGTTGTCGTTCGGAATGGGAAATTCCCCATGGATGGATGTTCGTCGTCTCTGTTTGACGTGCTGCATCCCGACCATGGTGTGCAACAGGATGGCGGCCAGATATACGACGATGACGGATGGGGACACATGATGGTGGTTGTCGAAACCGAGCCCAAGGAAGTCTGGAGTCTGCTGCCCTACGGTGAGTCGCAGGACCCGAAATCACCCCATTACAATGACATGGCAAAGCTGCATAGCCGGCTCACGATGAAGCGGTTTTGGTTTACCCCAGAGGACATCCTTCGTCATTCAGAGTCTGTTTGGGGGAAAAAAGACAGAATCAATAAGTTGATTCGAACGTAACGGCATAATCATTATACGCAGAAGCGCAAAACAGGGCGATGAATGACGAAGGATATCACCCTGCGATTCTTATAGCGATTTGGCTCTCAATTCCGTTCAGAATTGACGAGGCTCGTTACTCATGTCAGGTGGGAGGTGTAGAAATGCGATTGTCCGGTAAGGTGGCCATTGTAACAGGTGCAGCGTCCGGGATTGGTCGTGCTACCGCCTTATTATTTGCGGAAGAAGGGGCAAGGGTTTGTGTGGCTGACATCAACGAAGCATCTGGAAAGGAAACTGTATCGCTGATCAAGCAGAAAGGAGGAGACGGGCTTTTCTGTCGCACCGACGTATCAAGCAATTCAGACGTTGCGACTATGGTGAGCAACACGGTCAAGGCTTACGACAGAATTGACATCCTCGTGAATAACGCTGCACACATGGATGAAAGGGATTTCAGATCAGCCGTCGAAACTTCTGAGGACCAGTGGAGCCGCTCCATTGATGTCAGTCTCAAAGGTGTCTTCTTATGCTCAAAGCATGCGATCCCTGAAATGATAAAGGTAGGGGGAGGCTCTATTATCAATATGGCATCCGTAGGTGGCCTGGTAGGATTTGCCTCCTACACCGCGTATTGCTCTGCAAAAGGCGGGGTGATTCAACTTACAAAAGCCCTCGCCATCGACTACGGAAAGGATAACATTCGGGTTAATGCTATCTGCCCTGGGCCGATCGATACCGCCAGCAGCCCTGAGGCGCAAGACGAAAAGCTGCATCAATGGCAAAGGGATATGACTGTCCTTGGAAGGACAGGAGCGCCGGAAGAAGTTGCGACTTGTGCCTTGTTTCTTGCCTCAGACGATTCATCCTTCGTGACGGGTTCCAACCTGGTTGTTGATGGTGGCTGGACAATCCGGTGAGACACTGGGTTCCAATGTGCTGAGCCGAGGCCAATTTCTGTATTGAAAGTCCCCTAAGCTCAATGCATCCGTGCTTTGTTAAGTAGCGTTAGCTGGACTCATGGAGAGAGTCATCAAATGGAAAGCGGCGAACTAGTCTTGAGTTCCACAGCGCTGGACGTGATTGTCCTGCCGAAAGTAGGCGGAAAGCTGCGCCAGATTGTGGACAAAAGAACAGGCGACACACTATTGGTGTCACCCCAAAAACCTTACCGCCAGATTCCTTTGGGCAGCGAGTGGACAAATTACGATACAAGTGGCATGGACGATTGCTTTCCCAACATCGAACCAGGAGAATATCCTTTTCCCTCATGGCAAGGGAAACAGTTGTTTCAGATGGGAGAGTGGGTTTACGGCCAGTGGGAAGTTGAACGAGCTGACGACGAGGTCCTAACGCTGGAACGCAACGGAACATCGTTTGATTACCACGTCAGGAAGACTTATCGCCTGGTTGATGCAAACACTTTAGAGATTCAATACGCCGTTGAAAGCCTCAGTGATCTGCCCTTCAGGTACCTGTGGTCAGCTCATTCACTATTCGCGGTGAAAGACGAATTCGAGCTCAGGATCCCGAAGGGTGACACGACGTTTACGACATTCCCTAGACAAAAGGATGTCTATCGATGGCCCATATACGGCTCTATTGACCTTTCCACACGATGGATCCCACGTGGAGATACGCTTAAGATCTTTCTCAGCGGTCTCAGTGAAGGGGAGTGCAACCTGGCGTTTTCGGAGCACAATATTTCAATAACGTTCGACTTGACTACAACTCCGATTCTTGGCGTATGGTTCAACAATTTCGGATTTCCGGAAAGCGAGAATCCCTTCCGCTGCATTGCTCTCGAGCCTTGCACATCTCCCTCTGACGTATTGGGAGACTTGGGCGAGAGTGGGTATGCGTTGCTCAAACCATATGACACCAACCGCTGGCGGATAAGAATAAGAGTGGATTAACTGACTGAAGGCACAAAATGAAAGTGCAATCTCGATTTGGCGATTGGATCCTGTTACTCCTATGCAACCTCATGTGGGCCAGCCAGTATTCGATGGTAAAGGTCGCACAGGAACAAATGGGTCCGGTTTTCGCCACATTCTTTCCTGTAACGCTTGCCACGATCCTGCTGGTCCTGATTGTGCGCCATCGACAGAGGTCCAAGGCTGAGGCCCACCGCAGCGGTCCGCTCCCCCGCCACGACCTTTATGGGTTCATCCTGATAGGAGTGTGTGGCCAGATCCCAGCCCAGTTGTTCATAACTTGGGGTGTGAAATTATCGCTTGCTTCTAACGCCGCACTGCTAGCGCTGACACTTCCCGTCGTCACCGCAGTCATGGCCTACTTCCTGCTCGGCGAAAAGATGACCCCAGTACGATGGGTGAGCTTCGCGTTCGCCATCATCGGAGTCATGGAATGCTCGGGTATAAACTGGAAGGAACTGAACCTGGCCAGCATGGATTTCCTTATTGGAAATCTTCTCATCTTCGGCGGAATATGTGGCAGCTCATTCTACAATGTCTATAGCAAGAAGCTGTTGCGTCGATATTCTCCGCTGCAAGTCTTGCTCTACAGTTATTACGCCGTATTCGTGGTGATGCTCCCCATCACGCTGGACACCGAGTTTCAGGGATTTCTCAACCTGCCACATTTTACGCTCGCGGTATGGGGAGCTCTAATCGTACTGGCGCTCTTCGTCTACTGCCTTTCCATGGTTCTGTTCCTTAATGTGCTGACGCGCTTGGATGCAACGCAGGCGGCACTATCCAACTATCTGATTCCGTTTTTCGGATTGGTGCTGGCCGCTGTCATCCTTCACGAGCGGATGACTGGCTACATGGTTGTTGGCGGAATTCTAGTGTTAATGAGCACACTTCTCATAACCGTATATGAAGAGAGGCGTAAGCCCGTAACGGAAAGCTGAGCCGGACGCTGATGGGGATGGATCTTGGCATCTCGCGATTGAAGGGTATGCTTTCCCGGAGAAACCCTTGCTTAAGGTCGAGCGGCCGCAAGATGATCTGTGACTAAGCTGGGGATTGGCCTTCTCTGAATCAAGTCGTGTTCTGTGCTGCAGTCCAACGGGAAGTAGACATCAATGTCGTGAGCTCACGTCGAATAGCCCTCGGGCAATACATTCCTCTTCAACGGCGCGCAGAACTGCACCTTGGCCCCAGGGATAAACACCCAGCTTCAAGGAATTGTATAGAAGCAGGTCGCCGGCGGGAGTTGCCTCTGAGACAAGGATTTGTCCGTCGGGTTTTAGCGCCTTCACGACAGCATTCCAACTTTTTTCAGCGCAGCGAGCAAAGGTAGTGTCCAGCAATTCATGCCGAATCGCCTTGCTGAAACTTGTGAATACAAAAGCCGCTACAGAATTCTCAAGGTAGGATTCTGGGAGATCGAGGACCGTGTGCCAATTCCCGTCGGCTGCTTGGAGATTTTTGAGGCTTTTCGACATGTGCCACATCTGCGCCAGCAATTCCTCCCTTCCGGGGAGCTCCTTCGACAGGTTTGCTAGTACATCGACCAATCCGAGTACTGCCCATCCAACTCCCCGGCCCCAAAGCAGGCCGATTGGCGAATGCGAATTATCGCTATACCCATGGTATAGCAGCGAGCTTTCCGGGTCGGTCAAAACATCCAGGAACTCCTGAGTGTAATTCACCGCCTCAATAAACCATTTCTTGTCACCCGTCGTGATTCCCAACTCGCAGAACAATGTTGGGTCAGAATAGATGCAGTCAACGTACACGTTTGGCTCAGCATCCGGCCGTAAAAGCCTTGCGCCGCGGGAAGAACGCGGAGATTTCAAAAGCAAACCAGCAAGAGAGAGTGCCCGGCGTATGTACTTTTCCTGCCCCGTCAGGCGGTATAACCGCACTAAGGCAACTCCGGGTGAGACATGATCTGCTGGGACGAGCTCCTCGCGTTTGGAAATCCAACCGTTGACCAGGCCCTCGACAAAGCCGAGATATCGCGCATTGCCGCAGATTTCAGCAGCGGAAAGCAGCCCCTCCATGGCAATCCACTCGCCATAACCCCACGCTTTATACTGATATTGCGGGTAGTAAAGGGTAGAGTCAGCTACCTTTTCCATCACTGATTTCAGTTCACCGTGACGAAGCCTCATCGATTTCTGCGTTCACTCTGTGGAGATGTCGCTCATAGGATTATTCGCGAACGCGGTATGGATCTGTTTCCCGCAAGACCGGCAAACACCCTGTCCTCGCCTACAAGGCTTGAATACGTTTTGATCTTGCTGCTGTCCAGCTCCACCCCCAGTCCGGGTTTACGTGGGACAGACAAACAGGCCTGGGAGTCGAAGGTGAAAGGCTCAGTGATGAAGCTATCGGCGGTCAGGCCAATTGCGGAATCCGAGGGGTGTTCAAAATTCTGTGAGCTCGCAACAAGGTGCAGAACCGCAGCTTGTCCGACGCCACCTTCCCCCCATGTGCCGATAACGCAGGCGATTCCAGCGACATTCGCGATAGAGACGATCTGTTTTGCGCGTGTGATTCCGCCGCACTCAGTCAGGTAGACATTGAATACTTCTACGGCTCCGAGTTCGGCCAGTTCCATGGCGTCGCGGACAGTCATGCAGCTTTCATCGGCTGACAGCGGAGTATCCACGGCTCTCGCCACTTCCAACAGCCCTTTCTTATCCCAGGACGGAACCGGTTGTTCCACCCACTGCAGGTTGAATTTCTCCATCTTGCGAATCCAGCGCACAGCGGTCCGCGGACTCCACGCCATATTAGGGTCAATGCGAAAAGGAATTTTCGGCCCAACGGCTTCGCGGATTGCGGCCAGCCGTTCCATGTCCTTGTAAGGATTGAGGCCTACTTTGATCTTCAGCACTCGATAGCCTCTCTCCTTAAGCCTGACTGCTGAGGCAACGTCCTCCTCGGTACTGTGCATATGAATCAGCCCGGTGACTTCCATCTTTTCGCGGTAGAGTCCGCCCAGGAGTTCGTACGCAGGTACACCAAGTTTCTTTCCTTTGATGTCATAAAGAGCCATGTCGATTGCCGAGATCGGGTAAGCCGCAAATGAATTCCAGAGAAAAAAGTGCTCCATCTTATGGTTGAGAAATTCAATCTGGGTTGGATCTTCGCCGAGAAGAAGAGGTTTCAATTCCGAATGGATAAATGCGTCTGCCGTCTCATAAAACAGACCGTCGTGTTCGCCGTAGCCGACAATTCCTTCGTCGGTTTCAACCACCACCAAAAGGAACGAGGCGTGGCTGCGTCCTCCGTAAGCTGCCCGAAGGTATTCAGTGAACGGGATCCGAATAAGCTGAGTCTTTATGTCTGTTATCTTCATTTGTGCATATCCTCACACCAACCTTCGAATCTTGCGACGCGATCCTGAAACCATTACGGCCTAGTGATCTCAATCCAGTAAATTTCATAGGGACGAAGGGTTATGTTGACCGGATTGTTTTCGGGATCTGAGATTGCTCCATTGCGGATCTGCTCGAGATTATTAATGGGGCTTTCGGGGTTGAGCTTCACCAGTCGAACGCTCCCCTTTTTCTCAGAAGGGAACCGAACTGTCACCACGCGAGCACTTCCTTGGCCTTCAAGCGGGAAATTCCACAGAACAACGTTGATCCACGGATCTTCGGCCGCCGCAAGCGCTTTGACGTCGTGTTCTGCCCCAGCCACTGGCAGTTGCCGACCATTGATGTGGTTCAGGAGGAAAAAGGAGTAATACGCTGGCCGCAGCCGATTTTGGTTGTCGTACAGGGCGTCGTATTGCGGCATCGTATTCCACCAGTGTGCCATGAAGGCGGTGCCGCGCTTGGACAAAATCCTGGAAAAAACCTTTGGGTCAACGAAATAATCGCGAATCTGATAGTACGACGACCTGGTGAGTCCTTTCTTGTAGAAGCCTAAAGTAGTTTCCAGAATAAAAGCGGGCTGGAAGTAGGGATCCATAACGGGGTTTCCGAGCGACATGTTCCATTGGTCGACCATAGTTTCCACATGGCTCAGTTGAGAATGCTGGGCAAGCTTAGCCTTCATGTGATCAATTAATTCCCAGAACCATCTTGGATCATTGTTGTACCCATGGAAGCAAAGGAAATCAAAGGGCACTTCTCCCCGGGCGGCGGAATCGACCAAGGCGTCTACAAAAGGGCTTTCGTAATCGATATACCCGGCGGGCGCCGGACCACCGACTTTGGCGGTTGGATCAGCTCTGCGAATGGCGCTCGCTGTGTGCTTGTAATAGGTGACATAGCTCTGAGGCGTGAATTTATAAGGACATCCGCCCGCTTCGCCAATGTCACCCTCATTTTCAACCAGCCAATACTCGATCCCGAATTTTTGATCCTGATTACAATGCCTGACCAACCGATATATCAACTCCTCCCATTCCGCCCAACTGGTGGGGACAACGATCTCATCATTGATCTGCGGGTAGAGCACAGGGGGTTTGAGCGTCAGGTTCATGATCGGCTTTGCGCCGATTGCGAGAATCGGTTCGATTGCTTTGTCGAGTGTCACCCAGTGATACTGATAATGCTCTGGGTAAAGGTCAAAGTATTCTTGAACAAAGAAATTGACGGTCTGGGGATGTAACTGTCTGAGTTGGGCAACGCGATCACTGATCATGGGCTGTGGACTCAAGCCACCCTGCCCCAGTGAATACCGGGTGAGATCGATCGGCCCTAAAGTTCGGGAAGTATCAATCACCAGGTCAACTTTGGACGCGGTCACAGAACCATCAAAGCTGCCTTGCCGGTACGATGCAGGGATTTCGGCCGCGCCTACGACTGGCAGAGATAATCCACCAGCCGCAATCCCTTGCAGAAAACTTCTGCGATGCACTTGCCCTCCTTGGATTCTAAGCCAGTGAGTTCGTCAGTACCTACGTCTGTTTACTGTAAAAGTTTTGTGCCGCTAACGTAATCGCGTCAAGGTGGGTAACCAAGCGGGAGTCAAAACCATCCAGGGGGCTGAACACACGCTTTTCATGCATCTTTTAGGGCGTACTCCAGCATGCTTCCAGGTTCGATCGGAAGCTGAGGCCCAAAGCCACTGGGAAAATCGGTGGCGCGGCGCCTCCACTTATGGTGCTGTGAAATCAGAGCACCCTGTATTTTTGAATCGTCTTTTCGTCCACTTCAACTCCCAAGCCTGGCCCTTGCGGAACCTCTACAAAACCATCTTTCATTCGGATCGGGTTCTTGCAGATCTCGCGGCTGAGCGGCCCTTGGGTCACATTGAATTCCAAAAAGACGGAGCGCCCCATGAAGGCGTTCAGGTGCAGTGAGGCAGCAGTCAGAAGGTCCGAGATCCAGGCGTGAGGAATGCATAGGCGATTGTGGAGTTCTGCCATGTGAACGATTTTTCGAGCGATGGTCAAGCCGCCGCAGCGCGAAATGTCTGGCTGCACGATATCCACCTTTCCGCGTTCGATCAGCGTTTGAAATCCCCATTCAGTCGATTCCTGCTCGCCACACGCGATCAAGACGTCGACTGCTTCCGCCAGTCGCGCATAACCATCGTAGTCCTCCGGGTGCAGCAACTCCTCGATAAAGAAGGGGCGAAAAGGCTCAAGCCGATGGGCGACATCAATGGCTTCCTTTGGGGTTCGATGAACCCGCCAGCCAGCGTCAACCAACAGATCGGCCTTGTCACCAAGCGCTCGCCTTGCTGCCTCCACCAGACGAACATCCTGATTGGGGTCTTCACCAAAAACACCCCATCCGAATTTGACCGCCGTGAAGCCTTGATCGAGATACTGCTTGCAGGCCTTCTCAATGGCGGCTGGCGTGGCGCGAAAAAGCGTACTCGCGTAGGCACGAACTTTGTGACGATAGCCACCGCCCAACAGTTTGTAGACAGGCTGGCCCATCGCCTTACCGATAATGTCCCACAAAGCGATGTCTATCCCGGAGATTACCTGGATCGCCGCACCGCGCCGGCCATAGTAGACGGTGCCTAAGTACATTTTGTACCAGAGCCGTTCCACTTCGAAGGGGTCTTCGCCTATGAGAATCGATTTGAGACCCTCGAAGCCTGGTGTGGCACCTTCGCTCGGGGCATCCACAATGGCTCGAGCCACGTGCGGCTGTGTTTCCATGTCAGAATAGCCGGTGATGCCCGCATCGGTGCTGACACGGATCAATCCGAGGTACTTTATTCCGTAAGCCTCTTCGGCACCTTCAGGGGCCTCATATGCACCCGGAGATTCAAGAACTAAAGCTTCGACATTTGTAATTTTCATCGTTTTATCCCCGGCCGGAATTCCTCATCTTTGGGTTCGCGCTATTCAAGCCCCAGGTATGACAGTGTGGGGTTCTTAATGATCTTCTCGATTTCTTCCTGCGACAGCCGTGGCAGCGACGTGCCTTCGGTAATCCGATTGAAATTTCGCAAAGCCTCTAACGTAGCTTCGGGAGTCGTAAAGGGATAGTCAGTGCCAAAAAGGATCTTGTCGAGAACACCGTATTCTCTCGCGATGATCAAGGCATTGTAAAATTGCCATGGCCGGTAATGGAGCGCCGAAATGTCGGTATAGAAATGGGGCTGCTTGCGAACAAGGACTATCGTCTCCTCGATCCATGGATGCCCCATGTGGGCGATCACCAGGCGAAGCTCAGGGAAGCGAAGGGCAACATCTTCCAAGTCGATTGGTAGCGCATACTTAAGTGGCGCCTTCCTGGGAAATGTGGCACCCTGATGGATCATGATGGGAAGGTGATGAGCTTGGCAGAATTCATACACCTCCATCATGCGCGGGTCGGTAGGATGAATATTTTGATACGTGGGTCCCAACTTGACCCCGCGGAGTCTGAGCCGGACCGCCTGCTCCAGCGTTGACCTGACGTCGTCAACCATCGGGTCAACACCGGCAAACCCGATCACTTTGTCCGGATGGTGGTCTTGATATTCGGCAATATATTCGTTCGGTGTATCGATCCCGGAATTCAAGGCCCGCATCCCAAAAACAATCACCTTGTCAACAGACTTCATTGCTTTCCAGTGGAGCTCAGGCGTGATGTTCAGGTCCAGCGGGTGGTCACGGGAGCGCAGGTTTGCCTCATTTACAAACTCGTCAGAAAGGTGACCAGGGTAAGCAAAAACGTGAGAGTGACAATCTACTAGCACGGTGGATTTCTCCTTCGTCACAGAATATCTTCAGCGATGCCTCCGCCCCAAAAAGTCTTCAGAAAACCCCTTCCGGATTGTCCCATGAACCGCGAATGTCTTTCTGTACATCTCGGCTCGAGTAACTGGGCCCTGCTTTCGTTCAGTGGCGGAGATTCACAGGCGGCAGGCCTTTCCGCCCCACCCTTGCCCGCGCAATCGTCCAGCGGCAAAGGTTTGCAACATAAATCCAGTCATAATTGGGTCCGCCAAAAGCGAGATTCGTCGGCCCACCGAGCATCATTCCGTTGGGGTCGTGCGCAAGAAGGTGGACCGTTCTAGTTGGATCGACCCTGTAAATCGAGTGCGAACCATAGCTGGTGATATAGAGGTTTCCTTCCTGATCCAAGGAAAGGCCATCAGGAACTGCGCCCGGAGATTCAGCGTACACCTCGATTCCGTCCGCAGATGACCGCCCGCCATCGAGAGAGATTCGGTAGATCTTCCGTGTATCGCTTTCGGCCATGAAAATGGACCGCTCGTCCTCCGTAAGGGCCAGACCATTCGCATAACCGAAACCGCTGGCGATCTCCGTCCCGGCACCCTGGGCGTCAAGCCGAACCAGGCGCCCAATGGTGCCTTTCCATTCCCCGGAGTCGGTGACATACAGATTTCCACTGTGGTCGAAGACGGGGAAGTTCGGTTCTATCAGCTTTCGACCCGCCGCTTCAGACGCGAAGACCTCCTGTCGGCCGCTGGATGTCACCCGCACCACTCCGCGTCCCGGGTTGCAGACAAACAATTCTTCCACAGGAGAGAAAGCCAGTCCTCCGCAAAATCCACTGAGTCGTGTGATTTCCTCAGTGCAGCCTTTGGAATCAATTCGGTAGATCTGCCCGGCCTCGCCACCGGCCCAGAGGTTGCCTTCTTTATCAAAAGCACAACACTCAGGATGATCGAGATAATTTGCGAATATTTCGAAGGATTCAATAGGGATCTCCGCATTCATGAGATTCAAGGTACCACGCTTTTTTAGGCTACCTCAATGGGCGCTGGAAAATGTGTCCAGATGAGTGAATGAATCTGAAGTTGGAATTGCGCTCGCTGTAGACTGTCCTTTCTTTCTTGTTGTATCTTTTTGCACGTTGTAGACCCGAAGCTAAAATAGGTCATGATCGGAGAAAATATTGTGTCTCGGGAATGCGAAGCAGGGACCGGCTTCTGGTTCGGGAAAGTTTCTGGTACGAATTCCAAGGGACCGCAAGGAGTGATGATCTAAATGCCAACTGTCGTTTACGACCATTTCCAAATCGCTTTCGACAAACCCGGTAAGCATCACTATCAGGTTGCTTTTCACCTGGACTCGGCCTGGGGATACTCACTGGTACCACTAACCGTCATTAACGGGTCGCGTAATTCTGCCGGCGGCAAACTGCCACCTGGCGTTGCCGTTTTCGGTGGCACCCACGGCAATGAGTGGGAAGGGCAGGTTGCAGTTAAGAGGCTCTGTGCAGACCTCAATCCGCAGGAGTTGTGCGGGCGCGTCATCCTTGTTCCGCAGTTGAGTGAGAGCGCATGCCGCGCTAACACGAGGACCTCACCTTTGGATGGCGTCAATATGAACCGTGCATTCCCTGGCAATCCGCGCGGTTCCATTTCGTACCGGATTTCGAACTTCGTCAAGTCACGAATTTTCCCGCAAGTCGGCGTTGTTCTGGATATTCATTCCGGAGGCAGAGAAGGAGGCTTTGCGCTGTGTACCTCCTTCCATCCAATTCCCGATCCTGTCCAGCGGGCGGAAATAGCTCAAGTCGCACAGCTCTTTGATACCCCCTTTGTTCTTGTTTATTCAAGCGGTATGGCATCCGGACTGCTCTCGGATGAAGCAGAAGCTGAGGGCAAGATTACTGTTGGGGGGGAATTTGGGTGCGGGGAGTCGACGGACCCCAAGGGAACTCTCCATGCATATGAGGGCGTGAAAAACGTTCTGCGGCACTACGGCATCTTGCCGGATGCCATAGTAAAAATCGACCGCAATCGTCCGAGTCCGCCGAGAATCGTTGGAGCCGAGAACCTTGAGGATTATGTGCCCAGCCCAAGGGATGGCATATGGGAGCCACTAATCCAGCTTGGGAGCGAGGTACGTCATGGGGATCTTCTCGGTCGTCTGCACAACTTTGACGACCACTCCTCCGCACCTTTCGACGTTCTTGCGACGCGTTCCGGTGTGCTGGTCATGATGCACCTCGGGGCAATCTGCAACAAAGGTGACACGCTTTACGTTGTCGCCCAGGACGTTCGGCTCTAGCTCGTGACGTCGCAAGCGTGGTTATGAATTGTCCAGACAGGCAACGAATAGGCAGGCAACCACTAACTTGCTCCCATCTTCTTCCGGGCGCTGTTTGACCTCAATTCTGAAACGAAGAAATCACTAATTCACCACGCGCCAGTTATCATCCTGCCGGTCTTCAATACATGGCCTGACAGGGTTGAAGAATCTCTGAGAAATCTCATCAGCCGTCTCCCTCACTATCCTGGCGAGCGGTTCAAGGGTGGTTCCCGTGATCTGCGCTGTGGTGCCAGCCACGCTGATGGCCGCAATGACAGTATCGTTCTCAAAAACCGGGGCCCCTACGCAGCGAATCCCGATTTCGTCCTCCTCGTTGTCGAACGAGTAACCAACCTTCCGGATATGTTCTAATTCAACTTGCAGCTTATTGCTGAAAACGATTGTATTTTCATTGTGACGCGCCAGCGCTCTCGAATTTCTCAGACGGTTGAATTCCTCTTCCGGCAGGTAAGCAAGTAGCGCTTTACCGACACCCGTGCAGTGCAGGTCCAGCCTCCTGCCGATATGACTTGCCATCTTCACTGCAGTGGGGGGCTCGATCTTTTCAACCAATACCGCTTGCCCATCCTCATAGATCGCCATGTGAACGGTCATATGCGTCTTTTCAAGGAGTTGCCTCAGGGGCTGAGAGGCCCGGGCACGCAGTTCAAGGCGCGCCAAGGCACTTTGGGCAAGATTCATTAGCTCTTTTCCGAAAAGATACCGATGAGTGCTTGGAGCGCGGTAGATGTATCCACGCCGCTCAAGAGTGAGTAAGATGCAGTGAGCCGAGCTTTTCGGCAGGTTAAGTTTTCGCGCGATGTCCGCCAGGGACATGCCTCTATTCGACCTTGCTAGCGTTTCCAGGCAAGTGAGCGCACGATCGACGCTTGACACCGATGCCGTCGTCGGAACCTTCCTCTGTACGGCAATATTCAAATTTGAGTTTGCCATGTTCTTGAACCTCCCACGCAATGTAGGAATTCGCTGAAGAGGTTACAACCCTTTGACCCTCCGTGTAGTTTAACGCTTTTGCTTTGTTTGTAGTGTAGTCTTCACCATCAATTATTTCGATATGGCTGATCAAAATAACCCAAACCCGCTCATCAAAGTGCGAGCGGGCTCAGGTCTGGAAAACAAAGTCTCAAAGAACAGAGCTCGTGCCGCATGACCTCGAACTGCCTTTCCATGCCGGCAAGAAGTTGCATAACTGCGAGGCGAAGGGAAGCACTTAGCCTCGCATGGAACTTAAAAATAAAACTTCAGCGCAAATTGCATGACCCTCGCCGGACCAGCGGAAAAGATCTCTCCCGTTGAGCCAACTCCGATTGTGGTTACCGGATTATTATAGTTCACGTGGTTCAGAGCATTGAACATCTCCCACCGAAACTGGATGTACTTCGACTCCGTGAAATGGAAGTTCTTCATAAGTCCGGTATCCCAATCAAAATACCCGGGCCCATTCATGATTCCCATTCCAGAGTTTCCGTAAGTGTAAGGAGCCGGAGCCGCAAACGCAGCCGGGTTGAACCAAAGGTGCGGACCTGGGTTGCTCAAAGTTGGATCGCCAACCAGATTCGGACGGGTATCGAAGCCGTTTCCGAGCGTCGCTCCAGGGACGTCAAAGGTGAGCGGACTGCCGGATTGGTAGCCCACGATGCTGGTGAATTCCCAACCGCCAATCGCCCCATTCAGAAGGGTACTTGAATTAACGAGATACTTTCTTCCGTGGCCAAAGGGCAAATCATAAACACCTGAGACATTCAATATTTGTGTGCGATCGTAAGGTGAACGGCCGCGCAAATAACCGCTCGGCGTAAAGGGTTGCACCTGGTCCACGGTGTCCGCGGCCGCGTTGTCCAGCATCGATTTACTGTAGGCATAAGAAGCCACAAAACCGAGGCCCTTCGAGAACCTTCGCTGCCACATGGCCGTAAGTCCGTTGTACCAGACAGCACCCCTGTTCTGGTAGAGGACGATAGGGCCAAGCTGCGGATATGGGAGTGCAGCCTGTAGGTCAGCATATTGACCGGGGGGTACTGCATTGAAGTAATACCCACTGATGGGATCTGAGCGGTGCGTGCCCACATAACTCAACGTAAGGGCTGAATGGTAGGGCAATTCTTTCTGGACGGTGATATTCCACTCATGCGTCTTCTGGCTTGAAATGTTATAGGCCGCAGCAGTCGTCCCCGGGGAAACAAAAAAGCTGGGATTGTTAGGAAAGATGGTTTCCCATGGATGGGGGTTACTGGGTGAGAAGTTTATATTTTCCCAGGTCCAGTAAGGGGGCCCGACGATGGAGGATGCGGTCCGGTTCCCTTCAAAAGTGCTCGTAAAGATGCCATAGTCTCCGCGGACAACCAAGCCGTTCCTGACTCGCCATGCGATACCGACACGCGGGGAGACAAATCCGTTCGGTTCAAACAGCCCTTTGGGAATCCCGACCTGATTTGCTGCAACCCATTCGCCTGCCGTGGCTGGGCCCAAGTATTGAGCTACCGGCTGACATGTCAAATTAACCTTTCCCTGATTATCTACGCCAGCCACGATTTTGCCACTCGCCGGATCAAAAGTGGCTCCGTTACCGCAGACAAATTCTTTCCCTTGCCAGTAATCCCAACGTACGCCGAGGTTAAGGGTGACTCTCTTGCTGATGTTCCAGTAGTCTTGCGCGAAGATCGCGTCGTATGGTGAATCCTTCATGCCGAAGGTCTGAAGAGGAAAGTTGCGATACCCGTCCGCAGGTAGGCCTAAAAGATAGTCAGCAAATGCAAAGCCGGTGTATTGGCCATTGAAGTCAAACTGCCCCCTAGAGAAACCGGAGCCGTGCCGACCAAGGACCGTGCGGTTGTCGTAGTTATAGCCGATGATGATGCTATGCTTTCCGCGAATGAGGTTGATGCTGGCAGTGCCGTCGACGGAATTTGACCATAGACGTCCGGGTGTGCCCCAGGGTTCTGCGAACCCCGTAATTCCAGTCACATTGACCGTCGGTAGACCGACCCACTGGCTCCTGCCTGCAGTCGGGAAGCCTTGTATGCCCGCCTGTTCCGTCAAATTTTCCTTTCCCAGGGCAGGGGAGCCACCCGTGAAGGTGTTATTCGAAGACACGTATCCCAAGTTAAGGGTGAACAGGGCGCTCGGTGTAATCGTGTAATTGTAGGTCAGACCGAAATTGTGCTGGTCAGTTTCATTGGTTTGAATGACGGTCGGACTGTACTGGGGGATGGTCTGCGGGTTGTGCCAGTCGATAAATTGTCCATAGATCCTCTGCTTCGAAGTGATATCTTGGTCGACACGAATCATGCCATTCCAAGTGTTATTGGTGACGGGTGCGACAGCATGGAAATTGCCATCGCTATATCCGGGAGTCGGCGTCAAGAAATACTTCTCGAGAAAGCTGGCCCCAGAATCGATCGACGTGGGGGGAATCATGTTCCCAGAAAACTGCTGGCCCGTCGCTGGGTTGATGATGGGCGTGGAAACAGCGGAGAAGTCCCCATTCAGCCAGGCTGGTTTTGGAACGGGACTATTGTATATGCTTTCTTGACGGATCGTTGTTCCCTCGAAAGTGCCGAAGAAAAAGGTCTTGTTCTTTATGACTGGTCCTCCCACAGCGGCACCGAACTGATTCTGTGTCAGCTTAGGAGTCTTGGAAGCAAAAGTGTTGCGGGCGTCGATCGCATTGTTGCGCAAAAACTCCCAGAGACTGCCATGGTATTGGTTGGTTCCCGATTTCGTCGCCATGATGAC
>JAKAWN010000541.1 GCA_021827245.1 Acidobacteriota bacterium | reverse complement strand
GAAGAAATCAGAAACAACAAAACCAAAGAAAGAGAGAAAAAACAGAAAAACAGGAACGACAAAGAGGGGACACTTCTAATGAGTTAACCAAGGGGACATTTCTAAAGAGCTTTGACACAACCGCGCCAACAGCTTGACATCAGCTATGTTACGAACTAACCTACAGTGTGCATTCCTGCACCCAAAAGAGGTCATCTTGATATGGCATTCCAAATTGGCGAAAAAGTAGTCTATCCCAATCAGGGAGTAGGTATTATCGAACAAATATCAACACGAAACCTGACCGGCCAGCCCGAGATGTTCTACCTGTTAAAGCTCAATTCCAGCAGCCTCCGAGTGATGGTGCCGATCAGCAACGTAGGTAATGTGGGCTTGCGGAAGGTCGTCAGAGGCAAAGAAGTTGAGACGATCCTGGAGTTTCTCCGCAAGGGCCAATGTAAAACCCAGCAGGACTGGAAGGGACGATTCAAGGAGAATTCGGAGAAGATGCGCAGCGGCTCGCTGCAGCAAGTAGCCGAAGTTTTCAAGAGCCTGCTGCTTTTGAGCCAGGGCAAGTCCCTTTCATTCCGCGAAAAGAAAATGTTTGACCGGTCCTGGCAACTGCTGGTTGACGAAATTGCCGTTGCCCGGGGGGTTGCACGGGAGACGGTTGAAGCGGAACTTGTCCAGTCTCTCACCCAGTCAAACCTGAGAGTTCTGCTGCCAAGCTGAACTTGTTTCTGCGCCTCGGCATTCTCAAAGAACCGGTGAGGAGTCTTTCGTGCCGCCTTGGCGAAGGGCTCCTCATCCCACCTCATGGGGGGTATCCGCATACTTGCACCCCCGCCTGCCGCGAGGTATCGTAAATTAAGGGAAGATGGGGGCGAAGCCTGTTCCGGCAGACGCGAAGGGGTTTTCGACGAAGGCACGGTTGCACAAGATATAGTAGTCGAAAATTAAAAACCCCTACCTTTTGTAGTTTTCTCTTGACATGACCCCTCCGATGGGGTTAAATTCCGCGAAGTGAGTTCATCATCTGCTCAAGGACGATATTGCCAATGGAATGCAGCGAGCCTCGCGAGAACCGGCCCAAGGAGCCAAGCAGCGCTAGGAGCGTGTTGCCCCTCGCGAAAGGAATGTCGGCCATATCGGTCTTAATAATTTGATTTTGCATGTTTTAAACTAAAAGGGAGGCTTTCATGTCGGATCGCGAAACTTTTTCAATGGAAGCTCAAAATATGGCAGCTTCAAAGACTCCCAAACACGCTGGAATTAAGGTGAAGCGGTATTTCAGCAGGGAAGATGTGCACCCGTTCGATGAAGTCGAGTGGGATGTGCGCACTGCGTCGATTCAGAATGAGAAGGGCGAGACGATTTTCGAGCAACGGAACGTCGAGGTTCCCAAGGACTGGTCGATGACTGCTACGAATATCGTAGCCTCGAAGTATTTTCATGGCAAGCCTGGAACTCCAGAGCGCGAATCGAGCGTCCGGCAGTTGATAAGCCGAGTGGCGGATACCATCGCCCAGTGGGGTAGCGAGGGCGGCTACTTTCGGACAGAAGAGGATGCGGAGGCGTTCCATGACGAACTGATCCACTTGCTGGTGTGCCAGAAGACAGCATTCAATTCGCCGGTCTGGTTCAATTGCGGCCTGTGGCACAAATATCGGCGCAGCTCAAAAGGAACGGGCTGGTATTGGGATCCCGCGACCGGGGGCGTGAGGAAGGAATCTGAGGCTTATCGTCATCCCCAGGTGTCGGCGTGCTTTATCAATTCCGTGCAGGATAACCTTGACAGTATCCTGACGCTGGCTAGAACTGAAGGGATGCTCTTCAAATGGGGCTCCGGCACAGGGACAAATCTTTCGCCGCTCCGGTCCTCCGTCGAGACCCTTTCGGGTGGAGGCGTGGCTTCAGGCCCGCTTTCTTTCATGAAGGGGTACGACGCCTTCGCGGGAGTCATCAAGTCAGGCGGCAAGACGCGGCGGGCCGCGAAGATGGTGATCCTCAATGTTGATCATCCCGACATCGTTGATTTTATCGAGTGCAAAGCGAAAGAGGAGCGTAAGGCATGGGCGCTGGTGGATGCCGGATACGACTCGGCGATTGACGGTGAGGCATACAGCTCCATCTTTTTCCAAAACGCCAACAACAGTGTGCGTGTCACCGATGAATTCATGCAATCCGTCATTGAAGACAAGGATTGGGTGACACGAAAGGTGACAACCGGTGAGCCGATCGCTTCTTACCGCGCCCGCGACCTGATGGGCAAGATTGCGGAGTCCGCCTGGCAGTGCGGCGATCCGGGCATGCAGTTTGACACGACGGTGAACAGGTGGCATACCTCAAAGACAACGGGACCCATCAATGCCTCGAATCCTTGTAGCGAGTATATGTTCCTCGATGATTCGGCCTGCAACCTCGCCTCGCTGAACCTGATGAAATTCGTGACGCCGGACATGAAGTTCGACGGTGAGGCATTTCAACACGCCGTTGATGTGGTGATCACGGCGCAGGAAATCCTGGTTGACAATGCGAGCTATCCCACGGAAAGAATCGCGGAGAATTCTCACAATTTCCGTCCTCTCGGCCTCGGCTATGCCAATTTGGGGGCGCTTTTGATGGCAAATGGCCTCCCTTACGATTCCGACGGAGGGCGGGACTTCGCTTCAGCGATTACTGCACTGATGCATGGCCAGGCGTATTTGACTTCTTCGCGAATCGCAGCAGAGATCGGCCCTTGTCCCGGCTATGCGGAGAACCGTGATTCATTTCTCGAAGTGATTTCGATGCACCGGAATGCGCTGCAGGGCATTAACACCAAGAACGTTCCAGAGCGGCTGATGGAAAGATGCCAGGAGGTCTGGGACGAGTGCATGGCCAGCGGCGTGAAGCACGGCTACCGCAACGCTCAAGTCACGGTGTTGGCTCCGACGGGAACAATCGGCTTCATGATGGATTGTGATACGACGGGTGTCGAACCTGATCTGGCTCTGGTGAAATATAAGAAGCTCGTTGGCGGCGGTCTCATCAAGATCGTCAACAACATTGTTCCCATGGCTCTGCTTAAGCTCGGCTACGCGGAACAGCAGGCGGCGGAGATTGTCAATTATATCGACCAGCACGGCACGATTGAGGGTGCGCCGCATCTGAAGCCCGAGCATTTGCCGGTGTTTGATTGCTCGCTGAAGCCGGCGAAAGGCAAGCGTTCCATCCACTACATGGGGCACATCCGTATGATGGCGGCGGTACAGCCCTTTATATCCGGTGCCATATCGAAGACCGTCAACCTGCCTGAGGAAGCCACCGTTGAAGATATCGAGAAGGCATACATTGAAGCGTGGCGGCTGGGTTTGAAAGCCATCGCCGTCTATCGCAACGGTTCCAAACGCAGCCAGCCCCTTAACACGTCGGACGCGAAGCGGGAGAAGAAGCAGGAGTTGGAGTCCACCGTAAAAGCTAACGAAACGTCGGCAGCGGCTGTAGAAGGCAAGCCTTTCCGTCACAAATTGGCGGACGAGCGCCGTGCGATCACTCACAAATTCTCTGTGGGTGGCCATGAGGGGTATCTGACCGTAGGTCTTTACGAAAACGGGCAGCCCGGTGAAATTTTCATCACCATGGCCAAGGAAGGGTCGACCGTTTCTGGGCTAATGGATTCGTTCGCGACGGCGGTTTCCTTGGCGCTGCAGTATGGTGTGCCGCTCAAAGTCCTGTGCGACAAGTTCAGCCACACGCGCTTTGAGCCCAGCGGTTGGACTCCGCATCCGGAGATCCGGTACGCTAAGTCCGTCATGGACTACATCTTCCGTTGGCTGGCCTGGAAGTTCCTGCCCCGGGACGCGCAGCCACGGGAAAACGCCAGCCTTGAAACGGTGAGCAGTACGGAAAGCTCAAAAGCTGCCGAACTCGCTCAGCAGTTTTCCCGTGCTGCGGCAGGGCCTTCCGCGGGCGCAAGCCAGCCAGGACTGGCCGGCTTGGTGTCGGCTGAAGATGATGCGCCCTCTTGCGCCGATTGCGGGGCCATCATGGTTCGTAACGGTTCCTGCTACCGATGTATGAACTGTGGGTCCACGAGCGGCTGCTCGTAAATGGCTGTTTTTGAAGGGATATGAGCTGCAAAAAAATGTGATCTTTCGCAAAGAAAGTGTTGCAATTATGTTCATTGAACAATACAATGCTGACAGAGGTTGCTGGATACTGGAGGTTAGAAAGTCTAGTCAGAGCCCTTGATCCGCGGCTGGGTCCCCGCGGGGC
>JAKAWN010000540.1 GCA_021827245.1 Acidobacteriota bacterium | reverse complement strand
ATAGGAAACATTGCTGTGCCTAGCGGTGTGTTGGGTTCCCAATGCCAGCGCCCGCGGAATCGAAAACAAAAGCGTAAAACACGCGAGCGCCAGTTTTTCTTTCCATCTCCGAATCCTGGCCATTCCCCACCTCCTGAGTGTTTCCCAATAACCGCCTATACCGTTCCGCTCATCTTCCTAAACGTTCAGTTCCTGCAGGCGATCACCAATCGCTCAATGGCGTGCGGGCAGATTTCCCGCCGAAGGAGCCTTTGGCTTAGCCTGGGTTTTGACTTGGGCATTGGACCAAAAAGCCCAATGAACTTCGGGCACGTCCTCGCCCTTGACGACAAGCGTGGCAGGCCCAAGCTTGTCGCCTTCGATCTGCGCCTCAAAGATGGAATCGTTGACCCGGTAGAGCACAAGACCATCCTTGCGGACATCGAGAATTTCGCTGTCCTCCTCACGTGTTTGCAGAGTGATTCTTCTTCCGCCTTCAAGATTATCCAGCGTGAAGATCCCGGGAATATAAAAGCTAGAATCGATAGATTCGTATTCAAGCCTCACATTGGGGCGCTCGTATTTGACCCACTCATTACTCTCATCGTCATGTCCCGGATTATCGTCTGTGTATCGACTTTCCTCTTTTAGGTTCCTTACTCTGGTCACCAGCCACGAGCCGAAGATCCGGCATTGAGGTACGCTTCCCGCAGATTTGAGTTCCCGCCACGTGTTATTGCGGCGGTCGTGGACGTATAGCGTTGCGGGGGCCGTATAATTCCCGCCACCATTGTGGAGCGGTATTGAGATAACAAATCGCCGGTTCGCCGCCAGGATCCAAATCCTCCGTGGAATCGTCGCTGAAGTCGGGAGTTTAGGGGCTCGGTCTACGACAATTGTCCTGCCCCCTAAATGCATCACCAAATCACCGTTCTCCACTACCGTTTGCGGCGCGAAGTACACGCCGGGGCCACCGGGCGAACCGTAGAACGTGAGATGGCTGTACAGACTCCAGTCGTTCCGTGTCACGCGTAGTCCTTTGGCCGGTCGGCGTCCCGCAATGGTCACGAGTGACGTTGCGCTGCCGCGCATCAACCTCATAAAGGCCGCGTGCTCGTCCACGTGAACTGTGCTGACCGGGAAAAGCGTGAACAGTGCATAGCTTTTGAGATCGGGTTCGACGGCTGTGGCCGTTGCTCTGTCCCAGGTGAGCATGCCTGCCGGATTGAATTCGACCACGTCAGACAAGCCGGGGCGATTTTTGTGGATAATGCTGACTTTTGTCGGCGCCTGGCTGACGCCGTTGTTATAGGGGAAAGCCACGTAAATCCTGCCCTCTGTGTCGTCCAACGCCTCGTAAAGCCCCTCGCTGCCGGGGACGACCTCTCTGAAGAGTTTCAGCTTGTGATCAGTGCCGACGGTGTACAGCCTGACAGGAAATGTTTGCCCCGCGTCATTCAGAAACGTCCCGGTCAAAAGGAACAGGGTGCGCCCCTTCGCCGCGGATGCGATGCTTAGGGAGCATATCATCGCAACAATCGCGCACGCGCACGCGCCCCACCTAATACGACGCGGAATTGCAGACGCTCGGCACATAGTCACCTCCATGCAGGGTGGAGCAAGAATTGTACCCAAGGTCCCGTTTCGACTTCGTAGAGTCCCACCACAGGTAGTAGAGCCCGCCCCCGTGAGTGTTGTAATCCTGATTCCAGTCCGCGTCGCCATAACTGTGATCGCCGAGGGCCTCGGTATCCGAATAAAAGGTGCAATACGGGTGACTCTGGTCGCCCATGTGCCCTCCTAACCGCCTGCGGTCCAATGGGCCCTGGCCCTCGGAGTGCGCTCTCAAGCTTTGGGGACCCGCAATTATTGGCCTGGTGGCTTGCAGTAAACCCAGCCCGGCCAGCGCCGCCCCACTGCGCGCATTCCCCCGCCTCTTCGCAGATATCGTAGCCTTCATTTTCGATCACTCGCGGCTGTGTGGGCAGCACCGCCTTTGAAAAAGCTTTCCATAAACTGTCGAACATGCGGATCTTTCTCCTTCGGAATATGACTGCGCACCGCTTGGACGGCAGCAGCCGTGCCGATGCTCATAAGTACCAATGCGGCCCGCCACCTCGCTTGACTGTCACCTTGCTCCAGCACTTGGGCGACTGCGCCTACTGAGGGCCCCCCTATCTGGACCAAAGCCTTTCCCGCAGGGTCATTGTCCAACCTTGCCGTCACCCCAAGACCTGTCTGGCCGACCAGACTGAAGTGCCGTAACAGGGCGGCTAATGCAGGCAGAGCGCTGGCAATCTTTAGGTTCCCGGCAAGCCAGATGGCGTTCGTCTTAACCTCGCCGCCTGAAGTCGTGATTAACGGCGGAAGATGCTCAGATATATATTTCCTTGCTGTCCTATCTTCGCCCCCCACCTTTGTCAGTTTTTTGGCTGCCTCACTCGAGGTGCTGCGGTTCTGCAACTGCAAGAACAGACTTTGGACATCGGGGGCGGAGGTCTGCCCCGCCTGGGCGAGAGCGGTGCTCAAGCACGAAACAATAACCAAGGTCGAAGCAAGCATGCGCATCTTGATCACCTCAAAAGTTCGTCGTAAGCGAGCCGTACCCCGCTCCCGATAGCGACGTGTCGAGCTGGCTCCCAGGATCGATCACCAGCTTATCGTACCATTCAACTGGTGAGCAATCATTCGTCACGGTTTTGCTGCAGAACTTTGTCGTGAAGTTCTCCACCTCTGTCATCGAATCAATGGGCGTAGGAGGAGGAGGGACCTGAAAATTCTTGATTGCTCCCGGGCTGTCAATCCAGTACGCGGTTGTCTGCCCCGAGGGCTGCTGCAGAAACGCTGGATCTGGTCCGTCGTCGGGGTGGTTCAGGGTATGGTCGAAGGATTGAAGATTGCCGTTGCTATCTTTGTAGTACCCTTTAGCTCGACCCGTGTAGCTCTGTTTGACGGTCCACTTCGAGGCGTCGTCGCTGACAACGCCCCTGCCTTCGATATTCCAGAGCCAGGCACCAGGACAGTTCTGCAGTCCCAGCGATTCGCTGCAGTCAAGACTATCGTTCCCAAAACTCAGGTTATCTCCGCTACTTTTCAAGCCGGTGAACGCGATTGTGACGGTGATTGTGGGCGGGCACGAGCCGCCAACACGAACCGGAAAGAGGATCAGAAGAAACGCGACCCCCGCCACTAACCCCTCGCTGCCTGGTAGGGGGCACTCCTCTGACTTGGAGGACATGGCCAAGGCTCCAGGAGTATTTCCAGCCCTGAGATGTCCCCCGCTAAATCCTTGAATATCAAAGAGGCTGCCGGATAGCTGTCAGCCGTTTGACAGGAAAAAAATCTCGCGGATGATTGAGCGTGGAGGCAGCTTGTTCGGAGTCAGCATCGCGTCATCGGCTAAAGGCAACGATGTGGTCCCAACCGCGCACCAGGCCAAGCTTCCGAGAGAGATGCAGAATTCGCGAAAGGACCACGGGCGGCGAATGAGAGCCGGTGCCAATTTTTGAACGAGAAGCGAGGTAACGAATTATGCCCACTATACAAGGAAGAGCTAGCGCACCCTGGGATGCCGCGGAAGAACTGTCAGGACGGTCCCCGCTGGTGAAACGCAGATCCTTAGTCACGAGGAGCTCGCCGGATAAAACAGGGATCTTAACTGCTGTGCCGACATCCCAAGTTTTGCATCCGCTTCCCCTGCAAAATTCCTCGCCGCCACAGGAAGGCGATTACCCTATCATCTTCACACTCAACGAGGCGGCGAAGTTCTTGAGATGTTCAAAAGCCCACCTTTCTAACGTCGTGAACGAGAAGGTTCCGTCTTTACCGCCTTTTCCGTGTATCCGAATTGGACGGCGGAAGCTGGTCCGTAGGGAATCTCTGATGCGATGGGTAGAGTCCGTTGAATCGAGGCGTGTGCTTTCGTGATAACATCGGTCGCAAGCCAAGGTTCAACGCTGCGAACGCCGGAACAGGAGACAAAGATGCGTTCTCGGCATTACCAAAAAGGAAGTCTACAGGAGGTGAAACGGGGAAGACACCGGTTCTGGATGTTCTTCTGGTACGAGGAGGGCCGCCGCCGATCTCGGATTCTGGGCCGATGCTCAGAAATGACACGGCTGCAGGCGAATGCAAACGTCACGAAATACTGGCGCCACTGAATCAGCCGATCAGCGGCGGCCAGCGGGCAACGATCACTTTCGGCGAGTTCGTTGACGGGACATACATTCCGTTCTGTCGAGAGCACAAGTGGAAGGC
>JAKAWN010000539.1 GCA_021827245.1 Acidobacteriota bacterium | reverse complement strand
ACGTTTCCAACTGCCAGGCATCGACCACCTGCGCCCATTCAGTTACAAGGAACCGTTGTGAGAATCGGTGACCGCTGGTTTCCTCAGCCGCATGCCTGATGAAATCTCCGATTGCCTCAAGAGTGGCGAATCTTGGTTGTCCAATATTGTTTTCATATAACCGCTTCCCGATGGAGTTCAGCGCCTCTACTTCGATTCGCTCTCTAAGGCGAGGCTGATTTCCAATCAGCCGTCGCAGTTTAGCTTCGAGTGCATTCGCGAGAGGGTTGGAAAAAGTCGTCAGCAAGACCCGGCAATCGGGATACTTGCCAGCAAGGTAGGCGGCACGGTGGATTGCAACGATGGTCTTGCCGGTTCCGGCGGAACCTGAGACTCGGGCGGGGCCATTGTATTCGTGCTCCACAAGCTCGCGTTGTACAGGATGGAGAAAGACGGTCCATTTTTCCCAGGGGTATTCAAGAGCTCGCTCCAGCTCTTCCGTATTACTTATCACTCTGAACCGCCGCTTCGCGTCAGGATGTTCAAAGGCCTCCGTGGAGAGGCGTGGCGGCTTCAACGGACGCACTTCCGGCAACTGGACCTTGGCTATGATCGCACTCGGCAGCATAAAGACTGCTGGAGCTGCCTCACGGACCGATTGGGGAACGGTCCCAGTGGCCAGGTCCAATAAAGCTTCGGCCGCTTCCTTTGGAAGGTGGTCAGCAACGTCAAGAATGGTCTCTTCGTTGGCTTTCCGTACGTCCTGCAACCAATCGGTAGGGACACCATAACGAAGTAATTCCCCGTCGGAAAGGCTGGCAAATAACGGGGGCTTGGGGACAGGGATTGGTCGGGCTTCCACGTATTTTCTAATAAGTACTTCCTGAACCCTTTCACGTATCTCGACGATTTGCGCCGCACCTGTCGTGGGATGAGTCTCGATCTTTCTACGCTCCGCCCATTGGTAAGCTTCATCGTGATGATTGACGTAACAAAGCAGGAGACTGGTTTTGGTCCTGTGTACGATTAGTCGGATGTCTTTGCTTACCCGGATAGACCAAAAGTTCGGGTCCTTCGCCTTTTCAAGCTTGTGGAATTGCATTCCCGGATTAGCAGGGTTCATCTGCAGGTCAAATGCCGTGGTCTTGACGGCCTTTTGCTCTTCGGCGGTCAATCGCGCAAGACTATCGGTGAATGTGTCTGCGATGCGAAATTCCATGGACGTTTGGGCAGGGTTACTTGATATCGTTATTGCATGACGGGCTGGTCAAAGCACATCGGCGATTTGACTATCGGTGGCGAGTGGGCAATCAGCCCAGCCCACGCCGAGCCGGATATCTTCGACAGCCGAGATGTTCATCTTCCCTCGCCCAGCCTCTATACCTATCGACTGGCAGAAACGTGAATACTCTTCAAAACTTTCCGCTGGTGAGTCAAATGCCTGGACGACAAACCCAGCGTTGGGAAGGCGGAATCGCTTGGCCTCGATGACTGCCGCGGCACAGCGATGTAAAAGCTGGTATGCAATGTTTGAGAAAGAACCTTCGGCGGCATTTGGCAGATTGTTCTTGATGCGCCCCCAGCGCACCTCTCGATTCTTCCGGGATTTGTCCGACTTGCCTGCACCCAGCCATTTTGATAACGGCTCATTGTCCTGACCAAACGTCTCTTTCGCTTTGGCCTCAACGGACAACGAGACTCCTCCGGCGGTCGAGTTGAGAATCGCCCAAACGTCACATTGGGAATCAGCAACGCCACCAGGAAGGGATACTTTGTGCTCTGCGATCGCGAGTGCCAGTGTGGGTTCGGCAAAGACAGTATCTCGAAATAAATCAAGAATTGGTTTTGGCAGCCCTGAAGGAGTCTTTGCTGCGCATTCCCAGGAGACTGCGGTCTCGAACGCCGAATAGCGCCGTTTCCATTGCCCATCGGGTTTTGCCAGCCGATCTCTCCAGTTCCCTGCTCCCCGAGTCTCTATGCAGAGTCGGTTCATAATCGGAAGACCTTCATTACTTCGTCCCCGAGGTGATTGATCACCTTCACTGCGATGCGGCCTGATTGCGGTTTCGGGAAGGGGCGTGAGATATCGTTGTTGAGAGTGGCCCACGCCTCCGGGTTGATCTCCGCCTTGAGGGTGGTCTTGAGCGCGCTATAAGGATCGTTCGCGCCCAAAAAATAAGCATGGCGAACGAAAAAGCTCTCTTCATTGTAATCGGTATCAATAAACCAGCACGCGATCCCCTCTGCGGTATCGCTGAGAAGTTAGCCCGTTTGCGGATGGAAAACGTCCACGCCTTTCACCTTCACACGCACCTTGCCGTCCCCGGCAGGGATAATGTCGATGTCGGGTTCGCCGAATATCACAAACAGATTGCCCTTGCCTGTGGTCTTGAGCTCGCCCGCCATGTGGAGGTCGGCGTTCATGCGCGCCTTGAGAACTGGGATTCGTCCGAGCTTGTTGAACTCCGTGGCATGGGCCTCATAGTTGAAAGCGCAGGCAATCAATACGTCGAAGTTGGCGTCGCCTGCCTCGCGAGCGGCGGCAACCAAATCGGGGCGGGTGACGGTACCGAACTCCGGGCCGATGAAAATGGCAGCGCGTTTTTCGGAGCCGGATTGCGAATTGCCCTCTAAGTATAATACTGTTCACTTAACTATTCTGATGCATTTCGAGAACTCAATTCGCACACGGCAACAGGCTCCGCCTGGACGCAGGGGAAAATTGCTCATCTTGCGCTTCACTCCGCGCGGGCGTCGCTGGCCACGGCTGGAAACGACTCGCTCTTGCAAGATTTCATTTAGCACGGCCTGGTGGAACGCCGGCCTCTCCCGTGGGGGGAATAGCACCGTAAAGGGGGAGCTTGCGACGAATGACTCGCACGGCGTGCAGAAAAGAGAGGCGGTCAGGATCTTCTCCCGCCTTCAAGGCGGCTTCGTGCATCAACCCTCGGATGGCGAAATGCGCGAGGAGCAGGCCATAAAATTCTTGCCGTACCAGGTCCGGCGTCTTGCTGCGCAAGACGATCTTCGCGCCGCGCAGGTGGGTCTTCAATTCATCCAGGGCGCCCTCGATCTCCCACCGTTCATGATAGAGCGCCGCCAATTCCTCGGCGGGCGCTTGGCTGGGGTCAAGGAGGGTGGTCACCAGGCGATAGAGCGGTTCGGCCTCGCTCACCCCTTGCAGTCGGTAGTCGATCACCCGCACCACGATGCCGTTGGTTTGATGCCGCCGATCCCGCTCCGAGGGATAAATACGGCTCAGATACGAACCATCCGGCAGTCGCTTCTCGACGCTCAAGCGCAGGTTCTTCTTGATCCGCCACAACAAGTCTGCGCCGCCGACGCGAGCTTGATTCCACAACCGAAAACCAAAAAAGTTGCGGTCGGCCAGGCACAGCATCCCTTTCTGGAGAGCGGCGACCACCTCGGCGGCCAGAGTGATTTCGCCCGTTTCGTAGCCAGCCAGGCGACTGGCAAACAACACGTGGGTACCATTTTCCACCAGCGCCACGAAGCGAATCTGCGGGTAGGCGCTGGCACCACGGCTCGCCCCGGGGCGGCCGAAGGCCTGAGCGTTTTCTTTTTCGTCGGCCACATCCAGCGTGCTGCCATCCAGACTGACCAGGCGCCGGTGTCGGTACCACGCCCCGCGGGTGCTTTTCACCGCCACCGGCTTCACCCCTTCGTCATACAACTGCTGCAGGACCGCCCAACCCAGCCGGGTGCGGGCTTGCGAGATGCCGGACTTGCCGGTGATCTTCACCTCCTCGCCCGGCCCCAGCAACCACGCCAGGCCTTCCAACAGACAGCGCAGCACCTCGCGGTAGGACACTTGCATGAACAACGCCAAAGCAATGACGTAGTAAACAACCACGTGGGCGGGCAGATCGCGCTGCCGGCGGCTGGTCTTCTTCTGAGCCGCCAGCACCGCCCTTACCTGAGACAACGGAAATGTCGTCGTCAATACGCCGAGACTAATGTAATCAGTAATTCGCGTTCCCTTGGGGAGTTCAGCTATCGTACGGGCCATCGGCATCCTCCTCTTAAAGTTGATAAGAAGAGGATACCGCAAATTACATTAAGTGAACAGTATTACGGCTAGACCGGCGGCTCCTCTTCGCTCCGCAGACCGCCGCGAACCCGCCCTGCATGGGGCGCCCGGCGCCAAGCCCGCTACCCTTTGAGCTGTTGTTGCAGGCGCGCGTTCTTTTCCGCGACATCCTGGGCCAGTTGTTGTTTGTAAGCGGTCAGCCGGGAGGCCAGTTTCG
>JAKAWN010000538.1 GCA_021827245.1 Acidobacteriota bacterium | reverse complement strand
CTGGTAGGTTTGGTCAGCTCTACCCTTTACCGTTATGCGCATGCAACCCCATCTGTCCCGCGCTCAGCCCATGTCCGCTATCGTCGCAAGAGCCGTGGTACATCCTCGGCCGGACCGGCCACATCGGTCGGCGGGAGCAGTGCCGAAGTATATCAAATAATGGGCGAAAATTGATGGATGACCGGTGTGCTATGCGGGTGGAGGATTTTGCGGAAGGAGTTCCAGTTCCCCGAAACGGCCCGTGGCCGGATGTTGAGGTTCCCTCCACGACAGAACCCTCGGGGACCATATGAGATCAGCATGTGACAGTTGAAAGCTGTGGTGCAGCCGGGCAACGACTTGATTTGGGAAGCCTCGCCACTTGGGACGACCGTGCTCCGGGCGGCGCCCGATTTCGCGAGAGGTGGTGGAGTTTGGTAAGTTCATGGGTCACAGTAGGAGTTCTTTCGACATCCACGGTGCCGTTATAGTTCAGGCGGGCAGTTGTGGTAGCGTTGGGGCTCTGCCTCTTGCAGTGGTAGTATGTTGAGGCAATTCATGAGCTGCGCTCAACTTGCGAAACCGCTGACGCCAACAACAAAGCCCGGCGCCATGCGGGTGCTTGGTGCTTTCGGCATTCGACTTTTCGTGGAAGGGAGGAGGTTGTGTATGAAAAACAAAAAGGGAGGCCCTCTGCAGCGGCGGGACTTACTCATGCTCGGGGCTGCGTCAGCGGGCCTTCTCGGGTTAGGTAGCAATGCCGCGTTAGGAGCAACGCGGGAATCGAAGGGGGAGCTTCCGTACCCACAGGAGATGAAGCTCGCGCTGTTGCGCAACTACCGGACGGAGAAGGCTTCCAGCTATGATCGAACGGGCGGCAATGCGGACTGGCGCCGGCTTGAACCTGGCCAGACTCTCACATTAATGAAAACTGCAGGCCCCGGGATGATCAGCCACATCTGGTTTACGATTTCAAGCCCGGATCCTGAGCATTTGAAGAAACTGGTTCTTCGCATGTTTTGGGACGGCGAAACGGAGCCGAGTGTCGAGGTGCCTGTGGGAGACTTCTTTGGTCTGAACCTGGGCCAATATTTCCTTTATGATTCAGCGCTGCTGACGGTTGCGCCCGTCAAGGCTCTGAATGCTTACTTTCCAATGCCATTCCGCGAGTCGGCGCTGATCACGGTGACCAGCGAAAGTGAAAAGCCGGTGGACGCGTACTACTGGAACATCGACTATCAGCTCTTGTCGAGCGTGCCGGAAAACGCCGCGTATTTCCACGCGCAGTATCGGCAGATGGCGCCCTGCCCGGGCTGGAAAACGGCGGAGCCCGAGAACCTGTATGGCACGAACAACTATGTCTTTATGGAAGCCACCGGGCGGGGGCACCTGGTGGGCGTGACGCAAGGGGTGGTTTTGAATCAGAACGGCTGGTGGGGCGAAGGCGACGATATGCTTTTCGTTGACGGGAGCAAGCGGCCCGTAACCAACGGGACCGGCTCGGAAGATTATTACAACGGAGCGTGGGGTTTTGATGGCAAGGCGTTCTACTATCCGTATAACGGAGTGCCTTACGTTGTGAACCCGTTTTCAATTGGAGGACAGTGGTGCCTTTACCGCTGGCACCTGGACGCTCCGCTCGCTTTCGAGAAGTCCATTCGCTTCACCATCGAACACGGCACCGGGAATAACCGCTCCGACGATTTCTATTCAGTTGCTTACTGGTACCAGACGGAGCCGCATGCCAAATTTCCACCTCTCCCACCCGTGGCCGCGCGTTTACCGAAAGTATTCGCAGTCCCGGATGGGGCAAGTCCGTTGAAGGGGTCAGACACATAATCTCCTCATTTCAGATGAACTCAGCATGGAAAGGATGGGATAATCCGCATAACGAGCCGAGGCCAACATCGGAGCAAGCGGGGGTACCGCCCGGAGCGTCGCAGCCAATCAGGGTTGAGGCCGCGGTTGATTGACACCTTGGTTATTGCCAGACTATTCTGATAAGTGGTTTATTTTTCAAACTAATTCAGGAAGTGCCGCGCCGAAATCGAAGAAGATGAAAACGGCCCGGAGTTCGAAAGACTCCAGGGGAACGTGATTGTGCTGTGAGGTAACAAGCGGCGATTGTGAATTGCGAGCTCCCCTGGAAATCTAAAAATGCATTTTCTTGCCAGGTTGGAAGAGATCGAAGAACGATACGAGAGCCTGACGGCGGCGTTAGGCGATCCGCAGGTGTTGGGCGATCCGTCTGCCTATCAGAAGACGGCGAAGGCCCACGCCGATTTGCAGGAGATCGTGGACCGCTACAGGGAGTGGAAGGGAGTACAGAAAGCCCTGGTGGAGACCAAATCGCTGCTGGAAGATTCCTCCTCCGATTCGGAAATGAAAGCCCTGGCACAGGAAGAATTGACGGAACTGGAGAAGAGGCAGGAGGAAGTCGAGGGCCAGTTGAAGGTGCTGCTGCTGCCCAAAGATCCGAACGACGCCAAGGACATTGTTCTGGAGATTCGCGCGGGGACGGGCGGCGATGAGGCCACGCTGTTTGCGCAGGAGATCTTCCGCATGTACGGCCGCTACGCCGAGCAGCAGAACTGGAAGGTGGACATCCTTTCGTCTTCGCTTTCAGGAGTCGGCGGGCTGAAGGAAGTGATTGCGGTGATCGAGGGCAAGAACGTCTACAGCCGGCTGAAATACGAAAGCGGTGTGCACCGCGTACAGCGCGTGCCGGCCACGGAACAGCAGGGCCGCATTCACACCTCGGCAGTGACGGTTGCGGTGCTGCCCGAAGCCGACGAAGTGGACGTTCAGATTGATCCCAAGGAAATCCGCATTGATACCTTCTGCTCTTCGGGGCCGGGCGGCCAGTCGGTGAATACTACGTATTCCGCGGTGCGAATCACGCACCTGCCCACGGGCATGGTGGTGTCATGCCAGGACGAGAAATCGCAGATCAAGAATCGCGCTAAGGCGATGCGTGTGCTGCGGTCCCGGCTGTATGAGCAGCGTCTGGAAGAGCAGCAGAAACAGATTTCCGAAGAGCGCCGGTCAATGGTGGGCACCGGCGACCGAAGCGAAAAGATTCGCACTTATAATTTTCCTCAGAACCGCGTGACCGACCACCGCATCGGACTCACGCTACACCAGCTTGACCGCATCATGGACGGCAAACTGGACGAAATCATCGACGCCCTGATCACTCATTACCAGACCGAAAAACTCAAGCAGGCGAGTGTCGCTGCCTGACGGCCGCCAGCCTGGGTTGCTGGTTTCCGCGATGCAAATTCGTGCCACGCTCCAGGCGGGATTGAAACGCCTGCTGGAACATGACGTGCCCTCCGCAGACTTGGCAGCGGAACTCCTTCTGATGCACGTTCTGCAGGAGGACCGCGCTTACCTGTACACCCATTCCGATCACGAATTGAGCGCAGCACAGGTGGACCACTACTTGGAACTGATTGCGGAGCGCTCGACCGGCAAGCCCACCCAGTACATCACCGGACATCAGGAGTTCTGGGGACTGGATTTTGAAGTCACGCCGGCGGTGCTGATTCCGCGCCCTGAAACGGAGCATATCATTGAGGCCGTGCTTGATCTGATCGGCCGCAGTGGGCTGTCAAAGAAGGAGCCCTTCCGGATCGCCGACGTGGGTACCGGCTCGGGATGCATTCCCGTAACGCTGGCGAAAGAGTTACCGCGCACGAAACTTTTCGCCACAGACATCTCGCCCGAAGCACTGGAGGTTGCGGCACGGAACGCGCAGCGGCTGGGAGTGGCGGATCGCATTGAGTTCCTTGAAAGCGACTTGCTGGTTGCTTTGCTGAAGCCCGAATTTCTTGGCGCCTTTGACTTTGTGGTCTCCAATCCGCCTTATGTGGGGCATGACGAATTGGATGAGGTGCAGCGCGAGGTGCGCGAGTTTGAGCCGCGGCTGGCATGGGGCGATCTGGCGCAGGGCGAAGAGATTTACGCGCGGCTGTTTCCGCAAACCCACCGGCTGCTCAAACCCGGCGGCTTCGTGGTGGTTGAGATTGGCTACAATAAGAAAGACGCGGTCCTGCAGCTTGTAGGCGAGGGTTGGCAGCAGCAGGAAATCCGTCCGGACCTCGCCGGCATTCCGCGCGTGATTGGCGCGCGCAAGAAGGGCTGATGCACGATGCTTCGGCAAATCCTTCATGTTGACATGGACGCCTTCTTCGTCTCGGTGGAGGAGTTGGGCGATCCATCGCTGATTGGCAAGGCGGTGGTGGTGGGCGCAGATCCCGACGGACAGATCGGA
>JAKAWN010000046.1 GCA_021827245.1 Acidobacteriota bacterium | reverse complement strand
TCCTAATTGCGCAGGCCTGCATTATGAGCAAGGCTCCCATTTCATCCTTCATAATTCATAATTGCTTTTTCTCACCCTCCCTGAATCGTAATTTTCTTGCTCGATAACACCCAGAACAGATGACCGATGGCAATCAGCGCCGCGACCCAGAAAATCTGGATGCCGAGCGCCTTCAGAATGCCAACCCCGCTGATCTTGCCCAGATACAGCAACACAGGAATGTAGCTGATGTATTGAAATGGCATGAACGCAAATATCTGCTGGAAAACGTGCGGGAAAAAGGAGATCGGAATCAGCAATCCGGAAAAGAGTTCCAGCAGAAAATACTTTGCCCGCAGCAGGCCCAGGATGGACTTTAGCCTGACGGCAAAAGTTCCTACCGCAAAGTTGATGCCCGCCACCAGGAAGAAACTCAAGAACACGCTGAACAGGAACGCAGCAAAGTTCTCGACGCCGGCTGGTCTTTGCACAGGATAAACGAGAAGAAGAACAACAGCGGTCGGCACGGTCAGCATGGTCAGGCGGAAGGCCGACTCGCCCAGCGCCTGGGCGATATACATCCATTGAGTGTTGACCGGCTTGATCAGGTCCATGGCCAGCTTGCCTTCCAGCACCTGCGTGGCCATCTCCTGATCGATATTGTTGTAGTAAAAGGAGCGGATGATCCATCCCACAGCGACGTAGGTGAGCAGTTGGCTGAAGTCAAAACCCTCGATGCTGGCGCTGTGTGTATAGATGGCTTTCCAGATAAAGTAGTAAATGGAGACGTAGATGAAGTAGGTGACAATCCCGGTGTAATAGCGCAGGCGGTAGGCCATGGTATTCACAAAGCCCACGCGAAGGAATCCTCCGTAGATGCGCGCCAGCGCCGTCAGCGAAAACTCGCTTTGCGGCCGGGCAGGGAGAGCAAGTTCAGTAGTTCCCATTATCCGACCTCGCCGCTCAGGTAAATCCGCTTCACGATATCCTCGATCGGTTCTTCTTCTACAAGAATGTCGCTTACCTCGAGAGTGTTGACGATGTTGCGGATGATCTCCGCGTTCGAATAGCGCTCGCGGTCAAAGCGCATCAGGTAAGTCAGGTCATCGATGCGGTCGCAGCGGATGCCGTCGGTCGCAATCCTAGCCACGCCTGGCACCTGTGAGCGGTCTTTCAGGAAAAACTTCACCTGGTTGTATTGTGCCAAGCGCCCTTTCATCTCTCGCAGCGCACCGTCGAAGAGAGTCTTGCCCTTGTCGATCACGATGATCCGGCTGCAGAGCTCCTCAATGTCTGAAAGGTCGTGCGTGGTCAGCAGCACGGTGGTCCGTTCTATGCGGTTGACTTCTTTCAAAAATTCTCGGATGCGGTCTTTGGCCACCACGTCCAGTCCGATGGTAGGCTCATCGAGAAAAAGCAGCGGAGGATTGTGCAGCAGTGAGGCGGCGATGTCGCATCGCATGCGCTGCCCCAGGCTCAGCTTGCGGACGGGAGTATTGAGATAATCTTTGAGGCTGAGGATTTCAGAGAAGACGCCCAGCCGCTGCTGGTAGTCGGCGTCAGAAACCTCGTAGATTTCCTTCAGCAGCTTGAACGATTCCACCACCGCAATGTCCCACCACAATTGCGTTCGCTGGCCGAACACCACTCCGATGTGCTTGGTGTAACTGCGGCGATCTCGATACGGCACGTATCCATTGGCCAAGATGCTGCCACCGGTGGGGACGAGAATACCCGTCAGCATCTTGACCGTGGTAGATTTGCCCGCGCCGTTGGCTCCGATGTAACCCACCACCTCGCCGGGCTCGATCGAGAAGGTGACATGATCAACGGCGGAAACCGTAATCTGTTCCCGCACAAAAAGGTTCTGCATTGCTCCCCACACACCTTCGCGCCGGCGAGAGGAGCGAAACTCTTTGGTCAGATCTTGAACCTGGATGATGGGTTTCATAGTGAAGATAAAGCTTGCGGGGCAGCGACTCCTCAGTAGAACGAATATATAATTCTAGCAACCGCGCGCCTTTCAGGACAAGCTCTGCGGAAAAACGATGCGGCCAAAGAATGCTTGGTGCCAACAGCACAGCCAGGAACTTTCAGGCTCTATAGCCCATTTAGACGAGTCGGGATTCAAAAGGTTTCGTGAGGAGATTGTCAATTATGCCAAAGAACGCGCTGGTTGGTGTTGATATCGGAGGAACAAAGACAGCCATTGTAATTTCGGAGCAACCACCCGAGGTTATGGAACGAATTGAATTCCCAACCAGGCCGGCGAAGGGTCCAGAGCCTGCGCTGCGCCTGATCCGCGAGGGAATCCACGGCCTGCTTCAAAAGCACAGGCTCAAGGCCGCGACGATTGGCGTGAGCTGTGGCGGCCCGCTCGACCATGTCAGCGGTGTGATTCAGGCCCCACCCAACCTTTCAACCTGGGTGGACGTGCCTATTAAGGCAATCCTCGAAAAGGAATTCGGCGCCACCTGCCACCTGGAAAATGATGCCAATGCGGGCGCCGTGGCAGAGCACCGCTTTGGAGCCGGCCGCGGATGCCAGAACATGGTTTTTCTGACGATGGGAACGGGATTGGGCGCCGGAATCATCGCCGACGGCCGGCTCTACCACGGAACCAATGACTTCGCGGGCGAGATTGGCCACGTCCGGCTCACGCGCTCTGGCCCCGTTGGATATCACAAAGCGGGTTCTGTCGAGGGATGGGCCAGCGGCGGTGGCATGACCCAGGTTGCGCTGAAAGTTGTCGAGGCCGCACGCAAGAGGAATGAGCCGACGCTCCTGACGGAACTTCTGCAGCGGGGCAAGCCGATCACCGCTCGCGACGTCGCAGTGGCGGCGCGCAAAGGAGACGCCGTAGCCATCCGCATCCTTCGCTCAACGGGCAAGCGGCTGGGCGCGGTGCTGGCGATCCTGGTGGACATTCTCAACCCCGAGAGAATCGTAATAGGTGGCCTCGCCATACGCCTGGGTGATACGTTGCTCGGCCCGGCGCGCGACGTGATGCAGCGCGAGGCGCTCCCTTACTCCGCCTCCGTGTGCCAGGTTGTGCCTGCACAGCTGGATGAGCGGATTGGCGACGTGGCGGCGCTCTGCGTCGCCATGGGCTTTTAAAAGGTAGTTTCTGCTAAAGACTCCCCGCCTGAAGCTAAGGTATAATCGTGGCAGTTGCATTCATATAAACAGGTAGTCTTAAGTTTGCCATGCTGGTGAGTGTTCGAACTCTGCAAATTAAAGGATGGCAAGCAAGAAGCTGAAAAGCCGAATCGGGGTCCAAGAATTCTGGCCTTCGAATTGGTTGACAACGCTGAACTGACGCTCCAGGGAGTCTTGCCCATGCAAAGATACCGAGCAGGCACTTTGTTGCTGGCGGCTGTATTGATGTTGGCACGGGCGCTGGCCGCCGCGGAACTCCGTGTCCCGCACCTGAACTTTACCGACCAGCGGCTCGCGAATGGCTTGCGAGTGATTATTGCTCCCGACCACACCGCGCCCGTCTTTGCCATCTCCGTGACATACAACGTGGGTTCGCACTGCGAGCGGCCCGGCAGGACCGGCTTTGCCCACCTTTTCGAGCACATGATGTTCCAGGGCTCGAAAGACGTCGGCAAAGGCGAGCACATGATCCTCATTGAGAACAACGGCGGCGACATGAACGGTACCACCAGCGAGGACCGGACCAATTATTTCGAAATGCTGCCTAAGAACCAGCTTGCCCTCGCGCTCTTCCTGGAAAGCGATCGCATGCGCTCGCTCGCCGTGAATCAGGCCAACCTGGACAACCAGCGCAATGCCGTCCAGGAAGAGCGACGGCTGGGCATCGACAACCAGCCTTACGGCAAGGCCTATCTCGAAATCGACAACCTTTCCTACGACAACTTTGCCTACAAGCACTCGGTCATCGGCTCCATGGCTGACTTGAATGCCGCAACGGTGGCGGACGTGCAGGATTTCTTCCGCATTTACTATGCCCCGAACAATGCTGTGCTCACACTCGTGGGCGACCTCGATCCCGCCAAGACCCTTGAGCAGGTAAAGAAATATTTCGGAGACATCCCTTCACAGCCGGCGCCGCCCAAGCCCGACCTCATTGAACCCGAACATTACGGCGAGCGGCGCGAGACCATCGAGGACCCGCTGGCACGCCTTCCCATGATCCTGATGTCATTTCACATTCCGCCCGGCAACACAGCGGACAATTACGCCCTGCAGGTGCTGGCCAGCATCCTGAGCACGGGTGAGAGTTCGCGCCTCTATCAGCGCCTGGTGAAGGAAAAGCAGATGGCAACTTCTGTTGACGTCCAGGCTGATGCGCGAATGGGCTCAAGCCTGTTCTACGTGGTGGCGGTGCCGCGCCCCGGCGTTAGGCCCGATGATCTGGAGAAGGCGATTGAAGACGAAATCGCTGCGGTGCAAAGAGATGGCGTCACCGAAGCTGAGATGGAAAAAGCCCGCGCCCAGTTCCGCCGCCGGCAGATTCAATCACGCCAGACGGATTTGTACACGGCCATCCGCATTGGCGAATACGCGGTTATGTTCAACAATCCCAACTTGATCAACACGATTTTTGACACGTTCAACGCCGTCACTGCGGCGCAGGTGAAAGAAGTGACAAAAAAGTATCTGATTCCCCGGGAGCAGGCGGTGGTGATTGACTTGCCCGCGCCGCCCAAAACCACGGCGGCAAGCCGCTAGAGGAGGGTGAAGGTGAAGAGGATATTTCTTGTTCTGATCGTTGCGGTGCTGACCTTTGGAACCTGCAGCACCGTTCTCCGCGGGCAGGCCATGGAAGGGAGCAAAGCCGTTCCGCTCAGCAAAGTGGTGCGGCTCAATCGCGCCCCCGTCAACACAGAAATTCTGCGCGTCAGGCTGCCGCGTCCGCGCGAAGTCAAGCTGGACAATGGCCTCGACATCCTGGTGCTGGAACGGCATAAGCTCCCGACGGTCGCTTTCACGCTCTGGATCAAGACCGGAGCGCTCAACGATCCTCGCGATCTTCCCGGCTTGGCCAAGTTCACCGCTGACATGCTGCGCGAGGGTACATCCCATCGAACCAGCGCCCAGCTTGCCAGGGACGTTGATGACATCGGAGCAAGCCTGGGGGCTTCAGCAAGTTTCGGCCGCAATGTTTCAATTGTTACGGCTTCGGGCCTGGTCGAAAACACCAGCCGCATCCTGGAACTGATGAGCGACATGGTCCTCAACCCGACCTTCTCCAACGACGAGCTTGCCAAGTACAAGAAGCGGCAACTGGCGGGTCTGCAGCAGATGCGCTCTGAGCCCGGCTTCCTTGCGCGCGAGCGATTCTACAGGGTGCTTTACGGGGACTTTCCAGCCTCTTATGTTTCCGCCACGCCGGATTCGGTCAACAAGGTGACGAGGGACGACCTGGAGAAATTCCACAGCGAGTGCTACGCGCCCAACAACGCCATTCTGGGAGTGGCAGGCGACGTGGAATTTGACCAAATCGTGCCGCTGATCAAGAAGTATTTCGGCGATTGGAAAAATCATCCCGTCAACGACACCGGCCTCCCGCCGCTGCCCAAGCCCCCGGCGGCAAAAGTCGTTCTCGTGGACCGGCTGGATTCCGTCCAGACCAATATCATGGCCGGAGATTATGCTTTGCCGCGCAACGATCCCGACTATATCCCCCTGGTGGTCACCAATCACATCCTCGGCGGCGGCCCGGCGGCCAGACTGTTCCTGGTTCTGCGCGAAGAAAAGGGCTATACCTACGGCGCCTACAGCTACTTCCGGTCTGATATCTACCCCGGTCCCTGGATCGCCTCCACAGAGGTCCGGACAGCAGTTACGGACGGCTCCCTGAACGAACTGATGGCGCAATTCAAGAAGATCCGGAACGAAGACGTTCCGGAGCAGGAACTCGATGAAGCGCGGCGCGCCATCGTGTCGGGGTTTGCCCTTTCACTGGAACTGCCCTCGACACTGCTGAACGCGTGGCTGACCGTTGACTATTACAAGCTTTCCCAAGACTATTGGGACCGTTATCCGGAAGAGGTCGCCAGGGTGACGCCGCAGGTGGTGGAGCAGACGGCCAGGAAATATATCGATCTGGACCATCTCCAGGTGATCTGCGTCGGCGACGGCAAGCTGATCAAGGACGCGCTCAGGAAATACGGTCCGCTTGAGGTCTATGACGTCAACGGCAAACGAATCGAATGAGATGGGCTGGACAGGCGAGTCATGGCCCGTATCATTCACCCAGTACCTTGATGACCACGCGTTTGCGTCGTTGTCCGTCGAACTCGGCGTAGTAGACCTGCTGCCAGGGGCCAAGATCGAGCCGCCCTTTGGTGACGGGTACCAGCACCTGGTGCCCGACCAGTAGGTTCTTCAGGTGCGCGTCGCCGTTGGTTTCACCCGTCCGGTGGTGGCGATAGTCGGAGCGGAACGGGGCTAGCTTTTCAAGCCACTCGTCGATGTCGGCGATCAGGCCATCCTCCGCGTCATTGATATAGACCCCAGCCGTGATGTGCATGGCGGAAGCCAGCACCAGGCCTTCCTGGATTTGGGCGGCAGCGAGGGCCTTGTCCAATTCTGCCGTAATATTGATGAATTCGCGTTTCTTCTTTGTGTTGAACCACAGGTATTGCGTGTAAGCTTTCATATTCTCTCTACCCCCCATAAGAATTTTCTATATGGCAGGCGGCCGGCCTGCGTTGACCAACTCTGCCGAAAAACGTAAGCTTATTGTAGAATGATTGGTTGTCCTATAACGCGTTTGCCTGACGCGCTGTTAGCGATTAGATTAGCAAAGTTTGTATACCCCGGGGCAAACAGGGAAATCGCAGGAGGCTTAATATGAAATCCGGCAATTCCAGCCGAAGCGCCGTACATGTTTCAGAGGTGAACGGGACAGAAACTCAACTGGTCGAGCAGCAGGAACGCGCCCGCCGCGCAGATCCCCAACATTTGAAGGATCTTCTGGAAAAGATGTTGCTCGTCCGGCGCTTCGAGGAGAAGGCTGCCGAGATGTACACACTTGGGAAGATCGGAGGCTTTTGCCATCTGTATATCGGCCAGGAAGCCGTGGCAGTCGGAGCCATCTCGGCTCTGGAACCTGAAGACGCAGTTCTCTGTTCCTATCGTGAGCACGGCCACGCGCTGGCCCGGGGCATGGACCCCGGCCCCGTCATGGCGGAGCTTTTCGGCAAGAAAACAGGCTGCTCGAAGGGCAAGGGCGGCTCCATGCACATCTTTGACCCGAGCGTGGGATTTCTGGGCGGGCATGGCATCGTGGGTGGCCAGATTCCCTTGGCCGCCGGCGTCGCCTTTGCCGCCAAATACCTGAACCAGTCGCGCGTGACCCTGTGCTTTTTTGGCGAGGCGGCGGTGAACATCGGCTCATTCCATGAATCGCTGAATCTTGCCCAACTGTGGAAACTTCCGGTGATCTTCATTTGCGAGAACAATGAGTTCGGCATGGGGACGCCGATTCTGAAGACATCTGCCATCCGGGACCTCTCAGAAAAGGCCGGATCGTATGACATGGCGCGGGCTGCCGTGGACGGCATGGACGTGCTGGCGGTGCACGAGACGGTTGCTGAAGCCGTCGAGCGGGCACGCAAGGAAGATCTTCCCACGCTGATTGAGGCGCGGACTTACCGCTTTATGGGCCATTCGATGTCCGACCCCGCCCATGGGACTTATCGTACGCGGGAGGAACTTGCCGAGCATCGGCAGCGCGACCCCATCAAACGCTTTACTTCCACGCTAGAATCCCTTGGTATTATCAGCCAGGAATACATCGACGACCTCGACAACAAGATCCACGAAGTCGTCGACCAGGCAGTGACGTTTGCGGATCAAAGTCCTGATCCCGTACCCGAAGATCTGACCACCGACGTCTATCTTCCATAAGGCGGGTGGGGCAACAATTTTCTCGTGTTATTAACCTGCGGCGGTCAAGGCTCTGCGGCCTTCAGTTTATGCGGGGCCGCTCAAACGCCGCTCTTAAGAGTGAGGAGCATCAATGGCAATGTTAGCTTTCCGGGAAGCGCTGAATCAGGCAATGCGCGAAGAGATGCAGCGCGACGAACGCGTCTTCCTGATGGGTGAAGAAGTCGGAGCTTACAACGGCGCTTACAAAGTCAGTAAAGGATTGCTCGATGAATTCGGTCCCAAGCGGGTTCTCGACACGCCCATCACCGAACTCGGGTTTACAGGCCTTGGCGTGGGCGCGGCCATGGCGGGCTTGCGGCCCATCGTTGAGATGATGACCTTCAACTTCTCGCTCCTGGCCATCGACCAGATTGTCAACAGCGCCGCCAAGATGCTTTACATGTCGGGCGGCCAGGTCGGCGTACCGATGGTGGTTCGCGGGCCAGGGGGCGCCGGCCATCAGCTTGCCGCTCAGCACTCGCAGGCCATTGAAGCCTGGTTCTGCCATGTCCCAGGCCTAAAGGTTGTCACCCCCTCCACCCCAAGGGACGCCAAGGGCTTGCTGAAATCCTCGATCCGGGACAACAACCCTGTCATCTTCATCGAGTCGGAAGTTCTTTACGGGCTGAAGGGAGAGGTTCCCGATGGCGAATACACAATCCCGCTCGGCGTCGCGGAAGTCAAGCGCCAGGGGAACGACGTCACTCTAGTTGCTCATGCCAAAATGGTTCATGTGGCGTTGCAGGCTGCGGAGGAACTTGCAAAGGAAGGGATTGAGGCCGAAGTCGTTGACCCGCGAACGCTTCGCCCGCTCGACACAGAAACCATCATTCAGTCCATCCGGAAAACCAACCGGGCGGTCGTCGTGGAAGAGGGCTGGCCTTACTGCGGCGTCGGAGCTCAGGTGGTTGACACGATCCAGCACCAGGCTTTCGACTATCTCGACGCTCCCATCCTGCGCGTGACGGGCGTTGACGTTCCCATGCCCTACGCAAAGCCGCTGGAGCACCTTTGCGCGCCGGACAAGGCCCGTGTCATTGACGCTGTTCACCGGGTGATGTACAGGAATTAGCCCGGTCAATTTTCCTCCTGGAAGCGAGGTTATGTATGGCATCTCGAGTTCTTATGCCCAAGGGCAGCGACACTATGACCGAGGGCAAAGTGCTGAAATGGCTGAAAAACGAAGGTGAGCAGGTCGCAAACGGCGATGCCCTGGTCGAAATTGAAACCGACAAGGTCGACATGGAGGTCGAGTCGATGGCATCCGGCGTCCTGCGCAAGGTCCTGGTCCAGCCAGGAGAAACCGTCCCGGTCGGCCAGATGCTGGCCATCATCGGTAAGGCCGAAGAAGATATTTCCTCGCTCATCTCCGCCAACGGAGGTGCGCCCGCAGCCAAGCCACCTGCCAAGGCGCAAGAAGCCCCGGTCCCGCCCCAGCAAATACCTCAGCCGGCGATTGCAGGTCCGGCACCACAGCCTGTACCCGCTGCCCCTGCTGAGGCGGGTGGCCGCATTCTGGCTTCGCCCCTGGCGCGCCGCATCGCGCGCGAAGCGGGTCTCGATCTGGCGGTCATCCAGGGCTCCGGTCCCGGTGGACGCATCATCCGCCGCGATGTGGAGTCAGCGACAGCCGCAGGCGCTCCCCTGCGCGCTCCCGGCCCGCAACTGGTTCCCCAAGGGGCGGATTACCGCGATGAGCCGCTCAGCCAGATGCGGAAGACTATCGCCCAGCGGCTGGCCCAAAGCCTCGGCCCGGTACCCCACTTCTATCTAACCATTGAAGTGGACATGAAAAAAGCCAAGGAGTTGCGCGAGTCTGCAAACAAGCTGAATCCCGATCTGAAACTGACCTATAACGACATTATCGTGAAAGCATGTGCAGTTGCCTTGAACCAGCATCCCGACGTTAATGCCAGTTATACCGGCAACGCCATTCGTTACCACAACCGCATTCATCTCGGCATCGCGGTTGCCATTGAAGGCGGCGGGCTCATCACGCCAGTCGTGCGCGACTGCAATCTCAAAACCCTGCAACAGATCTCAGCCGAATCCAAGGATCTGATTGCCCGGGCGCGCACTCGCAAGCTGAAACCCGAAGAATATGTGGGCAGCACCTTCAGTGTTTCGAACCTGGGCATGATGGGAGTCGTGGAGTTCTCGGCAGTGATCAACCCGCCCGAGGGCGCCATCCTGGCCATCGGCGCTGTAGTGGAAAAACCTATAGTGGAAAACGGGCAGATCGCTGTCGGCCACCGCTGCCGGATGACCCTCTCCTGCGATCATCGCGTGGTTGATGGCGCAACGGGCGCGAAGTTCCTGCAAACGCTTCAGCAGATTCTCGAAAACCCAATTCTCATGGCGCTCTAGACCGCAACGCCTGGGCTCATGCCCGGCCGCGCACTTCGGCAGTGACACGCCTCGCCGTCCTAAGCAGTTTCCACCTGCTGTTCCGAGGCTGGTTCTCCTGGGAGCTGCCGGCTTTCAAGCGGAAATCCCTTTTCTCTCCAGCCGCCCAAGCCGCCGTCAAGCGGGCGCACGCGCGTGATGCCGTGGCGTTTGAGCATCAGCGCCACACGGGCGCTGGTCGCCTCGTTCGGTCAAGTACAAAAGAGAATAAGTTCGCGGTCGATTGGGATCTCCTTATAACGCCGGTTGAATTCTTCCGAAGGCAGGTAGAGCGCGCCGGGAATCGTATTGGGATCGGCTTCGAAATCCACCGAATGCCTCAGATCGACAATGGCGATCTCCTCGCCTGCGTCGATTTTCTGCTTCAACTCTTCGGCTGTAATGCGGTTCACTCGCAGGCTGCGTATGAATCGCTGCCGCTGGAAATACTTCCACGCAACATAAAGAACCAACCCGGCCGCCAGCAGCACCAGAAGCCCCATCCCAAGGCTGAGAGCCACGTGCGCGATATGTTCAAGCTGGTGGCTGAAAGCATACCCGAGTCCCACAAAGGTCCCGATATAGGCCAGCGCCCCGGCTCCGTCAAACAGCAGGAAGCGCGAGATGCGCATTCCCAGCATGCCGGAAAGCGGCGGAGCTGCTACGCTGAATCCCGGGATGAATTTAGCTACTACCAGCGCGTTCGCGCCGCGGCGGGCGAAAAGGTTTTCCGCACTGCGCACGCAGGAATCCGGCTCAAGCGAGACCCGGCAGATCACATTGAGCACCCGCGATCCTTTGTAGCGCCCGATCTCATACCAAATGCCGTCTGCCAGCATCGAGCCGGCCACGGGGAAAATAAGGACGCCGGCAAGCGCCAGATTGCCGGATCCGGCCAGCGCCCCGCCCGCCAGCAAAATGGGAATGGAAGAGATAGGAAAGCCAAACTGCTCGGCAAAAACCCAGACTGCAAGAACGGCGTAACCGTGATGCAGAATAAAGCGGAGCGTCTCGTCCATATGGTGAAGTCCTCGTGCGCTCGCCGACAGAGAATGAGTCCATCGTCACCCGGTTTGGGCCGTAAGAACAGCTTGTCCCAACTCAGAGCCAAGGGGCCAAGGACATCTGATTTTTAGATGACCCTAACCTTCCTGGGGGTACAAAGATGCTCAAGGCGGGAAGAATCTTGGAGGAAAATCGAGACTCATGTATTCTGTTGGACGATGCAGCGAGATACGAAAAAGCGATTCAAGATCGGGCTGGTCCAGATGGCGTGCGGGCCCGGCAAGCGCCAGAACCTCCGTCGGGCCATCGAAGGCGTCACGAAAGCCGCCCGCAAAGGCGCGGTAATTGTCTGCCTTCCGGAACTTTTTGCCTCCACTTACTTCTGCCAGCGCGAGGATGCCGCCGTTTTTGATCTGGCCGAACCCATTCCAGGCCCCATCACCAGAGCCCTCAGTCAGGCAGCGAAGAAAGCCAGAGTGGTTGTCATCGCTCCCGTCTTCGAGCGCCGGGCCGCTGGCGTTTACCACAACAGCGTAGCCGTCATTGACCGCGATGGCAAGCTGGCGGGCCTTTACCGCAAGATGCACATCCCCGACGATCCGGGCTACTACGAAAAGTATTACTTCACCCCCGGCGACCTCGGATTCCATGCCATCAAGACGCAAGCGGGCCTGGTTGCACCGCTCATCTGCTGGGACCAGTGGTATCCGGAGGCGGCGCGCCTGGTGACGCTCGAGGGTGCCAATATCATCTTTTATCCAACCGCCATCGGCTGGCATCCCCATGAAAAAGAGCCCTACGGCGCAGCGCAGCGCGACGCCTGGAGAACGGTCCAGCGGGGCCACGCCATCGCCAATGGAGTCTATGTGGCCGCGGTCAACCGTGTGGGGCACGAGAAGGTGGCTGACGGTGCCGGAATCGAATTCTGGGGCTCGTCATTCGTGGCCGATCCGCATGGGGTGGTGATCGCGGAGGCCTCGACGGATCGCGAGGAAATCCTGACAGCCGAAATCAATCTTACTCATCTTGAGGACATCCGCCGGAACTGGCCTTTTCTTCGCGACCGCCGCATTGACGCTTACCAGGGACTCGACCGTCGCTTTCTCGGGGCCGCCGCAGGGAGCGAAAAGACCTAGTGGCCGCCACACCACAAGCTCTCGGCTACCATCTGCCTGCGGAGTGGGAACCGCATGAAGCCACATGGATCGGCTGGCCGCACAATCTGACCGACTGGCCGGGCCGTTTTGCCCCAATCCCCTGGGTTTACAGTGAAATCGTCCGCAAGCTCTCCCCCGGCGAAGTCGTCCGGGTCCTGGTCAATTCAAAATCCCACGAAGATCGCGCCCGCCGGGTTCTGCAGCGCGCTGGAATCGATCTTGCCCGCGCCAATTTCTTCCGCTTTCCTACAGACCGTGGATGGACCCGCGATTTTGGCCCAATCTTTGTCAAGCGATCTGCTCAGCGCTCGAGGATCGCGATCGTTCGCTTCCATTTCAATGCCTGGGCCAAGTATCCCGAATGGCACAAGGACGACCTGATTCCTGAGCGTGCCGCTCGTGCGCTCAAGCTTCCTCTGCTTCCGGCCAAGGCAGGAAAACGTGACTTTGTGCTGGAAGGCGGCAGTATTGACGTCAACGGCAAAGGAACACTTCTGACCACGGAAGAGTGCCTGCTTGACCCGAAAGTCCAGGTGCGAAATCCCAGTCTGGGCAAGGAACAGATTGAGGCAGCCCTGCGCGAAAATCTCGGGGTGCGCAACATCCTGTGGCTCGGGCGTGGCATCGCAGGTGATGATACCCACGGCCACGTGGATGACCTGTGCCGCTTCGTCAATTCAAGAACGGTGGTCCTTTGTAGCGAAGACGATCCAGCCGATCCCAATTACGCCGTTCTCCAGGAGAATCGCGAGCGGCTCGGGGATATGCGCCTGGAAAACGGTTCGCGCATCGAGGTGGTTCCGCTTCCCATGCCGAGCCCTGTTTGTTTCGATGGCCAGCGCCTCCCGGCCAGCTACGCCAATTTTTATATTGCCAACGCGGCGGTCCTGGTTCCCACCTTCAACGACCCGAAAGATCGCATCGCGCTCGGAACGCTGGCGGAATTGTTCACTGATCGTCCGGTGGTCGGCATTCACGCCGTCGATCTGGTCTGGGGCTTGGGAACCCTCCATTGCCTTACCCAGCAGCAACCCGCAGCGCCATAAGGCGTGGCAACTGCTACATGCCTTGTATACCGTGGGCTTTTTTCTACCTCCGTGCCCTCCGTGGCACTCGAAACGCTTTCGCATGGAGGCCACTGCGGATCTTCACGCTCTCTGTGTGAAATCTCAGGGGACACGGAAACCAGAGTAGTGCGGGGCTCCCGCTTAGCTGCATCGAGCGTTGGATCACCCGCGCTGGTTGCCTGGCTCTTAACCTGGCAGCCGTCCTTTGATTTCCTGTACCAGTTTCCCCAGATCGAGAGGGCGGAAGAGGACTCTCTCAAAGCCACGGCCTTCGATTGCCTCGGAGCCGGTGGCGCCGTGCCCCGCCAATATCCAGATGGGCAGGAGCTTCGCCCATTCGGAAAGCGTGGCGACATCTTCCGCCGGGCTCTCGCTCTCGAAAAGGTCCGCGATCAGCAGCGACGGCATCATCCGGCTGGCCCAAAGGCGCTGCACCGCGTCCCCGACGCTGTCATAGGCCTCGGCGTCAAAGCCTTCTTCGATCAACTGAGCCCGCAGCAGCGCACGTGCCGTCCAGTCTCTTCCGGCAATAAGAATCTGCGCCATATTGATCCCAAGTATAGCTTCAAGTTGCGAAAAGTTTTACATTTCCGCTCTGTCCTTCATAGGGATTCGTGCCTTAGAATGTGCTAACGTGAGGCCAGGGTGTGGCGGATGGCCTGCTCACATTCCTGATGAGTGCTACGCGACCCGTTGATGCCGCCCCCGAAGGATAGCCGCCTATGAAAATCCTGGTTGCAGGGTCGAGCGGTCTGATTGGGTCTGCGCTGGTTCAGCGTCTCAGTGATGAAGGCCAGCAGGTTGTCAGGCTGGTTCGGCACCCCGCTGCTCCAGGCGAGACCATCGCCGAATGGGACCCGAACTCCGGCAAACTGGAGACGAGTTCCCTGGAACAAACAGACGCCGTGGTGAATCTTGCCGGGGAAAACGTTGCCGCAGGCCGCTGGACGGAGGCGCAGAAGAAGCGTGTCCGCGAAAGCCGCGTTCGCGGAACGCAACTGCTCTCGGAATCCCTCGCGAAGCTGGCGGTTCCTCCGCGCGTGCTGGTTTCGGCTTCGGCGGTAGGGTTCTACGGCTCGTGCGGCGACCAGATTCTGACCGAAGAGAGTCCACCCGGGTCGGATTTCCTGGCCGAAGTCTGCAAGGAATGGGAAGCGGCCACCGAACCCGCCCGGCAAAAAGGAATCCGGGTGGTAATTCTGAGGATCGGCATGGTGCTAAGCGGGAAAGGTGGCGCTTTGCCGGCGATGCTCCCGGCGTTTAAGGCCGGGGCGGGCGGAAAGCTGGGTGACGGCCAGCAGTTCGTAAGCTGGATTGCCCTTGACGACCTGGTCCGGGCCATTGCGCATGCCATTTCCACCGGATCTCTTTCCGGCCCAGTCAACGCTGTCTCGCCCAACCCGGTGCGGAATGTTGAATTCACAGAAGCTCTGGGAAAGGTCCTGGGCCGGCCTGCATTTCTAACCGTGCCTGCGGCTGTGGTGCGCCTGATGTTCGGAGAAATGGCTGACGCGCTGCTCCTGGCGAGCCAGCGCGCTGAGCCCAGGCGGCTTATCGACACGGAATTCACCTTCCAGTTTCCTGGGCTCGAAGCCACGCTGCGCCACGTACTGGGCCGAACGTAGCGTAGTGTGCTGGCCCTTCAAACCCCAGCTCGCCGGCTTGCAGGCGCCCGCAGCGGGTTGAGACTTCCCTCCGGGTGTATACTATAAAGATATTCGGGGATTTTGATGAGAATTAAAGTCTTGTTCTTTGGGATCACGCACGATCTGACAGGGCTGCAGGAAGAGCAGGTGGAACTTGGAGAGGGTGAAAACCTTCAGGGTTTGCGGCGCTTCTACGAGAACCGGTTCCCGCGGCTGGGAGAGCTGGCGGAATCTCTGCTCTTTGCAGTTAACCAGCAGGTTGCCGAACCCTTATGTACCTTACATGAGGGCGATGAGGTCGCTATTATGCCCCCGGTCAGCGGAGGCTTGGACGAAAGCCGTTATCGCATCACGAGCGAGAAAATCTCTCCGTCAGACTTCGGTCGATCCCTCCAGGCGAGTTCCGATGGTGCGGTGGTTACTTTTGAGGGTGTCGTCCGCGACCATTCGGGTGGCCAGAAGACGCTCTATCTCGAGTACGAAGCTTACGCTGCAATGGCCATCCGCAAGATGGAAGAGATTGGCGAAGAAGCTAAAGAGAAATTTGATATTCACTCGGTGGGAATTGTTCACCGGGTTGGAAAACTGGAAATTGGAGAAACCAGCGTTGTTATTGTGGTGACAGCCACGCACCGCCGGCTGGCATTTGAGGCTTGCCATTATCTCATCGACCGCCTCAAGCAGGTGGTACCCGTCTGGAAGAAGGAATTTTTTGAAAACGGCGCTGTCTGGTCTGAAGGTGAGGGCCGACAACGGGTTCTGGCGGAGGCTCATCGTTAGCCTATGCGAAAGGCCCGGCGCCCGAATTCATAATTGAAGGAGATTCAAGCGAAGGCCCTTAAATCATATGGAAAATTATCTGGATATAGCAGTCGAGATTGCCAGCGAAGCAGGATCTCTGATCGCTGATCTTGCCAAGCAGCCTCACAAGATTTCCTACAAACGAAAATCAGACATTGTGACGGAGGTTGACAGACGTTCTGAAGCCATGATTACGGACCGCATCCGCCGGCGCTTTCCGGAACACGCCATTGTGGCGGAGGAAGGAGGCGGAAGGGAAACCGGTTCTGATTACTGCTGGTACGTTGACCCTCTGGACGGCACAACGAATTTCGCCCATGGATTTCCGGTATACTGCATCAGCCTGGCTCTCGCCTATCACGACGAAGTCATTGCTGGCGTGGTGTATGATCCCAACCGCCAGGAGTTGTTTGCGGCCGAGCGCGGCGGGGGAGCGACGTTAAACGGCCAGCGAATCCGCGTATCCCGGACACCCGATCTTTCCGAAAGCCTGCTGGGCACCGGCTTTCCCCCCTTTGCTTCCAATCACGACCTGAACCTGCAATTCTTTTTCAAATTCACTCATCTTTCGCACGGAATTCGCCGGGCGGGCGCGGCGGCGCTGGACCTCTGTTCCGTGGCGGCAGGCCGCTTTGAAGGGTTCTGGGAACTCAAGCTCAACCCCTGGGACAAGGCAGCCGGTTCCTTGCTGGTGACGGAAGCCGGCGGCCGCGTGACGGACCTGTCGGGCGGGCCCTTTTCTCTGCACCGCGATGAGATTTTTGCGTCAAACGGCCTAATCCATGATTCAATGCTTGATGTTTTCTCGGAAATACTAGAGGAAAACGGGAAGGTTGAGTGCAGCTAGCGCTGCCACTGAATCTGCCTAAAGCCCTCGAGGCTTTGGCTTGCGAGCGTCGGGAAGTGTTATGAGGAATTATTTGGTATCAAGGCGTCGGCCAAGACGTCGAGGTCTGATTACGCTCTCGCTCTCAGCTCCGCAACTTTCGCCGCCTCCGGTTTCGCCAGATCCTGAAATCACTGAGATTGACATCCACCTGCGGCGGCTCAGCCCAGCTCATGACGGTCTGCGAATCGTCCACCTGACGGATATCCACCACAGCCTCTACACGCCTCTCGAAGACGTCGAACGCGCCGTAAAAATGACCAACCACTTGCAGCCCGACCTGATCGCCCTTACCGGAGACTACGTCACTTTTTCTCCCACTTATATCTGGCCCGTAGCGCAGGTGCTGGGACGTCTGCGGGCGCGCCTGGGAGTTTTTGCGGTCCTGGGAAATCACGATTTCCAGGTGGACGCCGATGAGGTGGCGCGGGCGCTTGAAGCCCATGACATCCACATGCTTCGCAATTCGCACTATGCTGTACATGCCGGGCACAGCCGGCTGTGGCTGGCTGGTGTAGACGACCTGTGGTGGGATGCGGACGACCTGGAGGCTGCTGTGCGCCATATCCCTGCGCGTGACCCCAAGGTCCTGCTCTGCCACAACCCGGTGGGAGTTCGGATGGCTGCCGAGCATCACATCGACCTGGTGCTGTCCGGCCATACCCACGGCGGCCAGGTCAGGCTCCCGGTTGTGGGAGCGCTCTACACCCGGTCCAAACTGGGCAAGCGCTTCATCGCCGGATGGAATCGCCTGGACGGCACTCAGATTTATGTCAGCCGCGGCATTGGCAAGGTCCTGCTGCCCGTGCGAGTCGGTTGCCCGCCGGAGATCGCCTGCCTGAACTTGCGCTCCGGAACTCCGCATAGACCTCCGCAGACGCCATGATCAAATTGGAATACGTCACCACGAGACCAGAAGCAGCAAAGTCTCTGTGAACTACGAGTTGCTTTTTCCATTGCCCTCTGTGGTGAAGCTATTTTATATGCTGCTTAGGGGTATCGAACTGGCCCGGCGGCAAACTTCCCGAGCCCAGGCCGCTTCGCTGTGCCCGTTTCTCTGTCCCAACGGGGCAGCGCCCTCAGCCACTTGGAAGCTACTGCGTCGCTAACCTCTGGGACGGGTTCAGGGGCTTGACTCCGGCCCTTATAGAGTGTAAGCCTATAACGTAAACCGCTGAACAGTACCTGCCCTCAGCGATTAAACAGAACTCGTCAAGGTAGCCAAGTACCCGAAGCAGGTTTAATTGAAATCATGATTCCAGAAGAGGCATTCCGCCCGGCACAGTCTCGCCTGTCTCGGGATGGACAGCAGCTTTCGGACCGAGAGCATTCGCTCGGTGAATCCTTGTCCCTGACTGTTAGCTTCCGCATTTCTGAACCCGCAGAAGAACAGCCCTTGACCCTGAGGGCGACCTTGCGGGAACAGTGCCCAAAGCGAGGGTAAGAATGGCGATGAAGAAGACATGGTGGTTTCTTGTGGTACTCCTTATTTTGACAGGCGTTGCCTTCGGCGCGGATGCGAAGGCGCCGCTGCTGTTGCAGACACCGACGGTGAGCAAGACGCAAATTGCTTTTGCTTTTGGCGGTGACATCTGGATTGTGAACCGGAAGGGCGGCGAGGCTCGGCGGCTCGTGACCGGCGCGGGACTCGAGACCCAGCCGATCTTTTCGCCGGACGGCCAGTGGCTTGCCTACACGGGAGATTATGACGGCAACACCGATGTTTACGTGGTTCCGGCGGAGGGAGGCCAGCCACGGCGGCTGACCTACCATCCTGATCCCGATGTGGCTCTCGGCTGGACACCGGACGGGAAGAAGGTGCTCTTTCGCTCGCACCGTGCGAGCTACTCTGACCCCAACCAATTCTTCACCGTACCGGTTTCTGGCGGTTTCCCGGCAGAAATCCCGCTGCCAATGGCCCAGGAAGGCACCTTCTCGCCCGATGGAACGAAGCTTGCCTACGTTCCGAATTTTCAGTGGGAGCCCTTCTGGCAGAATTATCGCGGCGGGCAAACCACGCCCATCTGGATTGTCAACCTCTCGGACTCCAGCATCGTTGCCAAAATTCCGCGCACGAATTCCAATGATCGAGACCCCATGTGGGTGGGCGACGCCATCTATTTCCTTTCGGACCGCAACGGACCGTTCACTCTGTTTGCCTACGACACCCGGAGTGGCAAAGTGACGCAGTTGGTGGACAACAAGGATCGCTGGGACATCCTTGCGGCATCAGCGGGGCCGGGCGCGATTGTGTATGAACAGTTCGGGTCCATCCATCTCTACGACCTCAAGTCCCATCGTGAGCGCAGAGTCCCCATCACCGTGGCGGGCGATATGCCCGAGTTGCGCCCCCATTTTGTGAATGTCGAAAAGAAGGTTGCGAGCGCGCAAATCTCGCCTACCGGTAAGCGCGCCGTCTTTGAGGCGCACGGCGAAATCCTCACGGTACCAGCGGAAAAAGGCAGCATTCGCAACATCACCGATACTCCCGCTATTGAAGACCGCGACCCGGCATGGTCGCCCGACGGCAAATCCATCGCCTATTTTTCCGATGAATCGAACGAATATGCCCTCCACATCCGTAATCAGGACGGACTGGGAGCGGTGAAGAAGATTGACCTCGGCCAGCCGCCGTCGTTTTTCTACACGCCCACGTGGTCGCCCGACAGCAGGAAGATTGTGTATAGCGACAAACGGCTGAACCTCTGGTACGTGGACCTTGACCACCCGACTCCAGCCAAGGTGGATACCGATTTGTTTGATGAACCCCTGCACGAATTCGACGTCGTGTGGTCGCCGGACAGCAAGTGGCTCGCTTATACCAAGCAGCTTGAAAATCATCTGCGCGCCGTTTTCGTTTATTCGCTGGACACGAAAAAGGTGACCCAGATTACCGATGGCATGAGCGACTGCCTTTATCCGAACTTTGATGTGAACGGGAGGTATCTCTATTTCACGGCCAGCACCGATATGGGTCTTACGACCGGATGGCTCGACATGACGAACGAACAACATCCCGTGACTCGCAGCGTCTACGTGGAGGTGCTGCGCAGGGATCTGCCTTCGCCGATTGCGCCGGAAAGCGACGACGAAAAAGTGGGGGAAGAGAAGAAGGAGAATGATAAGACCGGCGAGGAAGCGAAGGAGAAAGGCGGCGAGAACAAAGAAGAGAAGGAGAAGAAACCTGTCCACGTGACGATTGACTTTGAGAACATAAGCCAGAGGATTCTTGCCCTACCCATTCCAGCGGAGAATTATGTCGGGATGTCGGCCGGAAAGACGGGCGAGTTGTTCCTGGCGGCGCTTCCGCCGGTGGTTATCGGTTTCACACCGGGTGGGCCGGCGGTGAAAATCTCAAAGTTCGAGCTCAAGACGCGCAAGGTGACGCCTTTTATTCCAGCCGCCAACGCTTTCGTCCTTTCGTTCGACGGTGAGAAGGCGCTCTACAAACTTAAGGACAAGTGGTATATCGTTCCCAGCGACAAGGAGCCCAAACCGGAAGACGGCTTGCTCAAGATGGACAACATGGAGGTCTATGAGGAACCACGCGCCATGTGGCAGCAGATGTATAACGAGGTGTGGCGTATCGAGCGCGATTTCTTTTACGACCCGCACTTCCACGGCCTGAACCTCGAAGAAGCGAAGAAAACCTTCGCGCCCTTCCTGCCCGGAATCACCAGCCGGCACGACCTGACCTATCTTTTCCAGGAAATGCTCAGTTACGTGGAGGTCGGGCACATGTTCGTGGGGGGCGGGGAAAAGCCGGAGCAGAAGAAAGTCACGGTGGGGTTGCTCGGTGCGGATTACAGGATTGAAAATGGCCGCTATCGGATTACCAAGGTCTATAGCGGCGAGAACTGGAACCCGGATCTCCACGCGCCCCTCACTCAGCCCGGTGTCAATGTCAAGGCGGGAGAATATCTGCTGGCCGTGAACGGCCGCGAACTGACCGGCGCGGACAATATTTACAGTTTCTTCCTCGAAGCCGCCGGCAAGCAGATGGCTATCAGGGTGGGACCGAATCCGAATGACAAGGGCTCGCGCGAAGTAACCGTCGTGCCCATCCCCAACGAAACGGCATTGCGCAATCGCGACTGGGTCGAAAGCAACCGGCGCAAAGTGGATGAACTGAGCGGTGGCAAGCTTGCCTACGTTTATCTTCCGAACACGGCGGGAGGTGGGTTCGAGTACTTCAACCGATACTATTTCGCGCAAGTGGGCAAAGAGGGCGTGGTGATTGACGAGCGGTTCAATCACGGCGGGCAGCTTGCGGACTACATTATTGATTACCTTCGGCGGCCGGTGATGAGCATCGTCATGACGCGTGAAGGACAGGAGTACAAGGAACCTCTTGAATCGATTTACGGCCCGAAGGTGATGATCATTAACCAGTTTTCAGGCTCGGGCGGCGACGCTCTGCCGTGGTATTTCCGCAAGGCGAACATCGGGCCGCTGGTCGGAGTCCGCACATGGGGCGGGCTGGTCGGCATCGGAGGTTATCCGCAGCTCATGGACGGGGGGAGCGTGATGGCGCCGCGCTGGGCGATCTACGGATTGCACGGGCATTGGGAAGTGGAGGGCCATGGCGTTCCACCCGATTACGAGGTCGAGATGGATCCCAAGCTCTGGCGGGAAGGGCACGACCCGCAGCTCGAAAAAGCCGTCTCCGTTGCTTTGCAGTTGCTCAAGGAGCACCCGCTGCCGAAATATCCGCGCGCGCCATATCCGAACCACCACCAGCGACTGCCGGCTACTCTTCCGGGGCAATGAGCCCTGGCTTCTGCCTGCAGGTCTAAGAGGACGGGAGGTTTCCATCGTTCGGGGTCCGTTGGAGGTTGCGTGACTCAGCTGGCGGTAAAGCCAGCCCCACGCTGGGTCCCAGTCACGCTGCGCCGTTTCAGTGGAAGCTCTGAGCGCTTCGTTCCGGGCCCAGCCGGGCCCACGAAGCGGTCAAACACTCATGTAACAATCCAAAATGCTCCCGCAAAGGTGTCCATTCGTCGTCTACTACAATTTGGCGTATTCCGTCCGCGCTTGCTTGAGGACTGGGACACCAGGGTCCGCATGCTTCCACAGGGTGAGAAAATCCTGGTAAGTAGCCTTTGCACGGGCCTCGTCCCCGGACAAAGCGAACGCCCTGGCCAGTTGCAACCCGCGCTGCTACGCCCACGGGATCACCCAAAACGATGCCTGGGTGGATGAGAATTTTCTGGAATTCCGATGCCGCTTCGGCACCCTTGTGTTCGGCCAAGTAAGCTTCGCCGCGCACATAAACCGGATAGAGCCCGCCGAAAAACGTATTGAAGTCAATTGATGGAACATCGATGTCGTAGGGAGCGGCGATTTCCAGCAGTTCGACGGCCCTTTCCGGCTGATGATGGTTCAAAGCGATAATTCCCCTAGGCGTCGGAAGATAATTGAACTGCACTGAAGTATCCTCCGGGAAGCGTCTTTCGAGGTCGTTCGCAAGCGTGTGCGAGCGGGCAGAATCTCCGGAGAGGGCCAGGGCGAAAGCAGCGCTATACTCTATGTCTCGGCCTCTAGAGAGTTCGAGTGCAGCCGTGGCGATCTGTCGCGCGGCTGGCGCGTTCCCGAACATAGCTTCCCACACTGCGTTCGCAGCCATGTAAGTAGCCGCTCTTTCGTGCTGGCCTGCTTGTTGAGCCAACTGGACGGCGCGAAGCGACATTTTCCTGGCCGCCTGGAACTGGCCCGCGCGGGCCAAAACCAAAGCCTCTGAATGGGCCATCAGATCTTCTTTCCCGGAATTGCCTTTCGCCAGTTTTACTGCGTGATCCATGCCGGAACGGTCGCCTTTCATAAATGCGAGATAGTACTTCAAGGTCAAAAGTTCAGGCCACTCAGTCTTATGCTCAGAGGCACGCTGAACTGCCTTCTCAGCTTCCTCCAGCCTGTCCATGTACAGATAGTCAAAGGCAATATTGATATAGCCGGGAATGAATTCGGGATCGATCCCTATCGCGGCCTGGCCTTCCCGAATTGACTTTTCGTACTGGCCGGTTCCTTGGGTCGCAAACCCGCTCATTAATCCATGGGCATCCCTGTCGCGGGGATAGCTTTCCGCCCACGACTCCAGGGTCTGCTGCGCCTTTTCCAGGTTACCCGTCACCTGCCGGTCATAGAGGGCAGTAATGAAGAACCGCTCCGAGTCGCCGGCGCGGCCCCGCAACTGGTAGGCCTTGGTCGTATTCTCGATGGACAGGGCGGACTCTCCAATAGCGCTGTAGTTCAGCCCTAAAGACGCATAAGCCGTCGCGAATTTGGGGTCGATTTCGACGGCTCCCTTGAGCAGAGGCACCGCGTTGCCAAGACCGGTAGAAAAGCCGACCTTCATTGCGGTGCTGTAGGCCTTCAATGCTTCGAGCGAAGGCGTGGTGGCCTCAACGAGTGGAGTAGAGTGTTTTTCAACCGAGGCGAGCGATTCGCCGGCCCGCGTCCTGAATTTGCTGGCCATTTGGCTCAAGGCATTCAGAACTTCTTCTTTCCAGGCAGCCTGCTCCTGCTGCTCATCGAGGATGTCTCCCGTGCGGCAGTTCTTCGCGCGTAATCCCAGAACGTATCGGCTTCCTAGACTTGCAATTGAGCCTTCCAGGACGGCCGCACTGGAAGTCCGCTCGCAGACCTCGCGGGCGAGATCGGGAATAAGTCGCGCATCCGCCGACTGGCCCATCAGACGGAGCGTCTGGTGGATTCGCTCGTCGGAGATGAGGCGGCGGATTGGCAACGCAAATCGCGATCCTTTTCGAGCGCCTTCATGATGATTGCTTCAAGCAGTGGCGGGACCTCAGGATTCAAGCGCCCTGGTGGCGTCGGTGCCTGGTTGAGAATCGCGCTGAAGATGGCAGCCGATGTCGCGCCCGAAAACGCTTGCCTCCCCGTTGCCATTTCGTAAAGCACTGCGCCGAAACTGAAAAGATCCGTGCGAGCGTCGAGCGGCTCGCCGCGCGCCTGCTCTGGGCTCATGTAAGCCATGGTGCCCATTAGTTCACCGGGTCTGGTCAGATTTTCTCGGTCAAGGGTAGCCGTGGGAGCCTCCGAAGGGGATTCCAGTAGGGGCGCACCCTGCGGGCGCCCTTGGGCGGGCACAAGGCCCGCCCCTACAGTTAGCCTGACTTCCGCGCTCGGAAGCGAGATTTTGATTTTTTTAGCCAGCAAACGGTTTGTTTTCAGTGGGGGCTTTCCGAAAGGCCATAATAGTGACGAATATATTTAACATTTATCTTGACAT
>JAKAWN010000045.1 GCA_021827245.1 Acidobacteriota bacterium | reverse complement strand
AGAATTCGCGCAGGAGGTCCTTGACCGCCTCGAACTCGAGCACGCGGCAGGAAAAACGCTCAGACATCGCTGATGGGGAATCGGGGTTGCTCATGATAAAAGGCTGCAGATGGCAGAGTCGAACAGGTCCAGACTAGGGTTCTCTTTTCAAGTGCGCGACAGCCTCATCCACAGTATGAACCATCGTCACGTAATCCATGGCAGGTATTTTGACTTTCTTCGAGTGCAGGGCCAGCTCGACCTCCTGTTTTAGGCACTCGATCACCGGCTGCCAGTAAGGGACCATCACCAGCAGCGGCTTGCGGCCGCCCACGGACCTGGATAAAGACGATTTGTTCATCATCTCCCACACCAGCGCCAGCTCCGCCAAAGTTCCCGTGCCGCCGGGCAGCACGACGTAGGCGTCGCCCCGTTCGATCAGAGCCAGCAGGCGTTCCATGAACGTCGGAGTTCGCACTTCCTCAGCAATCCAACGGTTCGCAGAGGCTGGCCAGACCTTGCAGGTAACGCCGATCGTGTGCCCGCCGGCCGCTTTGGCTCCGCGGGCCGTGGCCTCCATCAAGCCGCCGTAGCCGCCGTTGCAGATGGCGAAGCCCGCCTCCGCCAGCCGGCGCCCCAGGCATGACTCTTCCCGGTAGATTTCCGTAGCCTCGCCCGGAATCGAACTGCCGAAGATAGTAACTGTTTTCATGTAAGCACCGCTGCGACTATGGCCTGTTGGCATACTGGCGATAGATTGCGAGAGCAATTCGGTCAACCACTTTCGTTGCCTGGGCCCAGCGCAGCGGCTGATGGTTCCCGATAATCACAAACGCCAGCCGCCTGCGGCCCGGCAGATTCATGTAGCCGGAAAGCGCATTCACATGGTCCATGGAACCGGTCTTCGCGTGGACGCGCTCGAAGAGCGCCGTATGATGAAACTGTCCCGCGAGCGTGCCATCGACTCCTGCGACCGGCAGCGCGTCATAAAACGGCTGGAAATATGGCGCGCGCGACATGAATAACAGCAGCTTGATCAATGCATCGGGAGTCACGAGCGTATCGCGCGACAGCCCGGAGCCACCGGCGAATTGGACTTCTTCGGGCGCAATGCCGATTTGGCGGGCGAAGTTTCTGAGAATGCCCAGGCCGTCTTCGAGACTGCCTTGATTGTCCAGAACTCGCGACATCGTGCGCAGGAGCATTTCGGCGTGCAGGTTCTGGCTGACTTTCAGCATGACCTTGATATCCTGGCTGAGTGGCAGAGAGTCATGCTCGGCCATGACCACCCGGTGCGGCGGGTTGGGAAGGGTCGTCCGGCTGGCCGCTTCCGCCGGAGTCAGTTCCTCAACCACTACCTTGCCATCCACCTTCACCCCGCGCTGTTCAAGCAGTTTGCGGAACATCTCGCCGATATAAAACGGCGGGTTCTGGATGGAAATACCCTCATCCACTCCATTCGAATCTATCGGAATGTGGCCCCAGACATCCAGTTCCGTCGAGCCAGGTAGGCGGTTCACCTCCACCTTGGCAGGAATCCGGGCTGAAGTCGTCCTGACATCATTGACGATTTTGTAGAAGTCATCGTCCGGGTCGAGGAAGATTTGCGCCCTGGGTCCGACAAAAGCCGCTGGCCGGATTTCAAGCTTCAAGGAGTTGTCATTGAAAGCCAGGGCCGTAATCGGGGCACCGTAACCCCAGTCGAGATCATCGATCGCCCAGTTGGTTCCGTATGGCTGGTAGACGTAATAGGTGTCGTCGGCATAGAGATTGCCGGTGACTTCGCGAACACCCTTCGCGGCCACCTGGTCGGCAAGATTCTCAAAGTCCAGGTCGGCCGGATGACGCGCCGGCGAGTTGTACCTGTACGGCAGCATGCGGCTGCCGAGATTGGGGTCGCCCCGTCCCACCAGAAAGAGATCCGGCACGCGGCTTTCGGAAGCAGGAGGCGCCGAGCTTTCAACTGTAGTTCGATAAATGAAATTCGGCCCCAGCGTGCTGAGCGCCGCCGCGGCGGTAAACAGCTTCATGTTCGAAGCGGGTTGAAACAGGCGCTGAGGGTTGCGCGCGTATAGGATCTCACCGTCAGAAAGCCGGACGACTTCAATTCCCCAGAATCCCCGCCAGGCGGGCGACGCGCGAAGTATGGCGTCAATTCGCTGAGCAAGAGGGTTATCAAGCTGGCCAGCCTGGGTGGCCGGGGGCAACAACAGCGCGCAGACGCTTACCAGGAGGGCGAGGGCTGGCGATTTGAACAAACTCCATCGCCAACCTGGCCGCGCAGCAGACGGGGATCGCGACATCCACAAGAACCGCACACGCGCCATCAATGACGGTACCTGCCATCAGCAATTTCTTGACCGTAGTGCGGAATCAGCATGTCAGCCACCGCGCCACATCCTTGGCAAAGTAAGTCAGAATCATCTGAGCGCCGGCTCTTTGAATGGAAAGCAGAGTTTCCAGGGCGATCTGTTTTCGATCGACCCAGCCGGCACTGGCGGCGGCCTCAATCAGTGAAAACTCGCCGCTCACCTGATAGGCTGCAATCGGAACATCGAACTCCTGCCGCGCAAGCGCAATGATATCCAGATAGGAGAGTGCAGGTTTGACCATGATGATATCCGCGCCCTCTTCAATATCAAGAGCAATTTCCCGCAAGGCCTCCCGCTGATTGGCCGGGTCCATCTGGTAGGAACGGCGGTCTCCGAACTTGGGCGACGAATCGGCCGCTTCGCGGAAAGGTCCGTAAAAGGCGGACGCGTATTTGGCGGAATAAGCCAGGATTGGAATTGCGCCAAAGTCGTGGCCGTCAAGTTCCTGCCGGATCCGGCCCACGCGTCCGTCCATCATGTCCGACGGCGCCACAATGTCAGCTCCTGCCTCGGCCTGGGTCAAGGCCGTCCTCGCCAGAAGTTCCAGGGTGGAGTCGTTGTCCACTTCACCGTTCTTGACGATGCCGCAGTGCCCGTGGGAGGTGTATTCGTCGAGGCATGTATCACAGATCACCAGCAACCTCGGCAATCTCTTTTTGATGCTTCTAACGGCGCGCTGCACGATGCCGTTCGGATCGTACGCACCCGAGCCAAGTTCGTCCTTCATTTCGGGTATGCCAAAAAGAGTGATCGCCGGGATACCGAGATCGTAAACCGCCTTGCACTCTTCGACCAGCATGTCCACGGACCACCGGTAGTTTCCCGGCATCGAGGTGATTTCATCCTTAACCTTTGAGCCCGGGCAGACGAAAAGAGGATAGATCATCGAGCGAGCCGAAAGCCGTGTCTCTTCGACAAGCCCGCGGATGGCTGGCGTCCTGCGCAGACGCCTCGGGCGTTGAGTTGGAAATGCCATAGTGATTCTCCTCCAGTGTAATTGAGTGAGGCCATGCAGGTTTCTTCCTGAGCCGTTCGAACTGGCTGCTCCCGTTCTCGGTATCCCGGTTTGGAGGCCCTCAATACAGCCGATCGGTTTGACGAAAGTTTCCAAAAGTGCCCACGTTCGCCAGCGAAATTGCTATGCGAAATTCATTTTCCTGTCGGATAGGGCCGAGCGAAAACCTTCTGTATTCAGCGTTGACGGCGAAGCAGGAAAAATGATAACCGATCTGCCCAACGACCCCCTGGGCAATCCCCTGTACAAAGTTATAGTCGGCGCCAAAAGCGCCGCTGAAGCCTTTATGATCCATGCTCCCATAGGTCCCTACCAGACGCAACAGGTTATACGATGGTATTTGGGAGAGTGGGGTTGTGGGGAGTACTGGCGTCAACTGAGTTTCCGTGCGGCTGATGAAAAAATCCGTCAGCGACAGGCCCATCAGCCCTCGGTGCACGTTGGAAGTGATTCCGGCGTTCAGCACGCCTCCTCCATAAGGGCTGAAGTCAGCCCGCAACTCGGTGTCGTAGTTCGAAGAGGGCGCCAGCTTCAGCACGGAAACCAACGGTGAGAGGTTCCGTCCCTGTGCAAATGCGAATCCTGTCAGCGCCGTCGTCGGCTGCCACACGATGTCCTTGCCGGGTTGAAGTGCGCCTCCGAACGTGGGATCAAAATAGTAGATCTGTGACAGCCGCAGTGAAACGAGTTCGTGAGCCTGCGGGATCGGCTCACCGCTGGGCACATCTTTGCGGACAAAAATGGCGTTGGTCAACGAATACTCGATCTCATTCGTTTCCGCCAGAGTATCCAGGTTATCGAACCTCACGATGTCCAGGATGTTCTGCGGGTCGGTGGCCTGAACCACTTGATATTTGATGTCCGGCTCGATCACATGTTTGAAGAGATATCCGTCGTGCGGATGGGCGAAGACCTTTTCGAACGACGGGGGCCGTATGTCCAGCGAAAAATCCCCCAGAAAGCGATCCAGGCCGCTACGGTCCGGCTTGAGGCTGGTACCGTATCTCGTCAGCCACACGCCCCCTGACGGCGTCACGTGAAAGTGAAGGAAGGGTTTCAGCCGGAGGGTAAGTTCGGGATGAAGGTTGAAACGATCGGAAAAATTAGGGGTCCTGAAGTTGGGCTCCGAACGCGCCACCGCACCGGCGGAAGTGTCAAAGGAAAAGTAAAGAGGCGTGTGCCCTACTTGCTTGTCCATGCCTGAAAAGGAGAAACTGGGCGTGTGACGAATGGTAATAGAATTTGCCGAGCCGCCCGTCGTAGAGAGAAAGTTCTGGTAGCGCGAAACGTAAAAATTGATGCTGTAGGCGTTGAAGTTCTTGGTCAGAAAACCTGTCTGCCGCGCCTCAGAAGTAACGGCCTGAGCGAAGTTGGTGGCAAACGTTTCCTGGAAGGCAAGTGAACTGGAGTAATAGGCGTCCACAACGCCGCGAAACCCTCCCCACAAATGGTCCGCATAGCCAGCCGCCTTGATACTTTCGCCCGGCGCCGCCAGTTGCGGAGCACCCGGACTGCCTCGGTCATTGACACCAAATGCGTTGACGACGAGACTGCTGTCAGCGCTGGGACGGGCGCGGAATTCGCCGCTTCCGGCCAGTCCTCGCCGGGTATAATCCTCCGCGCCCAGGGTGAGATCAGCGCTGCGGTTGATGGCCCAGTAGAAACCGTCGCCAAAGGTGAAGCCTTTCTGGGAAGAATTGCCGATGTTGGGGAGCAAAAAACCGCTCTGCCGGGGCCGCGGGGCAATCGAGTCTACCAGGATGGGAAAGTATAGGATAGGCGCCCGGAGAAAGCGAAAGACGTTGTTGCGCGCCACCACTTTATCCCCCACCGTCACGTCGGCATGGCCGGTGCTGATGGACCACCCCGTCTGCTCGCACTGGCAGGTGGTCACGCGGCCGTCGATGATCTTGTAGGATAACTCGTTCAGTCTCTGCACGATCTTGGCCTGCACGTAAAAAGGGCTCTCGGACTGCATAACTCCGTGACGTGGCTTGAGGTGCGGGCGCAGGTAACCGTGACCGTTGAGGAACCACCCCTTCCCCGTCGACACGTTGTAGTGAAGCTGATCGGCTTCCAGGTGAGCTGTGGGATCGTCATAGGTCACGTGGCCGGTAGCCACCACCTCCTGGGTCGCTACGTTGTAAGTCGCCTCGTCCGCCGATACCCGCATCTGCTGGTAGGTCAACACGACATGGCCCCGTGCATAGTACACCGAGCCCTTTTTCCCCTGCGTGTCTGCGCGAAGCGTGACAGTGGATCCCTGATTTCCCAACCTCGCCGGAAAGGAAGGCAGGGTCTGCCCAAGCGTCTTAAGGACCGGCATCATCAGAACCGCGCCGAGTGTCATGAGCAACCAAATGCGGGAATTTGTCTGCCGGTTGGCAGCGCGAGCGATCGGACCCATGGCTTTTGCCAAAGTTGGTATTCTACCCGCAAAAGCTTGGTCCGAGCACATGAATTTGCTATGATGGCTGGTTGGTCAGGCAAGTGTTCGATGAGGGAGGGTGGTCTCGGTGAAATGTCCAGAGTGCGGTTTCGTTAGTTTTCCGGGGCTTGACCGTTGCAAGAAATGCGGACACCTTCTCACCCCTGCACGCAGCGATGCCAAGGAAGCTGCATCCCTCTTCTCCCGGCCCTATTCAGCAATCAAGGCTCCGGAGGCGTCAGGCGCCGAACATATTCAAGATCGAATGGAAATGGGTGGCCAGGAGGCCGGCGAATTGGATATTGAGCTCAACCCACAAGGCGCTTCTGCGCTCTCGATTGAACCGAATGAAGAGCACCTATCTTCCCCCCGTCCAGACTCGGAAGCCGGGCAGGACTGGCAGGCCGAACTGGCGCAGCGCGTTGAGGATTTTCGCCGGCGGCGAGCCCACCTGCGGAAGGCCAAAGAAGGCGACCGCGAAACGCTGGATCTGGATTTCGGGCCTTCCGCGCGCGGCACGCACGAGTCCCACCCCAATCTTATCGAATTTCCATCCTCGGAAGAATTGGGGCCCCAGGGCAAGACTGCACCCGGCTCACGTCCTGGCCCGCGAGTAACAGGCTTGGAGAATTTCGAACCAAGTTTTCAACCTGAAGGCAGCGGAATCCCGCCTGCATCCGGCAGAAAAACGCCGTCTCACGACGACATGGCCCCCCTCGAGATCGAACTCGGATCATCCCAGGAGAATACCATGGGTGACATTAGGGCGGGCGCGACGTCGGAAATGCCAGGCGCCAGCATGAGCGCCCGCATGTTTGCCGGTGCCATCGATGCGGTGGTTCTGCTGTCGGGAGCAGCATTATACACGCTGATTTTCTGGCGTACCGGTGGACGCTTATCGACCCAGCCCCTGGAGTTGGGTGTTGCAGGTCTGATCACCGTGTTCTTTGTTGTGTTCTACTTTGCGGGGTGCACGGTCCTTTCTTGCGCCACTCCAGGACTGATCTGGGCGGGCCTTGAAGTGACTACCTTCGAGGGCAATCCTCCCGGGGTCTCTGATTGCCTCTGGCGCGCTTTTGGGTACCTCGTTTCAATGTCAGCCCTCATGCTGGGGTTTGTCTGGGCGGTTGTCGACGTGGATGGGCTCACCTGGCATGATCGGATGTCCAGGACTTTTGTTGTTCCTGCCGATAATCGATAGAATTTTCTTTGCTTGTGTTGCCAGCTGAGGCCGGGGGCGCTTGCACCTCTCTGGCCGGTCAGTTACCCATCTATTCCACGCTGATCGGCTCTCTCACCCAGCAGGAGACGCGCATAGACCTGGGGATCGACATTTCCGCCACTCACCACGCAGCAGAGGGTCTGACCGGCGAATGTCTCGGGCTCGGCCAGTATCGCTCCGATTCCCAGTGCGCCGGTCGGCTCAACTTTCAAGTTCGCCAGGCTAAAGAGCACCCGCAGTCCCGCAGCGATTTTCTCCTCCGGAACCTCCACGATCCTGGCCAGTCCGGTTCTCAAGATCTCCCAGTTGCGGTCGCCCAGGCTTAGTGTCCGGGCGCCGTCAGCGATGGTTTGCGGTTCGCTTTCATTCTGGATGATCCGGCCTGCCCGGAGCGACCGTGCCGCATCGTTTGCCAGCAGCGGTTCCGCTCCAATCACTTGAACGGATTCCTTGGCGGCCCGCAGGCCTACGATAATCCCGGACGCCAGTCCGCCGCCGCCCACCGGGACGACCACGCAGTCGAAATCATATTCCAGTTCCGCTAGTTCCCGTCCCAGGCTGCTGTTCCCCTCGATCACGAACGGATCGTCGTATGGGCTGGCGACGTAGGCTGCGGGATGTTCCTTTGCCAATTCCCACACCCGGTCCCAGCGCGACTGGACCGTCACGTCGACTAACTCGACCCTGCCCCCGTAGCCGCGCACAGCATCCACTTTCACTTGTGCTGAAGTAGAGGGCATCACCACAATGCAAGCCTTGCCGAGCAACTGGCACGCGTAGGCCAGCGCCTGCCCGAAATTCCCGGAAGAAGCGGTGAGGAAAAGGTCAGCGGGCGCCCGCTTCACCACGTTGTACGCGGCGCGGAATTTGAAGCTTCCTGTATGCTGGAAGGTCTCGCTGGCCAGGACAATCCTGGCTCCCAACGTGCTCGAGAGCTTCCTGGATTCAATGATCGTAGCCTGGCGAACCTCTGCCTGTAACGGTTCCTGCCGCCGTTCTCTCTTTTTCAAAATTCCACCCTCCCCGCCCGCACACGTGACCCGCCACCCAGACGATCGAAGCGCGACTACCCTCTTTCAGAATATCAACTTTCCTCGAAAACGGAGTTGAATAAGGCGAACCCAGAGGCGCGCGGCGAGAGCAGCAGAGTCCCTGGAGGGAAAACTCTGCGCCAACCGCTCTTTGCAAGGGAGCTTGGCCGGCTGTCCCCTATTTATCGGGTTGACAATAAGCACGCGTCCGGCCATAGTAAAACCATTAACCGGCATTTATAGCGAAGATAGATGCCTCACGCGAAAGGCTGGCCGCCGGTCTTCCGGCGAGTGAAGAAATAACCGCTTGCAAGAGGCGGTGTCCCATGCCCTTCAGCCTCTCCTCACGAGGAGGACCACCATGAGACGGATACTGTTGGCGCCGCGAAATTTACGCCGGAGAAGAGCATTGGGGCCAATTCGGCCACGGCTGGTTGATCAAGATATCGAAGGGCGGAGAGTTATTCAAGTGATTTTCTGGGGACACCGGCCCTTGGCAGCGGCGGGGTCCTCACTGCCAGATTCACTGGATGCTTGTGATCCGGCGCATGCGACACCACAGGAGGAAAGACCATGAAGCGCAAACGTTTTTGGGCTGCCGCGGGAGCCTTCGGCCTTCTCGCCGCCGTGGCTTCGTCAGCCCTGCTTCAGTCCCAGCAGGCCGGACAGCCGGTTTTTAGTGGCGGTTGCTACCTTACGGTCATTAAGGATGCGGAAGGGAATTTCGCCTCCCGCTCCATCATCACCCTGCATCCCGACCATACGATGCTGGCAACTGATTCTGGCGAACAGGGGCCAACAAACTATTTCGGCAGCCAACTGGGCACATGGAGACCCGCTCGCAACCACCAGATCGTCGGCAGGATGATCGACTTCTGCTACCCCCTCAACCCCGGCGGCCTCGGCGTGGCACGTGCGGATTACGTCATCAGCCTGGCACCCGGCCGCCGTCAGGTGACGGGTACAATCACTGTGAGAGCCTTTCCCTTGCCGGATGGAAATCCCCTGGAGGACGAAGGCATCCTGATCGGAACTTTCACCTTCGAGGGCGAATCGATCAAACCCTAACCGACACCCCGGCACCGAGTCTATGCGGTGGGCTACAGGGGCAGGGGAAAGCGGGCAGTCGCGACCAAGCCAAGGGCAGCCCCGAGAAACGGGTGAAGAAATCGAGTGATTGAAGACATGAATTCTGAATTATGAAATTGGCTGAATGACGAACCAGAACAACGCAGACCGATTCCGCTTCATTCCTCATAATTCAGAATTCATGATTTTTCCTGCCAGCGCGCGAGCCCCCCGCCACATCGAATGCATGAATCATCGCGCGATTTACTGCTGCTCGCGGAAGGCTACAAAGCTGTGCGGCTCGATCTGCAAGCTGTAGCCGTATTGGCGAGGCGCCTGCGCCGCGCCGGAGACCCCGCCAAACATCCCCCCTGGCTCTGGAATGGGATTGCCAGCAAGCGTTGTGCCGGTCATCAGGTCTTCCATGCGGGCAAAGCTGCCGGTGACCCGAACCGCGGCTGGATGATCGAGGAAAGACTCCACGACAAAAGTACCGTTGTTGTATTCAAACAGGCTCACTTGCGCCGGACCATCGAGTTTCACGGGCAATCCTTCGTCGAAGTATCTTCGGAGGGAGTTGAGCACTCCGACAGGCAGCCGATAGAGATCGGTCATGCTTTCCGGCACGGACCAGACATAAAGCGTTCCTTTCCCGTAACCATCCATCAGCAGCAGAGGCACGCCGCGCCCGTCGGCCAGTCCGCGGACCACAGCCCAGTCCTCGTTGGTGTAGAAATGAACTTCCGGGAAAAGGATCGCGCGCTGCATAGCACCAACTCCGGCGCCCGCTCCTGCGCCAAAGCCCGCCACAAAAGAGTTGGCGGCGAGAATGTGCCTGGTGACGTACATATCGGTGGTCTGGTCCATGCCCTTTTTCTGGATGGCACGTAAAAGGCCAGAGGTAATGATCACGTTTTCTCCGTCGCGCAGGTGCTGCTCGATTTCTGACACGATGTTGGGATCGTACTTTGCCGTCACGGTCAGAAGCACAGTCTTTGCTTTAGGCCAATAGGGATACATCTCAACGGGAATTCCGATCATGCCGACCACATCGCGCAGGAAATCCTCGCCGGTTGACTGATAGGGCCGGTAGCTGGCCAGGCCGATTGGTTCACCCAGACTGCCAGCTATGCGGTCAACCTGGCGAAGGGCATAGGCCGCTGCATCGGCTATTAGTGGATATCGCGTGCTTTCGAAACCGCCGCAGCACTCGCGCATCATCTGGAAGTAGTTGAAGGAGGTCGGCAGCATCTGCCAGGCCCCGCGATCGCCTGCCTCAGCCGGCCGCAGGAGGTCCGTATACTGAAACAGATTGATGGCGGGAGCTTTGGCCAGAATGGTGTCCCACAATTGCTCGGCATAACGATCCAGGTAGAGCACACCATAGGGGTCCACCCATCCACCGCCGTTGCGTCCCGGCGCGATGTTTTCAAAGTAACGGAAGATTTCGTAGCTCTCGTATTGCTGGAGTTGCTGGTCCGTGATCAGGGGATCGCGCGTTTCGTCGCCCGTCCAGATCTCGGGGAAGATTTTCGGTTCCTGCTCCAGGTCATAACCCAGTCCCTGGAACGACGGATACCAGTTGGGGAACTTGATGATGATGTGTACCTTGGGATTCGCAGCCTTTGCAGGTTTCAGAATCAGGTCGCGGGCAACTTCATCCATCAGTTGCAGCCGGTACTGGTCCCAGGTCCGTTTGCCCTTGGCGGCAATATCGGCATCACTCTTGGTATTGGTGAAGAAGAAGTCGTCGAGAATGATTTCGTTGAAGTGGCGCGCCGTCAGGGCCGACATGCGCTCCAAAAGCGCCCGGTCTTTGGGATCGGCATAGTCGAGCGAACGAAACTGTGCGGAGGGGCTGCGCCCGGACAGCGCCATGCCGCCGGCCACCGCCAGTCCGCGCGATTGGAAGAAGTGTTTCACCTGGGATACAGTGGCGTCGTCAGCGGTTGTCCCGCTGCGATAGGTTTCAATGAAAACTCTATCCACATGTATGCGGCTACTGATGGTCTTCCAGCTCGATTGCATCCAGGCGGGATCGTGGGCCATGTGCTCGACCACACCGACGGGAATGTAGACAGTTACCTTGAAATTCTTGTACGGCTGTGGCTCAGCTCCGAAGGAAGAAATGGCCACGAGAAGAAATGCTATGACAGCAAAGCTAACTCTTCGCATCATCACTTTGACCTTCTTTCATCAGGTATCCAGCCAGTATACGGGCGGCTGGAGTTCCCGAACGAATACTCGCTAGCGTGGATATGCTGGGGTTTTCGCACTTACCCCGGGATAGTCCAATCAATTCTGGTCATTTGAGGAGTTCATGTCAAGGTGCTTGCGGGCGCCGGCACGCGGATTTGCAGGGGCGCTGCTTCCATGCCATAATGCGCCGTAAAAGCGCTGGGGAAGCCTTGCATCGGAAGACTGCGAAGCTCCGAAATTGCCGGGACGTTCCTACGCATTCACCGACTGGGGGCAAGGGAATGGTTGAAGAAGAGATTGAGATTCGAACGCACGATGGGACAGCCGACGGCATACTCTACCGGCATGAGGACGGAATCCGCCGGCCCGGCGTACTTCATCTGACGGACATCGGAGGCATTCGCGAGGCCAATCGCGGGATGGCGCAGCGGCTGGCCGGTGAAGGGTACACCGTCCTGATGCCCAATGTCTTTTATCGCACGGGACGCCCGCCGTTGTTTGATTTCCCGCGGCGCATAGGCGAGGAGCGGACGATGAAGCGCTTTGCCGAACTGATGGACCCTCTGACGCCGGAAGCCATGGAGCGCGACGCAGGCTACTACTTGGATTTCCTTGCTGGGCACGGTTCGGTGAGCGGTGGTCCGCTGGGTGTGGTGGGTTACTGCTTTACGGGTGCCATGTCCGTGCGTGCCGCTGCCGTGCGGCCCGACAAAGTTGTTGCGGCCGCGTCGTTCCATGGTGGGCGGCTTTATACGGGCGCTCCCGATAGTCCGCACCTCGTGCTGCCGCGCATCAACGCTCGGCTCTATTTCGGTCACGCCGTCGAGGACCGAAGCATGCCCGCAGAGGCCATTGAAAAGTTGAACCAGGCTCTTGAGACTTGGGGTGGTCATTACGAAAGCGAAGTCTACGACGGCGCGCATCACGGCTGGACGGTGCCGGACAATCCGGCCTACAACCAGCCTCAGGCAGAGCGCGCTTACGGCAAGCTGAAGGAATTGCTGGCGGGCACACCGAAGTGAACGCAATTGGGAAGCTGCTTATGAATTTTGCGGGACTCAGCCCTTTCGAATGAGGGCGAGGTGAAATACGCACCCGCAATTGGGCTTTTGCTCATCGGATCGCCAGCCACTTGACGGCATCTGAATAACCGCGCAGTATCAATGGAGACCTTGTAGCCGGGCCTGTAGCTCAGTTGGGAGAGCACCTGGTTTGCAACCAGGGGGTCGGGAGTTCGAACCTCCCCAGGTCCACCAAATCACTCTTTATATTTCCATTGCTTGCAAGTAATTTGCCTCCGCTTCACGATTGCTCTTTTCGGTCACTGTGCTAAAAACGTGATAAGTGTCTTTACCGAAGAACTCCTGATTCGCCTGATCCATGGCCTCCCGAACCTCTTCACGCATCCCCATAAGGTAGTCCCGCTTCGTCTCTGAGCTCAAGTATCTCATTGCCTGGGTGAGGACGGCATCAGCGGCCGGGCTTTGGCTTTTTCACCAATCTCTCAATCATGCATAGCTCAATCCACCGCAGATTCCCTGCGGGTCTTTTCGTGCAGTCTCGTACAGGTCGGGATCTGACGCGCCCTAAGCTGCGCTGAGCTCCGAGGTGCAGTGTGGGCAGCGCGTAGCCGCTAATGGAATGCTCATCTTGCAATACGAGCAATCTTTCGTGGCGGGGGGCGGAGGCGCCGGCTTCGGCATCAATCGGTTTACCGATTTGATGAGCAAAAAGACGGCGAAGGCAACGATCAGAAACTCGATAATGGTATTGACGAAGGTCCCGTAGGCGATAACAACGGCCCCGGCCTTTTTGGCCTCAGCCAGCGTAGCGAAGTGCTGGTGGGACAGGGTAATGAAGAAGTTCGAGAAATCAACGTTGCCAATCAGCATGCCGATGGGCGGCATGACGATGTCATTCACCAGCGCGGTAACAATCTTCCCGAAGGCAACGCCGATGATGATGCCCACAGCCATGTCCAGCACGTTGCCCCGCATCACGAAAGCCTTGAATTCGTTCCACATGAGATTCCTCCGTTTTGAGATTGAAGGATCGCACTACCCCACCGTGCCTGGGCGCCGACCCTCGAACGCTAGATCCTAACTTCAGTGCTGCACCAAGTTGCTCTTGCCTGGACAACCTTGAATACTCAATGCGGGCCACGAACGTGCCTGCAATCGGTACCGCCCAAAATGCTCGCGAACTTGCCCGAACGCATCGTCTGCTTCCTCAATTCGCATGGCCCGAAGGCGACCGGTTGAAAAACTATAGCCCAGGCTTGTAGCGAATGCCACGTTGTTTTTTCTTGCTGCCCGCTGCTCTGGAGGCTATAACCCAGGCTCGCGGTCCCGGTCCAGTCCGCCAGGGCTTTGCGGTGTGCTCCATGAGCTTGCTGTCCCTCCTTGTGGTGACGGTATGTCCCCGGGTGATCGGGCTTCGGCTGCCTTGGAATTACTTTTATTTTGGCTGCCAATAACTGTAGGAACGATCCTGCCGAAGGTGTATGACCTGGATCACCCCGCGTTGTGACTTGGGCAAGGAGACTTGCCACGGCTGCGGCCATAAAGCCTTTCGTAAAGGCGTGGCGAGCGTTATCGTCACTGACCGTGGTGACAGACGACACAGACCGGGAGCGGGCCTGCTGTTCTAATGGTTATAAGCCCGGAACATCTGAGGTGTGTAGGTGGGGTATGGAGCGCAAGAGGCCAGGACCGGCCGGCTCCTATGGCGCAGCAATCTTGCGTAACCGCCTATCTTGCGCGCTGTCCACTTTTAAATCCCATAAGGTGATTCATAAAACAGGGACACACCGTAGCCTTAACTTGTCTTGTGGTACTAGGGCTACACCAGTGCAAACCCGGGGAACAATAACAACCGCCAGAGAGTCCTCATCAGCAGTTTGTCGCATGGTCGGTCCTATGAATGCTAGACATTTGGCAGTTTTGTTAATGGGCGTGCTGGTCATCTTTTATGATTCAGAGAGGCGTAGGTGGCTGAATTCGTTTCAAGGAGGATGCCATGGATGAGCTCATCAGACAATTGAGCGAGAAAACGGGATTGCCGGACGACAAAGCCAGGGTGGCTGTCGAGGTTGTCGTCGGCTTCTTGAAGCAGCGCCTGCCTGGTTCGGTCGGCGAACAGCTGAGCGCGGTCCTATCGGGTGCCGCAGGCGGCGGCCTGACCGAGAAGGTGAAAGGGATAGCCGAAAGCGTGGGTGGCGTGTTTAGCAAGAAGGCCAGCTGATATCCCAACTTGGCTCGTGGCAAGTCGGTGGTGGAAGCGTGGCACTGGCCCTCGGGAATTTCGAAGCGGGCCCAGAGGGCGTAGCGACGCTGCAGGTTGCTGAAAAAAGCTGTAGCGGCGGCTTTACGCCGCCAGCCCGTGCTGAAAGCAATAGGCTTATGGCGGGATGAACCCGCCGCTACATCACCTCTAATGTGTTTTTCAGCAACCTGCTAGGAGGGGGGGAAAGCGTGTTGAGAAAATGACAACAGCGCAGGGCTTGCGCAAACAAACGGAAAGGAGAATCTTTATGGCGGACATAAGCAAACATCTCGACAAGGCTTATGAGATGAAATCATTCGAAGAACTTGCAGATGGTCCCGTTGAGGCTTTGGAAGGTCTATCGAGGCAAGATGCCGAGTTGCTTGGCAAGGCATTCAACATCCGGACGATCCGCGATCTTGCAGAGAGCAAGTTTGTGCTGCGCGCACAAGCGATCGTCAACCTTGCCAAGGTCCATGCCGCGAAGAGAAAAGCCGCTTAGCACTGCCAGATTGGTCGTCCAACCCGGTTGTCAAGAAGCGATGTGTCCTTAGTACGTGGCCGCGGTCGATGGGTTGTTCATTTGCCGCGGGCTTATCCAGAGCAAAAGGCTGGGGGAAGAAAGGCGCTTTCCGTGGTGCTATTGTTACGCACCGAATCGGGAGAGCGTGAAGGTCAAGAAAGCTGTGCCGGGCCCAAGTTTTCGATGAAGGGTGGAGCCCGATCTGTGCCCTGGCGGGTTAGTCTCGTAGTCAGGAAGGAGGTTGCAAGCAATGCGTGCCGCATGGAAAAACGTCATCGTGATGGCCGTGCTTACTTTCGCGTTGCAGCCTGGGCTCGGGCAGCTCCATCGGTTCAAGCCTGGATTCAATTTCTTCACTAGAGACCAAGACATCCAACTGGGCAAGGAAGCAGCGGCCAAGATTGAGAAACAGGTGGAAGTCGTCAACGACAAGGAATTGAATGCTTACATCAATCTGATCGGGAGCAAGCTTGCGGCACAATCGCAGGCGGGCAAGTATCCGTACACGTTCAAGGTCGTCAACGATCCAAGTATCAATGCCTTCGCCCTGCCGGGAGGGCCGACTTTCGTGAACACCGGACTGATCACGGCGGTGGACAACGAGGCGCAATTGGCCGGGGTGCTCGCGCACGAGATCTCGCATGTGGCTCTGCGACACGGCACAAATCAGGCCAGCAAGGCGAACCTGATCCAGTTGCCCGCCCTGCTGGCTAGCAAGGCCGTGAGATCCGGTTCGATGCTGGCACAGCTCAGCCAGCTTGGGATTGGATTGGGAGCGAACTCTGTCCTGCTCAAGTTCTCACGAACGGCCGAAAACCAAGCCGACCTGCTTGGCGCGCAGGTTGCTGCGCAGGCCGGTTACAATCCTGTCGAGATAGCCCTCTTCTTCAAGAAACTCGAGAGCGAGGGCGGCGCTCGTGGGCCGCAGTTTTTCTCCGACCACCCGAACCCCGGCAATCGCATGAAGGCGATCGAAAATGAAATGCGGTATATCCCTCAGAAAAGCTACAGTGGTGACACGGGTCAGTTGGCGCGCATGAAGGCCATCATTGCAAAGTTGCCGGCTCCCAAAAAGCGCCCGGCACAGACCGAACCATCGTCCATCTTATCCAGTCCCGGCAGCAGACGTTCCTTCGTCTGTGCTGAAACATGCCCCAACACGAATTGGATCTGCTCCAGCTCACCTCCCGCAGCATGGCAGAGCCGGGCACACGTCCTACAGGGGTCGTGCGGCGTAAACTTGGCAATTCCTTTTCCCCGCGAATCGCTTCACCACATGCCAAACGGCCTTTGCCTTCAGCTTTTGTCCTCAAGTTCTCCTTGCTCTGCTGATTCGCTGGAACGGCCTTCCACTGCTGATACCGGCGGCAGACAACCAGTCATCCAGCGCCTATCGGACACAGCCGGACAGTGCGATCGCAGGGATGCGGTCTGATTTGCCGATCGAATCCAGGATGGTCCAGTGTCGCTCTTGTTGGTGAAGCTGATCGAGTTCCAACTCGACCACTTCGTGTCTTCGTAACCCGCCGCCAAAACCCTTGGAATTGGGTTACACCTCAAGCCGCCCGTCAGATTACATTCTTAAGTATCTCGAGGGCACCTCATCGGGTGCCTTTAACATGTCTCGATGCGAGCTATTGCCTCAGCACGGCATAATGCATATATTGTTTCGGTGTTCCGGTTGTGGCAACACTTCCTCGATGACCGCTATTTCTTCGGGGGCGGGAAGTTGTTCCCATCGAGGGGTGACGCGGCGGAAGGGAATCGCTCGCGGTTGGCGATTGCCCTGCCGCTGATACTGAAAGGAAGCTCTGGCTATCCTCAGCGCCGGACACAGGAGAGAATTGCTGAATTCATTGATCCATGCACAATTTCTGAGTCGGGCCGCCCCTTTTAGCACCAGATATTTCGCCCGGAAATCGCGGCACGCGATCCTCTTACTGGCCCGTCATCGCTAGAGGTTTTATTCCAGGCAATCCGGGAGATCCGCCTATGGCTACCACGAAAACCAATCACACCGTGACTCCTCAGCTGCGCCGAAATTCGCTCGGTCTTCCGGAACTCGTGTTCCAGGGCATCACGCACATTGCCCCGGCGGGCAGTATTGTATTCACGTTCCCGATTATCGCGCGCCAGGCGGGACCGGACATGCCGGTCTCCTTGCTGCTATCGATGGTCGTGTGCTTCTTTATCGCGAATACGGTGGCGCAATTCTCGAATTACATGCCGTCGAGTGGTGGTTACTATTCTTTCGCCACACGCGGGCTGGGGAGCCGTAGCGGCTTCATGGCGACCTGGAACTATCTGATCTACGACCTCCTGGGACCGGCCGGAGCCCTGGGGTTTCTTGGCTACATACTCTCGGACACTCTGCGGACCCAACTCGGCGTGAACATCGAGTGGTGGCTCATTTCGGTGGTTTCATTTGCCGTCATTTGGGCCCTCACCCACTACGGGATCCGGCTCTCGATGCACACTACCGCGTTGTTGGGCAGCCTGGAGATGTTGATCATGCTGGCGCTCGCGATCACTTTCCTGGTTCATCCAGGGATCGGTTCCAGTTATGTCGCGCCCGTGAGACCATCGTCAGCGCCGCACCATTTTGGTGGCATTCTGGGCGGCATGGTCTTCTCGATCCTGGCGCTAAGCGGCTTCGAGGCCCCGGCGCCGCTGGCCCAGGAGAGCCGCAGGCCGGGAATGTTCATCGGGCTGGCGGTTATCCTCTCGCTGCTGGCTACCGGGATTTTCTATGTCTTCACGGCGTATGCCAGCGCAATTGGCTGGGGCACCGGCCACATGGCTGCTTTTGCCTCCAGCCCGAATCCCTATTACGTCCTTGGCCACGCGCTGTGGGGAGCAGGCTGGTGGCTCGTTGTCCTGGCTTTCATCAACAGTGCGATCGGAACAGGCATGGCCTGCACAAATGCCGCATCCCGGGTGATGTACACGATGGGCCAGGCGGGCACCCTTCCTGCCCGCTTCGCCAGGATTCATCCCGTTCATCGGACACCTGCGTTCGCAATTGGCTTTATACAGCTATTCGGTCTTGCGGCGGTGCTGATCGTCGGCCTGCTGTTCAAGCCCGCAGACATCTTCGCCTTTCTCGGCACACTTGCGACTCTGGGTGTCATCATCCTTTATTCGATGGCGAACCTGGCCCTGACGTCCTATATCCGCCGTGAGCACCCGGAAGACTTCAGCGTCTGGCGGCACGTGGTGATCCCTTGGATTGGCACCTTGGCCCTGCTGCCGGTCCTTTTCGTGACCGTTTATCCGGTACCCGCCTGGCCCTACAACGTCACTCCGTATCTCTTCGTCGTGGCGCTCATCTTTGGTTTTGGCTACATGTACTGGTGTGAGTCGCGCCACCCCGGCGTGCTCCGTCGGGGAGCGACAATGCTTGTTGGACACCGCACCGACGCCGAGGGCGATGTAGACTGGGACTCACCCTCCACCCAGGATTAAGGACGAAAACTTGTTCTTTAACCTTGGGCTACTTTCTACTGTTTTCGGACCGTCTGTTGTGAACTCTTCTCGGGTCTTCTCGGGAGGAAAGCATCCTTGAAATTTACGCGGTCCCTGTGTGGATATAGACTGAGAAATTCGGCAACCTGCTGCATTTCCTGAATCGGCCAGCCGAAACCGAACAGGCAGAGAGGTACGATTGATGATGCTGAGAGAACTAATGGATCTGGCGGCTGCTCCGCCCGATACTATGCGGGCGACACTACCGATCCCAAACGATTTGAAGACGCCTTACAAGCTTGAGCGGTTGATTGTCGGGCCATCACACAAGTCCGGCTCGTTTGATGAGAAGAGTGCAGACGTTCCGTTCGTCTTCCGTTACAAGAACCGTTTTTACCTGACATATGTAGGGTATGACGGAATCGGGTACCAGACTGGCCTGGCTTCTTCCTCAGACCTGATGAACTGGCGAAAAGAGGGAGTAATTCTGCCGCGGAATTCAAGATCCAATGTCCTCCGCTACAATGCTGCTCTTACCTGGATACTAAGGGAGAATGACGTCTTCGGGCCGGGAAGGCTGAATAAGGTCCGCGGCCGCTACCTGGGTACCTATAATGCAGAGCCGGGTTCTGGGTACGAGACCGGGCCAGGGGTTATTGGCCTCTGCTGGAGCCGGGACTTGCGACACTGGGAAGTCGAGCCGCCTTGCCTGGTGCCGCAGGATGGAGCTGCGTGGGAGCGTGCCGGCCTTTACAAGGCTTGCCTTGTGGAGTACCGCGGTCTATACCACATTTTCTACAATGCGAAGAACCATTCGAAGGAGTGGCACGAACAGATCGGAGTAGCCACTTCGCGGGACCTGAAGACGTGGGTCCGAAATCCCGCGAACCCGATCCTGAGAAACGGACCTCCCGGAAGTTATGACCAGCGGTTCGCCAGCGATCCGTGTGTTCTGAAGTACAAGAAGAAGGAGTGGGCCATTTTTTATTATGGTCTCGATCGCAAAGGCGTGGCTCGCGACTTGCTCGCCTTTACACCGGACATGGTTCACACGCGCAAGTGCGAGGGGGCGCTTATTGTTCCGGGACCCAAGGGGACCGTGGACTCGATCTATTCTCACAAGCCTTCGATCATCTATCACCGGGGCACGCTATATCAGTTCTATTGCGCCGTTTCACACAGATACGGGCGGGGGATTTCCGTTGCGGCGTCACGTCCGTGGCCAAAGAATGCATGAGACGGGCAAAGGTCCCATGTCCAAGTGCGGGCTCATTTTCGTATGGCGATCAAGCGAGGTCAGATTGCTAGCCGCGAAGAAGGCATGCTTTAACAGAGGAACCCCTCGGAACTGCTCAGGTGAACACATTCCGTTCACTTCTAGCTCATTTGCCTGCGTGAAAATGTCCAATCCACCGGTGGTTGTGTACTGCGGGGATGTAAGTAAGTAGTTTTCGGGGTCATGTACCGATCTCGAGACCTATCCGAGATCGAGATTTATTGGGAGTGATCGGTTGATGCTATCACGGCGAACATTTCTCAAGACGGCGGCACTTGCTGCAGCGGAATCCGGGCTTGGCGCGTCTCAGGGGGAACGCGGGACGGCGCAAGTGGCTCCTGAGCATTTGACCGTCGAGTATCTAAAGGATCCTCTCGGTATCGATGTGCGACGGCCAAGGCTCGGTTGGCAATTGGAAGCCAGAAAGCGGGGGGCCGAACAACAGGCCTATCAGATCGCTGCCTCCAGCAGTCGTGAAAAATTGCTTTCCGGGGTGGCTGATCTTTGGGACTCCGGCAAGGTCGTTAGCGAAGACTGTACACAGATTGTCTATGAAGGCAGGGAACTCCGGTCACGAGAAGCGAGCTATTGGCGAGTGCGAATCTGGGACCAAACTGGTAATGTATCCCCGTGGAGCAAGGCGGCGTCTTGGGAAATGGGGCTCCTGGAAGAAAGTGACTGGAAGGCGAAATGGATAGGCACTCTATCCGAACCGGGTTTGGAGCACACGTATACCGCTCCCGCACCTTTTTTCCGCAAGACATTTGAACTTTCGCAGCCTACAGCCTCTGCGCGCGCATATGTCTGCGGCCTGGGCTTCTGTGAACTTTATCTGAACGGCAGGAAGGTCGGAGATCAAGTCTTGTCGCCAAACCAGACGAATTACGACCGGCGGTCGCTCCAGCGCCTTCTCTATCCTTACCGCGACAAGACCCGCACCAGAGTTCTTTACGTGACCTACGATGTCACATCATACCTGCGGCAGGGACGCAACGTTGCCGGCATCGTTCTGGGCAACGGCTGGTACAACCAGCGGGATCGCTTAGTGGAAGGGTATATGTGGTACGACACGCCCCGAGTGATCTTTCAGGTGGAGTACAGGCTGGCAGACGGGGCCATCGAAACCGTGGCCAGCGACGAGGCTTGGAAGGTTTCTACGGCTGGTCCCATCATCCACGACGGAATTTTCACCGGTGAAGACTACGATGCCCGACTAGAAATGGATGGCTGGCTCGATCCCAATTACGACGATGCGGCGTGGAATCAGGCTCAAACTGTCCGGCGCCCGACAGGCCCCTTGAAAGCACAAATGTCGGTCCCGGACAGAGTAGTCCGGACCATGCAGCCGATTTCGGTAAAGAGTGCGGAAGGGGGGATTTACCGATTCGATCTTGGGCAGAACCTGGCAGGCTGGGCGCGGCTGAGGGTCCGGGGCCCCCGGGGCAGGAGAGTCACGCTACGGTTTATCGAGGAGGGTGGCAAAAGCTACGGGCAGTCCGACAGCTATGTGCTCAAGGGAGAAGGTCTGGAGACTTATGAGCCGCGCTTTACTTGGCACGGCTTCCGTTACGTCGAAGTCAGTGGCGCTCCGGAGCCGATGACGGCGGCCAACTTGGAAGGACGGGTTGTGCACACAGACGTTAAGCCGGTGGGGAGGTTTGAATGCTCGAACCGACTCTTCAACCGAATCATGCACAACGTGCGTTGGAGCCAGTTGAGCAACATGCACTGCGGCGTGCCGAGTGATTGTCCGCACCGGGAGCGATTGGGGTATACGGGGGATGGGCAAGTTGACGCTGAATCGGCCATGTACAACTTCGATATGGCGCCGTTCTACATGAAATGGATCAAGGACATGCGCGACTCCCAGAACTCTGAGACTGGTTTCATACCACACACGGTGCCGTTCGAAGGTGGAGGCGGAGGTCCACCGTGGGGCTGCGCGTACGTGATCATTCCCTGGCTGATGTACCTCTACTATAGTGACCGCCGGGTTCTGGAAGAGCACTACTCGGGAATGAAGCGATGGATCGAGTACCTGAAAGGAAGCACGGACGAGAGCGGGCTGGTGGTTCGGGAAGAGCCCGGGAGTTGGTGCCTGGGCGAGTGGGCAACTCCCACGGCAATCAAGATTCCAAAGCCGCTCGTCAATACCTGCTACTACGCGCATGTTTCTCAGTTAATGGCACGAATTGCCGCTGTCCTGGGGCGCGATGAAGACAAACACCTTTTCACTGATTTGGCGCACGCAGCCGGGACTGCGGTCAATAAGAAATTCCTCAATGAGACACTCGGCCAGTATTACGACGGAAGGCAGGGGGCCAATGTTTTCCCCTTAGCGTTTGGCGTGGTCCCGCAAAAGCACGTTAAGACGGTCTTCAACCGCTTGGTTGAGATCATTCAGCAGGACGATAAGGAACATTTTGATACCGGCATGTATGGCACACCGCTCACACTTGCGGTGCTGACCGCGGGAGGTCGACCTGATCTAGCCTCGACGCTCATGAAGCAAGTGACGTTCCCGAGCTACGGGTTCGAAATTTCCAAGGGAGCAACAACATTGTGGGAAAATTGGGACGGACGGGGTTCGCATATCCACGCTATGTACGGGAGCGTAGCACAGTGGTTCTATAAGGCTCTGGCAGGCATTGCCCCTGATCCCAGGCAGCCGGGTTTCAAGAATATTGTTGTTCGTCCCTATGCACTACAGCATCTGGATTATGTAAATGCAGAATATGCTTCCGTTCGCGGAAAGATCGCCAGCCACTGGCAGAGGAAAGCTCGAGGGTTGCTCATTGATCTTGAAATTCCGGCCGGCAGTACAGCGACAGTTTTCTTGCCTAGTAATGATGCAGGCAAGGTCAGGGAATCCGGTCATTCATTGCAGAAATCCACCGGCGCGAGGCTCCGGGGTGTGAGTGAAGGACGTGTTGTCTGCGCCATCGGGTCCGGTCGTTACAGCTTTCAGATTTCCGGGAGCTAAGGATCACCAGCAAAGAAATCAGATTGTGCCGGTTCTGATTGATTACATACTTACGTCATTACTGCGATTTCGGCCTTATCTGACTGTAAGCATGTTCGTTGAACCTATTCATGTTCCTTAGTCGGGGTAGGAGGATAGATGCAAATATCTGACGAAGAAACTCGAACTCGTATTACAAGGCGAAGTTTTGTGCGTAAGGCGGGATCATTGGGGGCATCACTAGCAGCGGGGCTTTCGGTGCCTGCGGGTCTGGCCGTTGAGACCCATGAACCTGCCGATACGAAACAGCTCGCAGCATTACACGATTCCTGGAATATTGTGCTATCAAAGGACGGACACCATCTGGAACTGTACTACCAGGGGCGGAAATGGCTGAGCGGTGTAGCTGTTGTGCTTAGAGGAAAGGGGCATGAAGAGCGGTCCGATGCTTCCCATTTGAGGCTGGAACGGGTGAGCACAGGAAATGCCGATGAAACTCTGGTGAGAGTGCAAGGATTTCAGCTTGGCGAAATCCTGTTGCGTGGGCGGAAATCGGAAATTGTGGTTTCTGTTGCAAAGGCAAAGGTGAGCGGGCCAGAGCGCATTGAAGTCGAGGCCGTTGTTGAAGGAGGGCCTGACCCGATTCAGTGCCGGTTGGAGGACAATGTCTTTGGCCGCGAGGCTAAGGATATCCAGCAGATGGTAAGTGGCCGGGCGGTGAGCCACCTGAACGACTGCGTGTTCGATCGTTTTCGTGACCAGGCATTGCGCGTGAATGCGCGCTACTCGGAATTCACACCTACAGTCTCCAATTTCCGAATAACTGCGAGCACTCACGGGGCGGCCGCTCCGATCTGCAGTTTCGAGGTAGTCGAGCATGTTTATGGCAGCCGTCTGCAATTCTACACACCATTCGACAAAGAGAGATGGCCCGAGGCGCCGGTCGGATGGTGCTCGTTTCACTATTACGGCAACGTCCTGAACGAGGACGACATTGTCCGTAACGCTGAAGCTCTGGCCCGGGACTACGGAACGTTTGGCCTTAAATATGTCCTGATTGATGGAGGTTGGCAGGTGAACGGAATCTCGGGAAGTTGGACAAAAAGTAATGCCAACTTTTCGCATGGAATGAAATGGCTCGCCGGAAAGATTCGCGCCGTGGGCCTGAAACCAGCCCTGTGGCTTTCTGAGTTTGGGACAGATGACGAAGATTTCTATAACGCGCACAAGGAATGGTTTTTGCACGATGCAGAAGGCAATGCCAAACTCGGATCATGGTTTGGGCTTTATATCCTGGATTTCTCGAATCCCGAGGTGAAGCAATATCTTCGCAAGATTTATCGCATGATGACTGAGGACTGGGGATACGACTACTTCAAGCTGGATGGCGAAAACGCAACCCGGGATATTTGGGGAGAAAATC
>JAKAWN010000044.1:19240-24242 GCA_021827245.1 Acidobacteriota bacterium | reverse complement strand
ATCCCTTGTCCCTGGGAGTGTGGCGCAGGAAGCTTATTTCTTTCCCTTTGAACCCTTTTCCTGTGCAGACTGTCCCTCATCCTCCGATTGAATGCCAGTGATAGCTGTACGGGCAATTTCCACTTTTACCTGATTGGCGATTTGCATCTGAACAATATCACCACGAAATCCGGTAATCAAACCATAAATCCCGCCAGAAGTTATCACGCGGTCGCCGGTCTTGAGGCTGGACAACATCTGCTGGGTCTTACGGCGATTACGCTGCTGAGGGAGAATAACGAGAAAGTACCAGATCAGAAAGAGGGGAGCAAACAACAACAGAAACTGAGTCAAAGCCCCGCCCGCGCCGGGGTCCGCCGCCAAAACAAACCGCTCGATTAACACACACTCGACCAAGACCGAGCCATCAAAATTAGGATTAAGGATGAAATATCCCGCATTTCACGGCGGAATAAGTAGGGTTCGCTGCTAATTCCTTATCTCGACTTTACGCTATCCTTGCCGGAATCCAAGCTCAGAACCATCTCGCACACCGGCGACAAACTTTCCAAACCCCCCAAATATTATAGATTGCCGAACTCTGCTCAACATGTCAAGGTAAAACCACAAGTTGTGGTAGGTGGCAAGCATGGCCGCCGAAATTTCCCCTACCGCAAACAAGTGCCGGATGTACGCGCGAGAGTATCGACGGCAGACCAGGCATCCGCACGCGGCATCCAGAGGACCCCGGTCGCGCGCGTACCGTGCGCTTTTAATAACCAGCTTGCCGGTGGACGTAAACACGCTGCCGTTCCGGGCATTGCGGGTAGGCATCACGCAATCAAACATGTCGATGCCCAGAGCCACGCAGGCCACCAGGTCCTCCGGCGTTCCCACACCCATCAGGTAGCGCGGTTGGCCCTCCGGGAGCAATCCTGCCACGCGCTCGGTTACGCCATACAACTCATCCTTCGGCTCACCCACCGAAAGGCCTCCGAGGGCATAACCGTCGAACCCGATCTCGCCAATCTCCATGGCGCTTTCCTGGCGCAGGCGATAGTCCGTTCCACCCTGCACGATCCCAAAAAGGCTGGGGCTCAGTTTCGCATTCTCCGGATCTTCGCCGGTCCCCTCCCGGAAAGACTCCACGTTCGATTCAAAGAATTTCTTCGAACGAGCAGCCCACTGGCCCGTCAGGCGCGCAGACCGCCGCAGCGTCTCCAGAGTTGCCGGATATTCGACGCATTCGTCCAAAGGCATCATAATGTCCGAACCAAGCGCCAACTGGAACTCCATCACGTTCTCAGGCGAAAAAAAGTGGCGAGACCCGTCGAGGTGCGAACTGAACCACACACCGTCTTCGGTGACCTTGCCCAGTCCTTTCAGGCTCATCACCTGGAAACCGCCACTATCGGTAAGGATGGGGTGAGGCCAGCTCATGAAATGGTGCAGGCCGCCGAACTCCCGCACCCTTTCATGGCCAGGACGCATGCAGAGATGATAGGTATTGGCAAGAATAACCTGAGCGCCCACTTCTTCAAGCTGAGCCTGGGTCATCGCCTTCACGGCTCCTGCAGTCCCAACCGGCATGAAGATGGGAGTCTCAACATCTCCGTGCGAAGTATGTAAAACTCCAGCTCTGGCTCTGCTGCCTTTGTCTTTAGCAACAATCGTGAACTTCAATCCCATAATTCGTACGTCTTAATTCCGGCGGGACACAAGCCCGAGGTTCATCGGTCACACAAATCTCGCTTCGGAAGGATTCGAAGGTCAATTGTTATCACAGGCTGAGAGGCAGGGCAAATGCCGTCCGGTTCTGTCAGGCTATCCTGCTCTGGCAAGCAAGGCAAACCCAACTTTAACCATCACCAGCAGCATCCACGCTCCGAAATACGTGACGAAAATCGAGCCTGCCTTCACTGCATTCCGCGAGACGCGCGAAAGCCCAATCGAAAGTAAAATCAGGAACCAGACAATGATGATATCCAGCGAACTTGCCACCGCAAAAACAACGCGCGAAGTCGTCAGCGGGTTCAGGAAAAATCCCAGGTTGGTGGGCGCGGGAGTGCTAGGGTTGAAAAAGTCAGGATTGCCAAAAAGCACGACAGCAATTGCCATCCCCGCACCCACGATGCTTGGCATGTAGGCGTAACAGGTCGTCGAAAACACTTCCTTGAACCGTGCGTGCTGGCCGAAAAAAACGTTCAATATGAGAATTCCAAATCCGGCGACCGCCAGCAGAAAAAAAAGAACGCCTACTACAGACATAACCTGCATCACGGCACTTCCGATCGGAGCGCCTCTCTGGATCGCCTGGTTCAATTGCGCGGAATCCATCATGTTCGCTCGCCCGCTCGCCTGCAAGGTGCGCAGGATGATTCGGCCGATGCCGACCTTCGCCAGCATCGTTTCCACCACAGCAAGCGAAACGAGAACCAACAGAATCAAGGGAGCGACAAAGTCCGGCTTGCGCACTATGTCCTCGAACGTTTCACCGGGCTCGATAAATACTCCGATCAGTCGGGAGAGGAAAGGCTTGGGAGCCATAGCCTGCCCGGCCTCAGGAGGAAGGTCAGTGTCGGCCATAAAAACTCCTGCGTAGCGCCATCGTTTTCACAAGAATCAGCCTTGTGCTAGCAGCAGCCATAGTGCTACAGAGCAATAGAAGCCCCCAAAGGAAACTCGCGCCGGCTACGCGCCTCTGGAATATTTCCTGATGGAATGCCCGTCCTCCAGCACGGACCATCAATCGTGGATGGCGGCGTCGAGGAATGCACGAAGCTTGCGACTGCGAGAGGGGTGACGGAGCTTGCGCAGCGCCTTGGCCTCTATCTGCCGGATTCGCTCGCGCGTTACCGCAAAGCTCTGCCCGACTTCCTCAAGCGTGTGCTCGCTGCCGTCGTCAAGGCCAAAGCGCATCTTGATGACCTTCTCTTCGCGAGGGGTCAGAGTCTTGAGCACCGATTCGGTCTGCTCTTTCAGGTTGATGTTGATCACCGCTTCGGCCGGAGAAATAACTCCACGATCCTCAATAAAGTCGCCGAGGTGTGAATCTTCCTCTTCACCGATTGGCGTTTCAAGCGAAATCGGTTCCTGAGCGATCTTCAGCACCTTTCGAACCTTGACCACAGGGATGTCCATCCGCTTGGCAATCTCTTCGGAGGTGGGCTCGCGCCCGTATTCCTGAACCAGTTGGCGAGATGTCCGGATAAGCTTGTTGATGGTTTCAATCATGTGCACGGGAATGCGTATTGTCCGCGCCTGGTCCGCAATCGCGCGCGTAATGGCCTGCCGGATCCACCAGGTTGCGTAAGTCGAGAACTTATATCCCCGGCGATATTCGAACTTGTCCACGGCCTTCATCAGGCCGATGTTTCCTTCCTGAATCAGGTCCAGAAATTGCAGGCCGCGGTTGGTGTATTTCTTGGCAATGGAAACCACCAGGCGAAGGTTCGCTTCAATCAGCTCACGCTTGGCAAGTTCGGCCTCCTGTTCGCCCGTGAGAATATTCTGGTAAGTCCGTCGCAATTCCGGCGCCGAAGCCTGATTGCCCTCTTCGATTTCCTGCAGCCGGGCCTTGACCTGGCGAAGCTCCTTCCTCAGTTCCTTGCTGCCGTTGCCCCGAGCCCCTTCCAACCGCTTTCCCAGCCTCATGGCATCGCGCTCAATGGGCCGGACCTCCTCGGCGGCGTCTCGGATGCACTCGATGAGCCTTTTGCGTTCGGTATTGGTGAATTCAATCGACCGAAACAGCTTGGAGATCATGATCCGGTGCCGGTACACAGCCAGGTTCAGCCGGCGAAAATCCTTGCCGCGGCGGCTGCGAGGGAAGGAATCCCGTTTTGCCTTCAACTGCACCAGCCGCTTATTGAGACGCTCCATCTCATCAATCGTGGAGATCAGTTCTTCGGAGCGCTCGGTGATCCGTTCCTCGGTCAGCTCGTCGTCATCGAATACAACAATTTCTTTGATTGACCGCTGTTCCTTCTTCAACTCTTCCCGGAGCCTGAACATCTCCAGAATCACAATCGGCGATCGCGACAAGGCTTTGAACACTTTGAGCTGTCCGCGCTCGATCCGCTTGGCAATCTCGACTTCGCCCTCGCGGGTCAGCAGAGGAACCGTCCCCATCTCGCGCAAATACATGCGAACGGGATCGTTGGTCTTGTCCAATGCCCCCGGAGTGAGGTCCAGTTCCACGTCTTCGGAGGATTCTTCGTCTCCCTTCTCAGCCAGCATGTCGTCCGACTTCGACTTCGGAGACTCCAGGACCTCGATGCCGGCGTTATCAAACATTGACAACAGATCATCAAGATCCTCGGCCGTATGGACGTCAGAAGGGAGAAGGTCATTCACTTCGTCGTAAAGCAGGTAGCCTTTTTCCTTGCCGAGCGTAATCAGTTTTCCAACCTGGTCGAACTTATCTTCAAATGCCAAAGCTTCCGCCTCCGTTTAGGAGCAATTGGGGGTTTGGGCCACGTGCACTTTGCGCCGGAGAACTCCTGCCAACCGGGCACGTTCTTGATTGCTGCTGACCATACGTTTTGCAGCGGAAAATCAGCCTTTCGACAGATGACCGCTATGCTAAATCAGATGTAATACTATACTATTTCGTTGAAGTTTTGTTTCCGATTTCCAAGTTTTCCCTTATCCTGGCTAATTCCTTCATCAAAAATACCTTGTTCTCATTCAGCGCCGTAAGCCGGGCCCAATCCTGTTCTCGTCCCGCCGCATCAATAACAGGATTCAAGGCGCTCAGTTCACGCTCAATTTTTGTTCGCCGCAGCGCATCGCAAAATCTTACCGCATCCTCGCGGCTTAGAACTTCTTCAGAAGCCAGCAGACTTTCATGGAGCAAGCGCTGGCTTTCAGAACTCAAGCTTTCACCCAAAGTGTGTATATTGACCGTCTCGCCTGCGTTTCTAACCTCCAGCAGCTTCAGGAAAACGTCCTCCGTCACCAGTCCGGTCAAGATGCCCTCTGACACCAGCGCGGGAAGAAGCTCATCCATAATTTCCTGACT
>JAKAWN010000044.1:0-19230 GCA_021827245.1 Acidobacteriota bacterium | reverse complement strand
CTGACTCTCCAGGAAAGCCCGCAGCAGTTTCCTTTCCGCCGGAGAAGCCCTGAACTGCCGTTCAGTGCTCACGTCGGGCCGGCGTTCGACTGCGGCGCGTCTCAATTCCTCGCGAAGCAGACGGTCGTCCAAGAGAGCACGCGCGGCCAACCGGTCCGTCATCTCCCTGCGCATAATCGGGTTCGGCATCCTGACCAGGTAAGGAAGCACTGCATTGGCCACCGCAAGTTTCCCCTGGGGACTGCTCAGGCCGTGCTCGGCAATGGCGCGGTCCGTCACATAATCGACATACCCCGGCGCCGCCGCCAGAACACGGCGGTACTCCGCATCGCCCTGTTGCCGGATAAACGAGTCCGGATCCAGGCCACCCGGAAGCGCAAGCGCCTTAACCTCAAATCCCGCTTCAAGCAATGCGTTCAAAGACCTCTCGGTCGCTGCAACTCCTGCCGAATCGGGATCGTAATTCACCACTACCCGGCGCGAATAGCGGGCCAGCAGGCGGATTTGAGCTTCCGTCAAGCTGGTGCCACAACTGGCGACCACGTTTTCTATTCCGCAGGAATCGACCGCGATGCAATCCATGTAGCCTTCCACCAGAATCGCGTAATCCTGCTTGCGAATCGCCTTCCCACCTCTATCCAGGTGGTACAAAACTCGGCTTTTGGTGTAGATCGGTGTTTCCGGGGAATTCAAATACTTTGGCTGTTCATCCCCGAGGGCCCGGCCGCCAAAAGCGATTACCTTCCCGCTCTCGTTGGCGATGGGAAAGATGATCCTGCCCCGAAATCGGTCAAAGCGGTGGCTACCTCCCGCATCGCGCAGCACAAGTCCGCTCTTTTCCAGCAAGTCGTCGTCCAAGCCTAAAGAGCTGAGGTGCCGGGTGAGGGCGCGGCCGTCGCGCGGTGCATAACCCAAAAGAAAGCGGCCGATCACCTCATCCTTCAGTCCTCTGTCCAGGAGGTAGGCACGGGCCGCCCGGCCTTCGCCTGTGCCAGTCAGTTGCGCAGCATAAAACTTGGCCGCGGCCTCATGGATCTTGTGAAGCCCTGTTCGTTCCTGAGATTTGGAATCCTTCCCGGTGTAGGTCGTCCTGGCAAGTGTGATGCCAACCTTATCTGCCACGCGCTCGAGGGCTTCAGGGAACGTCAAGTTGTCAATCAGCATGACAAATTTAAAGACGTCGCCGCCTGCGCCGCAGCCAAAACAATGGAAAATCTGTTTGCCAGGGTGAACTGCAAAGGACGGAGTCTTCTCCTGGTGGAAAGGACACAGGCCCATCATGTTGGCGCCGGCCTTGCGGAGTTGAACGTAATCGCCTACAACTTTGACAATATCGGCTGCCGCCCGAACATCTTCAACCTGACTCATGGCCTTCTGGACACCGGCATCGCATCCTCACACGCAATCCGTAAGATGAGAATGACGTTGATGCCTGAATCTGTTCCACTACCCGGCGCAAACCAGTCCAGGAAATGCGCTCCCCTTAGGGAACGACTAATAGTCCCGGAGAAGACTTTCGGAGCTCTTCGGATTTGAATTGGCTCCGGAGAAGATCAAGGTATGCTCGGCTTTTAGGCCGGCCATTCGTACGAGTGGCTCCCAGTTGTGTCAGGAAAATAAGGGCGTCACGGATCTCGCTGTCGTGGAGTGTGCTCAGCCCCGTCTTCTGGCTTTCGGTTTTCCTATATTTCTCAATGGCCGCCTTCAGCGCGTCATAAACCCCGCGCTGGTACACATACTCAGGAGGCTTCTCGTAATAAATACCATTTGAAAGGGTCTGGTAGGATTCGGCAAGAGACCGGAGACCGCCGATGATATCGGAATCAGTTAAGGCCGCGTTGTCTCTCGCGTGCAGGCAGATGGCATATCCCAGCTCCAGGATCAGCGGTTCCTGCCGTGTGACAACCGAAGCCGGGACCTTGATGTCGGCAAACGGCACTTTAGACCAGTCAACTTCCCGGCGCTCGAACTCATGCCTTCGGCTTTCCACCAGATACGGGCAGTCCGAGGGACAGTCAATCGTCACTTCTCGTTCGGTCCCGCAGCAAACCGTGCAGATGCTCTCTGCCTTAGCCGGACAGTAGCGCTTCCCTTTTCTCTTTTCACAGATGGGACAAGCCAAGTGATGATTCCTGTCGCAAATTCGCGCCCGCTTTGGGCGACCTCGGATTATTCTATGCAATTCTCATCGCGGTGGCAAATTCAACGAAAGCCCAGAGCGGCAGTTGCGAGACGGAAAGGAAAATCTCTGCTGACAGTTATTTTGTTCACCTGCAAGCAACGCACGGCCAACCCACATTGTGAATTGGCCGACGTTACCTGATTAGTTCGATTTGACCCGACACTCAGAGACGTTAAGGCGCGTTGTTGCAATAGACGGTCGCGCTGAGCAGACCTCCGGTTCCCGTGCCGTTAAAAGCCTGCCCTCCCAGAAGGATGAACCGTGGCGTGGCCGTGGGGGATTGCAGAGGGCTCACAATGGCTGCTGCATTGTACACATTCGCGAAGGGAGCATTCACGGCCGTGATGCCGTTCCACGAAGCCAGGGTGCTGTCAGAGTTAACCTGGGTTCGTTCGAGCTCCTGCGAACCCGGACTGCCTTCGTAAATCCCTTCGGCGTCGATGATTTGCCCAAAGGCTATCCATGTAATAGCCTTCTTCCGGTTTTTGATCGTCGGCGATGTCGTGTTCCATGTTCCAACGACCCCGTTCAGCGCGCTGGCAAAGTTCACGTTAGTAATGCCCGAAGTCTGCAGTCCTTCCGCGTTGGGTTGAGTCGAATTAGCGCTGTCGCCGCCGAGGACATAGAGTTTGCCGGCAAAGCCAAAAGCCGTCGCAAAAGAAACTGGCGTCGGGTAAGCGTTCGTCGACTTGGTCCAGGTCCCAAGGGTCCCATCCGAGTTGACAGGGGCCGAGAAGACATCTGCCGAGGGAGTTCCGTTGAGGTTCAAGCCTCCAACCACGTAGATGTAGCCGTTAAAAAGAGCTGCTGCCGGACCCACCAGTGGTTCCGGAAGCGAAGAAGGAAGTTGCGCCCAGGATCCGACCGCTCCCGTCGTGGGATCAAAACTGGCATAGTAGACGTTCGCCGTACCACCGGGCGCATCGCCTGCGTTGCCCTGCCCGCCGATAACGTAGATATAGGCTGTGCCCTTGTGGATGAGAGAGTTCCCGGGATCGGCCTCCACCATGGCATGGTGCGCAATGGTTTCCGGAAGTATGTCCGGACTCGCCATCCAACCTGATATCTGGCCGGTTGTGTTGAGCGGACCGACGTACACATCGCTCGTGTTGCTGGTTCCATCGAAGCCGCCTGTCAGCACGACATAAGCGCTGGTATCGTTGAAGGGGATAGCCACCGCGCCAAGCCCTGCCAGCGGCTTGGGAAGAGCAGTCGTGGTTGTCCAGAAAACGTTGTTGACGTTAAACGTCAGGGTCTGAACAAGGGTCAGCGTCACCGCATTGCTGGTTCCCCCGCTGGTCTTGACCGTGACGTCGACGGTCCCAGGTATGGTGAAGCTATTCGTACCATTGCCCGCTGGAACAGTTACCACGGTCCCGCTGTCAGTCCACCCCCCGGCACTCGGTGTTACGTCAGCCGTGATCCCGCTGGAAGACTGGGTGAATATCACCGTCCCAGGTGAGCTCTGAAAACCGCTACCGTTGATCTCGATGGGAAGGTTGATGGGGCTGGAAGCGTTAGTCGTGTCGTTGATGTTCAAGATTGAAGGGACCGGAGGGGGGGGTGACGTTTGAGCTTCCGCTCGAGCCTCCACAGGAAACAAAGAATGCCGGAAGCAAAAGCAAAATGAGTAAGCTGGCAACTAGCCGCCCGGAATATGGCCGTTTGGCTGTCGTTCTCAGCCTTGCGATGAAAGGCGATATCCTTTCAGGCAGATTTCGCATGGCAACATCTCCTTTAATAAGAACCTTACTGGCGCCTACCCTCGATAAGCGACTCCCCGCCAAGGAGTGTATGCCACCCGTTACACAAGTTGCAACCCCCTTTACGTGCTAGTACCTTAGTACCATTGCACGTCACGGAAAAATCGTGGTATGTATGCGATGTTCGGGGGGTGTCCGCATGTGGGCATTTTTACATTCGATTGCGGATACCCGATTAAGGGGCTTAATGATGGCAACCCGGCAGCGGTCGAAAGCATCAGACGCGAAAGGGTCCGCCTAAATCAGTTCGACAGGAGATGTCCATGAAACGACTAATGCAGCTCGGCATTATTTGCATGATTGCAGCTTTTGGTGCGCTCCTCGTCGCACCGGCGGGAATGGCCTCGCAGCAGGCAACCAATAACCAATCCACCTTGACGCTCAAACAGGTGAAGCAACGGCTGAAGGAGAACAAGCAATACCTTAAAGAGGCTGAGAAACGTGGGAAAGCCGGAGACACAACAGGCATGGAGACGGCGCTCAATAACTATGACCGCGGGATGCAAGGCCTGACGACGGCACTCAACAAGGGACAATTCCAGGGCAGCCCTTCGCAACTGGAAAATGCTTATAATCGCGTTGCGACGGCTACCCAAAAGCACGAGGCAGTCCTATCGAAGCTCATGGGCAAAGTGCCCACGCAGGCACAATCCGCTATCAGTAACGCGATGAAGGTCTCCGAAAAAGGCCACGATACGGCAACTGCCCAGCTTCAGGGGCTGCAGGCTCAGCAACGCATGGGGCAGGCAAACCGTCCGGGCTTTGGACAATCACCTGGGATGGGCCGTCCGGAAGGCGCAGGCCAACCCGGCGGCATGGGCGGCTTTGGCCCTGCTAACGCTCCAATGGGGGGTCCAATGGGCGGCGCCATGGGACATCCCGGCGGCGGACCTGCAATGGGTGGCGGCCACGGCCGGTAAGCTGAATTAGCCCCACAAAAAATACGCCTGCGGCGCTAAGGATTTCCTTGCAGAAAGTGCCGCAGGCGCTCTCCAGTCGTCACGCTGACGCAAGGTGGCAAAACGATCTCTTCGGTGATCCCACCTCCTAACAAGAGGTGTGCTCCAAAGGCAGACTGCGACCCTTGACGATGAGAGTTGCAGCATACAGATCTCACCGCCACGCACCACTTCTGGTTTTTAAGCGAAATTGAAGACAGTCAGGAATTTCGTCCTGCGCGCACCGCAGCACGGTCTGCCGTATTGGACAGCATGCCCACTTGAGAGAGCGTGCTATCCCGCGCCAGAAAAACACTGATGACACCAAACCCGCTTGTTGTGAATCACGCGCGTAGTTGGCTGGATCCGATTCAGGAATTGCCGCGGACCAGAGCTTCTGCCGCCTGCATAAGCCGGCTGTGGATTTCGGCGATGCTGTTTGCAATCACTTTGTGATGTTCTTCAAATCCTGATTCGGACATTTGGGCAAACTGCTGTTTACAGGCCTCAAGAGAGTTCTGGAGCGTAGACTCAATCCGAGCGCTTGCCTGAAGGCCTGCCTCCCTTAAAACTGATGCCGAGGCATTCGCTTTGTCGGAAAGACCCTGCATCAGGGATTCAGAGTCAGCTTTGATTTCGGCCGCCACTTTGGCTCCTGCTTCTCCGACCTCCTTCTGAAGCCGCATTGCCATCTCGTTGTACTGCCCCTCCGTCGCCGCCTGCAGTTGCAACTGATACTGCGCGGCCGCTTTTTCCTGGGACTCCCGCGCCAGCCTGCCGATCTCTTCCATCTGTGCGTCCGTAATCTGCTTGAGACGCGCCGTCAGCGATTCCATCGTTGTCTGAATCATGCCTGAGAGTTGCTCCTGAGAAGCTGCCAGATGGTGTTCCCGGATGCCGCTCAACTCCTCCTCCAGACCCTTCAGGCTCTCGGCCACGCGCACCGCATCCTGCGACAGCGACTCGTGCGCCGATTGCCCCAGTTCCTTCACCTGCCCCTGGACTTCCTCCATCTGAACAGCCAGGAACCCTTTCATCTCCTCTTTTGAATGTTCCACCGCATCATGCGTCTGTTGCTGCAGGTGCTGCACAGAGGATTCGATCGCCGCCGCAGCCGTCTGCTCAATGCGGCCCGAGATCTCCGACATCTTGTTGTTTGCGACCTCGTCCGCCACCCCCTCCAGCTTCTGCCGGAAATCCGCCGCCTTCCGCTCACTCTCCTGCCGCAATCCTTCCTGCGAGGCGGTCAGTATCTCCTCCAGACGCGTCTGGAATCGCCCCGCAGAACCCTCGGCCTCATCCCCGATTCTGCTCGCAAAGCCCTTCGCCGCTTCCTCCGCCACTGCGTTCAGCCGCTCCACCGACGAATTCGTGACCGCATTGGCGTTCCGCTCGCAGATTTGCTGGGCAGCCTGCTCCAGGGTGCTGACCTGGCCTGCCAGCGACCTGACCGTTCCCTGCAGCTTTTCCTGAACATACTGTTCCTGTTGAATAAGCTGGTCTTGAAACCCTTGCCGGATCTCTCCTTCCAACTTGGCCGAGGCTTCTTCAACATAGGGTTCCAGCAGCTTCTCGATTTGGGCCGGGATGGGGGTCCCGGTTCCCTTGCACATCAGCCAGACCCAGCGCGCGAACTCGTCGGTTCTAGTCTCAACCAACTCGACAACACGGTCCCGGGCCTGCTTTGAAAGGTCGATTCCAATCTGCTCCGGCTCGAACTGGCCCTGCAATTTCTCCCGGTACTCGCCGACCAACTCCTGGATTCGGCCACTCACTTCGGTCCGGATTGCATCCAGTGCGGCGCGAGTCTGTTCCTCCGCCTCCTTGGAGATTTCAGCGGTCGTCGTCACGGAAAAGGCTTCCAGTTCGTTGCGAATGCGATCCTTCAGAGTTCTGAAGTCAGTTCGCGTGAAGAAACCGCCTGGACTTTGGGGGTCCGCGTCAGTGCCTGGAAGTTCGACGCCCGAAAGACTCGAGATAGCCTGAAGCACTTGCTGAAGTGTCTGCTGAACACGATCAATGTCCGCTTGCCAGGGACGCTCGGTCTCCGCGGGATCAGGCACACGCCTAGGTCCCATGACCTTGTTGGCGGGTCCGCCACGAATAGCCCTCAGTTCATCCGCAAGAGATAAAGTTGCCTTCATGCCTTTGCTTTGCCGCTGGACAGGAACCTTTGGCGTACGCATCTGTCACGCGTCCACCGCCTATCACTCAGCTTGCTGACCAACGGCAGCCTCCTTTCGTTTTTGTGGGGCGTTCGTTCTTCCATGGCAAACGATCCAAGATCTACCTGATCGTCAAACCAGATGGCATGAGTGGGTTGCAGACCCACAGTCGCGAGCGTGGGAAGGTAAGCAGGAGCCATCCGCAGGCGATCATGAAAGCCTGTCCACGTCAGCGGACTGGGGCGAAGCTCGTTCATAGGAAATAAATTTTTCGCTCCGGCTTCTGGACTGCCGTGCCTAGTCCACTAGTTAACATTCTGGTTAAAGGGCGTAATTGTTCATGGCCAAATCCCATCATATTAAACGTCCTGCCCGGCCGGGCCCGCGACTTGTATGCCTAGCCCACTAGTTGACATTGTAGTTAAAAAACACAGCTCTGCAAGGCCAAACCTTTCTAGAGGAAATAAATCGTCCGCCTGCATTCTCCAACATAATGCCTAGCCGACTAGTTAGCATTGTAGTTAAAAAGCCCAGTTTCGCAATAGGACCTTCGTACCATTGCGGCATTATACCACCGTCTCACCCGTAGAATGGTACGTTACTTCTGCATGCCATTATCTTAATAGTAAACAGTTCGTCAGCCGGCTACTTACCGCGTCTTTCCAGCCATGCCGCCGGGGCATCAAATCCGATGGAAACATGTGAGTCCCACGTACCGCCAGTTGCATTTTTGGTGCCGCACCATCTAGAGTGGGAAGTTACACTTTCTATTAGTCAAATACGCTAACGAAGCAATCTGCGATCCTCTGGCGATAGGATGGTGAATGGAGGATCAACAACTCGAATGGCCTACACTCTCGATTCAACAAAGAAAGCAGACGTAGTTATCGTCGGCGGCGGAATTATCGGAAGCTCGATTGCCCTGCGATTGGCGAAGGGAGGAGCCAGCGTCACCGTAGTCGACCGCAGCCAGCCGTGCTCGGAGGCCAGCGGCGCCGCCGCGGGCATGATCGCTCCTCAGGGAGAAATGCTCGAACCCGAGCCCTTCTCTGCACTTTGCACGGCCAGCCGCGACCTCTATCCTGAATTTGTGGCGGAAGTGGAAGAGTTGAGTGAGGAACGCGTCAATTACCGTCGCGACGGCGCTCTTCTCGTCGCGATCAACGAGCAGGAATGTGAGGAACTGGAGCAGATCTACCGCACCCAGACCCAGCGCGGCCTGCCACTTGAGCGCCTGACAAATAATCGCGTCTTGAAGTGTATCCCCGGACTCTCTCCCCGCATCGAACTTGCCCTGTTCGTCCCCGGCGACCACTGGGTTGACAACAAACGATTGACTCGCGCCATCGTGAAAGCCGGCGCGCGCCTAGGGGTGGCTTTCCAATGGGATTGCACGGTGACGGGTTTCAATCTGGAAGGGAATCAGATCCGAAGCCTTCGAACAATATCTCCTGGGGCCATAGCGGAGACCTGTCTTTCCGCGGACCGTTTCATTCTTGCTGCCGGCTGCTGGTCTGGCCAACTGGCGGAAACTCTCGGCGTCTCGCTGCCCATCACGCCGTGCCATGGGCAGATGATTGAATTCGAAACTCTCGTCGAGCTGCCGTATGTGGTCCGCGCCGGCATCAATTACGTTGTCCCTCGCAGCAAACAGGTCGTTGTGGCAGGAACGACGGCAAAATGGGGCAGCTACGAGAAGCTTGTAACCGCGGGCGGATTGCATTCCATCATTCAAGGCGTGTCCAGAATTCTTCCCATTGCTGATGATTTCAGGTTCCGGCGCACCTGGGCGGGATTGCGGCCGGATACTAAAGACCATCTTCCCATCCTCGGGTTTGGCACGATCAGAAACCTGATCATCGCCACCGGCCATTTCCGCAATGGAATTCTGCTGGCTCCAATCACAGCCAAGCTGATCTCGGAACTGTTTCTGACTGGCGCGTCATCTCAATCTTTGGATCTTTACAGCCCCCTGCGGTTCGAGGCTGCTCAATGAGTATGTTATTGGAGGAGCGCCTGGCTTTACCTTCGGCAGCGAAATCGCTTAGGATGGCTAATTCAGTCGGGGCCGTCGTGCCCACCGTTAGATCGTCAATACTATTGTCAGCGCAAGTCTAAACTATGACTGATATTCGCGTTCGATTCGCACCTTCGCCCACCGGCTACCTGCACGTCGGCGGAGCACGGACTGCCCTTTACAACTGGCTGTTCGCGCGGCACATGAACGGTGTCCTCATTTTGAGGATTGAGGATACGGATGCGGATCGCTCCAGGCCAGAATTGACAACTGCAATTCTGGAGAGCCTCAAATGGTTGGAACTCGATTGGGACGAAGGACCGTTCCACCAGTCCGACCGGCTTGACCGCTACCGGGATCTGGCCGCCAAGCTTGAGCGCGCAAGCCATGCTTACCCTTGTTTTTGCACTCCGGAAGAACTGCAAGCGAAGCGTTCCAGGGCCAGTGGCGGTCGCCCCTGGAAATATGACGGAACCTGCCGAAACCTTCCGGAGTCCGAGCGGCAAAAGCGCCGTGCCGAGGGCATGCCTTTTGCGGTACGCTTTCGGGTTCCTGCAACCGGAGAAATGGCCTTCGAAGACAGCGTCTTCGGCCACATCAAGGTTGAAAACCAGGAGATCGAGGATTTCGTCCTGCTGCGTTCCGACGGGCAGCCGACTTACCACCTGAGTGTCGTAGCCGACGATATTGATATGCGCATCTCCCACGTCATCCGAGGCGCCGACCATCTTTCCAACACTCCAAAGCAGATTCTCGTCTACCGCGCCCTCGGCGCTGCGCTGCCGGTGTTTGCGCACCTCCCGCTGATTCTGGGTCCTGACCGGCAGCGGCTTTCCAAACGTCACGGCGCAACCTCGGTCGGCGCGTACAGGGATCAGGGAATCCTGCCGGAAGCTCTGATCAATTTCCTTGGCCTTCTAGGCTGGACGCCGCCCGGAGGCGAAGAAATCGTTTCGCGCGAAGCGATGGTCAGCGAGTTTAGCCTCGCCGCCGTATCCAAATCCAACGCCGTCTTCGATCTCGAGAAACTCGCCTGGATGAACAGTCAGTACCTGCGGGGGCTAAGCCTTCAGCGCCTTTTGCCTCTGGTCGAAAACGAGCTGAAATCTGTCCGTGTGAATTCCACGATCGTTGCTTCGCCCGAACACTTTCGGGAAACTGTGGCTCTGCTCCAGCCACGCATGCGCACACTGAGGGATTTCTCCCTTGGCGGCAGGGCATTCTTTGCGGACGATTTCGACTATGAGGCAGATGCACGAAAGAAATTCTGGAAAGATGCTTCCCTGCCCCGGCTTCTCCACCATTTGGCCGAAAGGCTCGATAAGCTGCCTGCATTTGATACGGGACAGGCTGAGGAAGCCTTGAGAGACCTTGCGGAGGAAAATGGAATCAAGGCGGGATTGCTGATCAATGCAACTCGTGTTGCGCTGACCGGGCAGGCCGTGGCGCCGGGTCTATTCGATGTGATGAAGGTACTCGGCAAGAACCGGACGGTGGAAAGGCTTCGGCGAGCCAGCAACTTCCTGGGCCAGTCGGGCACAAGCAATGCTTAGGGCGCGACACCGTCCCATGTCGCAGAACTTGCGCCTGCTCATGACGAAGCCTTTTCGAATTTCTCAATAATCACGATGGCCACTGCAATGACGGTCGCCGTGACTTCCAGAACTCGCTTGATCTTCTTCAGCTTTGACATCGCTTCATTCCCCGAGGGGCAACCAGACCTTGCCCGGCAAGGTTATGTCCTCCCTCTCTAGCCCCATTATCAACCCTCGGACACCGCGAGGAAAGACCTCAAGCAGCCCGTAACAACGCGGCAGAGAAAACCTCTTCTTCCCTGCGCTTCCCGGATTGATAAACACTTTGTGCCCTATCGTCAGAAGACAGGGGTTGTGGCTGTGCCCAAAAACGACGACCTTTGTGCCGCGATCAAAGGTTTCAAGAAACTGCCTGCACCGCTCCGGGTTCGACTTCTGAAGCGCCGAATCGTCGGCCCAGTGCTCCACGTCTTGCTGCGGTATGGAAAGCTGGTGCTGCATCTCAATCTGAAGATTGTCAAGCCGCACGGTGAGAGAAGGTGGAAGATTCAACTCGGAGGGATCCACATTCCCGCGCACCACATGCACTTCGGCAATACGTTCCAGGTCTTCAAGCACCAAGCGGGAACCAACATCCCCGGCGTGCAGGATCACATCCACACCCGCCAGCACTTCCGGCAACTGCGGGTCAAGGTAGCCGTGAGTGTCTGAGACAATTCCGATTTTCATTACCAAGCTACCCGGGCCGGTGCCGGCATCATCAGGTTTGCCGACTACCAAAACATAACATAAACTGCCGCTGTGCAAAACGCGGTGGATCATCGGATGGTATACGATGCCCTGGCGGCCGGCTCCGAAGCAAGCGGTGGGTGGGTTGCCAAGGAATTGACCGAGGCCGGCATGAGAGTCCTGATGCTTGAGGCCGGACCTCCGCGCATTTCCTCTCGGCACTTTACCGAACACGTCTGGCGCTATCAATGGGTTCTACGCTGAATCACCCGGCTGCTCATCGGCCATACCTCCTCAGTAGAAATCCGGACAGTAACCCGGCCTGCTTCAAGGGTTTGTGAGCCAAGGGCACGACCCCAGCTTTTCTCAGCTTTCGGTTCTCCTCGATCCTGACTTGACACTCCACACAGAGGAGCCGCAAGATGATTCATTCCTGCAGGAGTGGCGGATCACGGCGTGAGGGCCTTCACTTCTGCTGACTAAAACTGCCGCGCGAGTTCCCGTTGGCCGCGAAATTCCATGCTGCATCGCAGGAAAGCAGGTATATGATCCACAACTTCGTTCATCACAATGACCGGCTCGTTCCCATTCAGGAAGTGCGGCTCTCTCCCGGCCAGGCAGGGCTTCTGAATGGATGGGGAGTGTTCACAACCCTTCGCATCTATGACGGCCAGCCCTTTGCCTTCGACCATCATTGGCAACGTCTCATGGCCGATGCAAATCGTCTGCAGATTCCGGTGCAATTGCGAGCCGATTCAGTTTTCGAGCATCTCGCCAGGTTGATTGACGTTAATGAGGTTAGGGAAGGCTGTGCGCGAATTTACTTTATCTATAACAGGATCGGATACTGGATCAGCGACGAACCTGCCCCCGACGTTGACCTCATCCTCTATACGGCTGATTTGCCCCGCCGCAAAGGTCCTGTGCGCCTGGCGCTGCAACCTCAGGGCCGTCATGCCGCAAGCCCGCTTGCAGGAGTCAAAGTAACGTCCTGGCTGCAGAACGTCTGGATGCTTGACCAGAGCCTTCAGCGCGGGTTTGACGAAGTCATCCTGCTGAACGAACGGGACGAAGTGGCCGAATGCACCGCCGCAAACATCTTCTGTGTGCGTAAGGAACAGGTCACAACGCCGCCGCTCTCTGCCGGCTGCCTTCCCGGCATCACGCGCGCGACGCTGCTCGAAATCGGGGATGGAACCGGAATGCCCATCAAGGAAGCCACGTTGCGCGTTCCGGATTTGCTTACGGCCGACGAAGTTTTCATCACTTCAACCACGCGCGAAGTTCAACCCGTATCGCATATCGAGGAACAGAAGATTGCAGAAGTCGAGGGTCCTGTAACCCGCCGGCTGGCCAAAGCCTTCTCAGACTACGTAGCTCATTCGTTCCGGGCGGCAAATTCCAATCCTGGAAGGTAAACCGTGTCCGGCAAAACAGCATACTCATAATCAACCTGGAATACCCTGCCCGAGAAACTCGGGCCAATGTTGACACTGGCATCAAGGCTAGCGCCCCGCCTTTCCTCCCCTTGAAAGCGCGGCGATGCTAAGTCATACTTGATTTTAAGAGATAACAAAACAGCGAACGAGCCCCCGGGTTTGAAAGTCTGAGGCGCATCATGATCCGTCAGCGCGAGGATCGAAGCTGCAGTCAGATGCCTTGCAGGTCCGAGCCATTCCCTGGCACGATACGAAACCCCAATAGCCGAAAACAGCTGCACAAGGAGGTGCACGATGGCAAATTATGTCCTGCTCAGCCGGTTTTCCCCTGAGGCCTTCCGCGATCCCAAGGACTTCAAAAAGTTAGCCGACACTGTCACCTCAAAGATCAAGACCGAGTGTCCTGGCGTGCGCTGGAAACACAGCTTTGCGACGCTGGGTCGATTTGACGTGGTCGACGTTGTCGAATCGGATGATCCGAAGCAGATTGAAAAGGTAGCGATGCTGATCCGGGCCTATGGGCATTCCACGACAGAGACCCTTGCCGCCACGCCGTGGAAGGATTTTCTGTCGTCGTTGTAGAAGAGGGTCGAAAACCAGGCACCGTCCGGGTACGGAAGAATATTTCTGAGTCATTTTAGCCAGGGACCGGTGTGCGCGAGGGTAAACCTTGGCTCGCCAGCTCTCTGCGCACATTGGTGCGCCTGATTCACTTCGATCAGCTTCATAAGAGCATGGGTCACACATTCCCCAGTTCCGGATAGATTTCTCCAGGAATCGTCGCTATTTCGGTAACCATTTGATCCTTGTCGAGGAACTGAATGAAATCAACCTCCCAACGAAGACCATGGCCCAAAGCATACCTCACTGACCTGGGACCGCCAAGTTGCTTCTCGATGGTTGCCACTTCAGCAGGATTGCCGCCTGCGTAATTCACAATCATTTGGGAGAGGAACGAGAGCGGCTTCTGAACGGTGGTTGGGTCAAGTTTGTCGTCCGTACAAACCGGCCGTGAATACCCAAGCACCCCCATGCCTTCGTCTCGGCGAGTTCCTGGCAGCGCGACTGGCATAGCATTTTTCCCGTCCCTTCGCAATGCGCTCCGAAGCGCCAAGTTTGAACAATAATCGGCACAAGAGAATCGGGGAAACCAGCAAATGGCATGCCGCGCAGGACGGAATTAGGATATGCTACAGGAGAAAGGCAACAGAGGTGAAGGTGCCGACCCTCCAGATCCTGGGATGAAGAACGGTCTCTTTTTCAGCATCTTACTTTTCACGTTTTTGGTTTCCGGCCGGCTTCCGGCGGCTGCCGCGAGCGCTGCGCAGAACAACTCTGAACACCCGGTCCTCATTTTCGACTACCACCGATTCAACACCTATCGGGCAGACAGCATGACGGTACGCCTTTCCGTCTTCAAGTTCCAGCTTGAATACATGGAATCGCACGGCTATCACTTCATTCCGCTCGGCCGCTATGTGGCCTATCGGATGGGAAGGGTTCCGGCACCGCCGCCTAAGTCGGTAGTGATCACCATGGACGACGGCAACGAATCGGTTTATACTCGGGCGCTTCCTTTGGTCCGGAAGTACCGCATTCCCGTCACCTTGTTTATCTACCCGTCGGCCATCTCAAACGCCTCTTATGCCATGACGTGGGCACAATTACGCGCGCTGAAAGCCACGGGGCTCTTTGACATCCAATCGCATACCTACTGGCACCCCAACTTCAACGTCGAGAAAAGGCGCCTGTCCCCGGCGCAATACAACAAATTCGTCGATTTCCAGCTCCGGCGCTCCAAGGAAGTGCTTGATAAGAAGCTCGGCATCAACGTGACTATGCTGGCTTGGCCCTATGGAATTTATAATGCCGGACTCATACAGAAAGCAAAGCAAGCTGGTTACACGGCGGCATTCAGCCTCGACGGAAGGCACGCCGGCGATGCTGACAACATCATGGCGATTTCACGCTATCTCGTCACTGACGGCGATGGCGGGCGCCTCTTCGAGGAGATTCTCAATGGCACGCCTGCCCGGCCTTAGGTGGTTGCTGATCGCCGCGTGCCTGAGTTCGCTTCTGTCATCCGCTTGCGGCTTCATCGAGCCTTGCCGGGGGCGCCTAATTGACGCACAGTCCGGGCAGCCGATCAGTGGGGCCATCGTGACGGCCGGAAGCACCGTGGTATTCACTGACGGTAGAGGTTTTTCCCAAATCACAGGTGCCAACGAATCAGTCGGCGTAAGGGCAGTTGGCTACTGCCACACGCTCGCTGCTTAGCCCGAAGAAAGCCCAACCGAGAGGATTTCGTCAACTCAGAGAGGTCCGTCACTTCAATGAAACGATGGTTATACAGCCGATATTGAAACCCTCTGACCGCAGAGGTACGATAAACGTGGGACGAGGGCAAGAATCCATGATAAGGGCGTCACTTCGCGTTGCGCTCACCTTGTTGCTCACCAGCGTATTGGGATGGGCGCAAGGCGGCGCTTATACGACTCAGTTTCGGGTCTCTCCACCTGCTCCCACGGCGCCTAACCCCTTCTCGCCGGGCACTTCAACGTCCCGCAAGTTTAATTCTTCCGCACTCTCGCCCGCGCATCGCAGTGCAGGCGTTTTCATCCGCAACCGCATCGTCTCTCGACAGGAGCGGGTTCAAGTGCCCCCCATGCCAGCAAATATTAACGTGCCCTATCAGATTCCTCCCAGCATTCATCCACGCTCTCCTTACGATTACGATCTGCAGGCGATTGGTCCGCCGCCGCACCGAACCGCTGGTATGTCGGAGCGCGACACACTTGAGGCCGTCATGGGATCGGACACGGCGACAAGAATCAAGCATGGCAAAACGTCAAACGTAATCCTTCAGTCCTCACCTGAAGGGGCCGATGCCTACGTCGACGGATACTTTGTCGGCGACACGCCTATCACGGTGCCGGTTGCTTCCGGACTCTATAGGGTCTCAATTCGGCAGTGGGGCTATCAGACGTGGAAGCGCGCACTTACTGTGGTAGCAGGCCGAAAAATCAGTCTCGACGCCATCCTGCGAGGAAACTGATCTCGCAGCGCGCCATTTTCCGTCAAAATCGTTGTGAATTGACCAAGTAGAATAGGCAGAAAGCGCTGAAAGCATTTCCAGTGCTTTAGTCTTGAGGAGCTACCATGAAAGCGGCGTTTTTGACGGGTCTGCGGCAAATGGCTGTTCAGGAGACCGCGCAACCGGAAATCACAAGCCCGCGCAGCGTCTTATTGCGTGTCGAGACGGTAGGCGTCTGCGGCTCGGACGTGCATTATTACAGGACAGGGCGGATTGGCCCCGTGATGGCCAAGTATCCGGAATGGACAGGACACGAGTGTGCAGCGACGGTCGTGGCAACCGGCGAGGGTGTAAAGCACCTCAGGGTGGGACAGCGAGTGGCTGTCGATCCGCTGATCTGGTGCGGGAAGTGCGATCAGTGCCTGGCCGGACGGGAACACACGTGCCGCAACCAGGGCTTCCTGGGAAGTCCCGGACAGGCTACCGGTGCGCTTGCAGAATACGTCGTGATGCCGGAGAGTTCCTGTTACGTAGTTCCAGACTCCATGACCATGGTGCAGGCCGCCGTTGTGGAGCCGCTCTCAATCGGACTCTATGCCCAGCGGCTGGCGGGGATGCAGCCGGGAGCCAAGATCGCAATCCTGGGGAGTGGTCCTATAGGTTTGTGCGTGCTGCTCGCCTGCCGAGCCGCCTGCGACTGCAAGGCTTACGTGACCGACCTGCTCGATAAGCGCCTGGAACTAGCGCGGCAATGCGGAGCTGGCTGGCTAGGCAACGCAAGCAGAATCGACATCATCGCCGCCATCCGGGAAGCAGAGCCCCTTGGCGTGGATTACGTCTTTGAATGTGCCGGGCAGCAGGAAACGCTCGACCAGGCCATCGAAGTGCTGAGGCCGGGTGGAATGGTGCTTGTGATCGGTATTCCGGAAGCGGATCGGGTGAGCTTCAACATCCACAATCTCCGGCGCAAGGAAATCCGCCTGCAAAACGTACGCAGACAGAACCGGTGCATCGGGGCTGCCATAGACCTTATTGCGAGCGGCACTATTAATGTGGACCAACTCGTAACACATCATTTCCCTCTGGCCGAGGCAAAACGGGCTTTTGATCTGGTTGCAGGTTACCGGGATGGGGTTGTGAAGGCCATCGTCCACACCGCTAAGTAGTCGTCGTTCTCATTGACTTACGGAGGTTCTCAGAGTGCTGACCGCTGAACCGCTTATTGTCTGGGGAATTTTTCTGGCGGTAGTTTCAGGCGTTATGAATGGGACGTTCACGTTGCCCATGCGATATCTCGGGCGGTGGTCGTGGGAAAACGTCTGGGCGCTTTTCATTGTGGTTTCCTGCCTGCTGATGCCCGTGGTCATCGGTGCGACAACGGTTTCGCACCTGGGCCAGGCGCTCCGCGAAGCTCCGACCCGCGCCATCGTGATGGCCACGGTTTGCGGCTTTGCATGGGGATTCGGGGCCCTCATGTTCGGCCAGGGCGTGAGCGCCATTGGCATCTCACTGGGCAACACCTTTGTTCTAGCCATCAGTGCGTCGCTGGGTTCGCTGCTGCCCATTTTTGTGCTGGCGCCGAGCAAGCTCTTTCAGCAACAAGGCGAAGCGATTATGGCGGGGACCGCCGTGGCGCTGGTCGGCATTGTTTTTTGCGGGTACGCGGGCAAGCTGAAAGAGAGAAGCCAGATGAACGAAGCTGCGCCGCGTGAAATGGTGGGAAAAGCGCGGCCTTTCTGGATCGGACTGATGCTCTGCGCCGGCGCGGGCATTCTTTCGGCGGTGTTCAACATTGGCTACAGTTCGGCACAGGGCGTCATCCATTCGGCCGTGCGTCTGGGCAACAGCGCGTTTGCAGGGTCCAACCTGGTGTGGCTGCTGATGCTGACCGGCGGCGCGGTTGCCAACCTGGGTTTCTGTGCGTACCTTTTCAAGTGGGAGCGGAGTTGGGCCAAGTACAAGCAGCCGAAGTCTGCTTCGCTCTACGCGCTGACCATCCTGATGGGCCTGCTCTGGGGGGGCAGCATTTTCGTTTACGGCGCGTCGGCTCCGGCGCTGGGAAAGCTGGGACCGGCGATCGGCTGGCCACTGATGCTGGTCGCGGGGCTGTTGACGGCCAACGCGTGCGGCATCATTGCCGGCGAATGGAAAAGCACTGGTGCGCGCGAGAGGATTTGGATGGGCGCCGGCCTGGCCGTGTTGCTGGCGGCCATCGGCGTGCTCGGCTGGTCCGCCACGCTGGTGTGAACGGGCGAAAGGTCCGAGGACGTACCATAGTCCTCGGTGTCATTGCCCATGCTATCGTCCCCCTGGTCCTCGCAGTGAATTCGTGGCAACGAAGAGAAGAATTGGGACCATAGCCGGAAAGCCACGAACCGGCCAGCCATCAGCTAAACATGATTGATACCAGGTGATTGAGATGAGCACCGAGATCAATGCGGCCAGTCACTTCCCACAGTGATGTTTTCAGCTCACGCATGGCCAGCACTGAAGTGATCCACGACATCGTCCAGCCGGTTTCAATCGACCACGGTCCCCATCCCCAGTCTGAAGCGCTTGCCCAGTAGTCCCACCCTTTGTAATCAAAGGCGCGGAACCAGCCGCCGGCCAGTTCCGGGTGCTTCTCCGATTGGATTTGAATCCGGCAGAGAAACTCGGCAAGCTTGTTTTCCGCGCGAATATATGAAGCGTCGTGAGTTGCGGTTGCAGCCTCGTGCAAGCCGAGAAAAGCAAAGTTCACCGTATAGAGGAGGTCGCACACAGGGTCGCCGTTCTGCTGCATTAAAGATGTTTCAGACGTTCCGTATTCTTCATTCGATTTGGGTGGGGATATCGAACTCTTCCCCGGCGCACCAAGTTCCTCCCGTATACCTCCGAACTCCGTCTGGAACGAGATGAGGTCGCTCGCTATTCGGTCGAGCCACTGGCGGTGTTCAGGTTTGTCTTCTATACGAATCAGCCACGCAAGCGGAAGGAGCATGCGCGCACGCTCCTGCTGAAGTCCGTTGGTCCAACGCCAGTTGTTGGGGTAAGCCGCCATGGTCATGCGAATACCCGTTCGAGCCCGGTCTAAGAAGGGGGCATAATGCGTCAGGTCATAGGCCCTCAGGAAACAAGCCCAGGGGTAGGCCTCGAAATGCGGGTGGTAATTTATAAACTTCAGGTCATAGAAATGTCGCCAGCCGAATTTCTGCAGTTCTGCCTCAGTGAGCGCATTGGGGCGAAAGCCCAGAACACCGGTCGTCCGCAGGTTTCCAAGCAGGCAGCGCAGGACTTTTCCATCCCAGCGGCTTGAACGTAGCAGGCCTGCAGCCGCCATGGTGCCCAGCATGCTCCGGGAATTGTCGTCGCCGTAGTAGATGCCCGGGGAGCTTGGCACGCCCCAGCCGACAAGACCGAAAGAAGGGCTCTTGGGATCATTGCGCGGT
>JAKAWN010000537.1 GCA_021827245.1 Acidobacteriota bacterium | reverse complement strand
GGGAGCGATTATCGTGAAAACCGGATCGGTAGCTGAAAGCAAAAGCCGGCCGCATCCCGTTTACGAAACGAACCTGGGCAAAATGTATCGCGGTAAAGCGGAGGAGTTGCTCCTTCGGCATCCTTTTTGCCCTAAGAGGAATCAGGTTCAGCTAATTTTCACTTCTCCGCCGTTCCCGCTGAACCGGAAAAAAAAATACGGCAATTTACAAGGCATGGAGTATGTTGGATGGCTTGCAGGGTTTGCCGGGTTATTCCGTGCGCTGCTAAAGAGGGACGGTTCACTCGTGGTCGAGTTGGGAAACGCCTGGGAACCGGGAAGGCCGGTCATGTCAACGCTGGCACTCAAAGCACTCCTGGCGCTCCAGGAGGGGGGCAACTTTTACCTGTGCCAGGAGTTCATTTGTTACAACCCGGCGAGGTTACCGAGCCCTGCACAGTGGGTCAATGTGGAAAGGATCCGCGTTAAAGATTCGTTCACACGCCTCTGGTGGATGTCGCCGTCTGATCGTCCAAAGGCTGACAATCGCCGAGTACTAAAGCAATACAGCGATTCGATGAGGAAACTCCTCATTTCGGGAAAATACAATGCCGGGAAAAGGCCGTCCGAACATAACATCGGAGAAACCTCATTCCTTGCTGACAACGGCGGGGCAATCCCACCAAACGTACTCCAGATCGCAAACACACAGGCGAGCGACGACTACCAGAATTTCTGTCGTCTGAGGCACGTTCCACCTCACCCGTCACGGATGCCTTTGGACCTTCCAAAGTTTTTTATCAAGTTCCTGACGGATGAGGGTGACCTAGTTCTTGACCCATTCGCGGGTAGCAACACAACTGGCGCCGCTGCTGAGCTCTTGCGAAGACGATGGTTAAGTGTTGAGGTCCAACCGGATTATGTCGAGAGTTCTCGAGGCCGATTCCGCCAGCCTTCTTTGGTCTGAACGCTGCTCTCCTCATAAGTTTATTGTCGCATCATCGCGGAATTCGTTCGTCCGAGCGGCTTCTTATAACATGAAGTTCGACGGCAAAAGTCTCTAAAAGGTGCCTTTGAAGGGACCGTGCTGTGGACAAATCGGCCTTGGTAACGTGAACCGGAGTACCCGGCAATTGAAGTGCAACGGTCGGCTGGGCCGCGAGCAATTCCTCGGCTGCCGACATTGCTGCTTCAGCCTCTTTAACGGCTAGGTTCAATTGCTGGGCGTTGCTCCGCGGAGAGATATTCCAGAATGAGCACAAATCCCCAAATGTCAGCTGCTGCTTCAGGCGATACTTATCAAATGCTCGTGCTCCAACAAGTCGCTCCACGACTGCCGCTGTTTCGCGAGTAAGTGACGCGGCGCGACGAATGGAATTTGCGCCTGCAGACTTCGGTCCGGCCTGAGTTGCCCGTCTCCCAACTTCGGTGACGCGGTATCGTTTTTCGGCCACCTTTTTCAACCATCCCTTACCACGAAGACCCTTCATTCCCATTATGTTGGTCAGAATGCGGTTCGAGTCTGGGTATTTGTCAGCATACCCCTGTAAGCCGAAGGTGTCTGGGAAGCGTTCCCAGCAACGAACCACCAAGTCCTCTGCGGCGAAAGTTCCCTTCTCACGGTCCAGCTCAAGGGCGCAAGACAGAATTTTTTCAGGAACCGTCAGATCGTTTCCCATTTGAGATTACTCATTGCAGTTCCGAAATAGGTTCCCCCTCCAGGAACTGCGACAGCTCTTCAATGGCTCTCGTCTGAACTTCCGACGCTTGTTCTCGCCACTGCCGCTCCATTTCATCGAAGGAGATGTCTTCGTTCTCCTGGTAAAGGTTATTGAGTTTGATTTTAACCAGGGCCTCGACGAACCTTTCCAAGTGGTACGCTCGCCATTCCACGCTGTCGGCGCCGTATTTTTCAAAGTAATACTTCGCCAGAGGGCAAGTCATGTTAATAAACCAGATGTTGTTCTCAACGTGCTGGGGCGTTGGTTGGTGGACCGGGCCATCCTGTGGGGACAGCCGGCAGGGCTCCCCATCAGGATTCAGAGGGTCGGGTTCTATTTCCGACAAAATGATCTTCGGAAAATTTCTGCCTCCCTGGCTACCTGCGCCGGTCGATGGCAAGACTGTCACAGTGCATCGGCATGAATCGTCCGTATAGTTGTCGTCTCCGACCTGTATCGCAGTGGTCCCTTGTCGCCGCCCGATGACTTTGCCTGTGGCTGTTACAGAGACAACGGCAGAATCGTCTTGTAGCCACGTCAAATAGACGTCGGAGAACGCTCTGCCGTCCCTATCGCGAACTGCGGCCTCAAGCTGATGTATCTGTCCTGCTTGGATCGTTAACTCAGAAGGTCTTATAGAGATCGATCTTATGTTCACGACTTCGATATCGACCGCGTTGGAGCGAAGCTTTTTGTCAAGAGTTTCGATCCAGACCGAGGTCACACCCGGGGTATGCGTTACTACAGAATGGATATCCGAATCAACCGTAGCAACGGCCCAATCCGAACTGTTCCACATGAATGGGATAGGCGCTACGCGTTTGCCGTCGGCGTTGCGAAAGACAACCCGCAAATTGAGACTAACGCCGACGCCAGCCCTGCTAAAAGGCGAAGTGATTTCGACAGTAAGCGGCAGGTCTTGCGAAAGGGGTCGCACAGGGGTTGGCTTGAGGCCACCTTTACCGCGCCCAGAGCCTGCGGTGGACATTTCTTCTTCCAGCGACTTTTGAATCCACTTGTTTAGGAATTCGTTCTGTCTGCGGAGGGCTTCTTGCTGTTCTTGCGACGCCTTCAGGTGCTCCTTTTTCCTGAACTCTGCATCGTAGGCCAGCACTTGATCCTTGACCCAAGCCCGTACGGCTCTCGTTAGAGGAGCGTCGGCCAAGTCTCGCCTGTCGTTCGTTTCATATTTGCGTAGCTCGTCCAGGTGGCACTCGCCGTACATCCGATCCACCCAGCTGGTGCGAGCAATATCCTCCATTGGAAGGAAGGCGATGGGGTACTTGTAAGCGAAAAACGTGATGCAATGGCGCGATCTCCTCTCTTTCCATCGCATGCTCGCTACCGATGTCTTAATGATCAGTTGACCCTGTGGGTCCGAAGGATCCCTAGTAGTGCTGACCTTTGCCTCCGTGTGAGGGTCGATGAGAAATCTCGGCACTACTAGAATCTTGGGGTCGGGAGCCTCCGGGTGAGAAGGGATATCAGGCAATCGCACCGGGCAAAGCTGAGGAACGGGCTTTCCATTTACTAAGACGAATACGCGAGTTCTTTGAAGTGTGATCAGACTCTGAGGATGAGAAATTACCGACTCCACCAACTTCTCAGCGGCGTCCTTATGTTCGAAGTTTCGAGGCCCGAGCCCGGCAACCAGAGTGAACCCGTCTCGATGAGCTGCGGCCGTCTTGATTTCATCGGGTAATCGAGCGAAGTCAACTCCTATTTCGTTTAGGGCCCGGCGAAGCTCGTCAATCGGCCTATTCACCGGAAAGCCTCGGCCCTCCTGTTTGTTCGGAAAGTAGCCTGGATTTGGATCGTCTCCGTTAAATCCGTACTTGCTGCCCCTTGTTCCTTTCACGGTGCACACGTAGCTGTGCGACTCGAACATCTGGGTCATATAGCACTTGCCGCCATTCCCGTGGCCACCTTCAACGATCTCATCCGAGGCCGCTTGCCCCAGGTAAGCTTCTGGATTTCCCCAGTCGCTGAATCGCGTCTCTATGTCTTCCACAGTCATCCCCACGTGGTCAAGCACGGCGATATATTTTTGCTCTCCTTTTCCTCCAAAAAGTAAGGTGAGCAGCCTATCTTCAGAGTCTGCATTGGCGTTGGCGTATGCAGTGTTAGCGTTCTTGAACCATTCGGGAAGGCCTTGCTCGTGGCTTCGGAAGGGTGAGCATAGTTGAGCTATCGCTCCTTTGGGATGAATCCGAATGGTTTCGTCTTTTTCGAATGGCACGGGCATGGGTTTGGTCCTCCACGCGATGCACTGGACACGAGCGATCTGATGATGTTCAGGCAAACGCTCTAACGGTAAATGTACTCCCGAAACCGGCTTGAAACGATCAAAAGTTGAATCAATGCAAACCGTAGGTCGACCTGCCCCCTTTTTCTGTACCAATCATAATGTGAATTCCCGCGGGGTCGGGTGGCCCCACGCGCGGTGGGGCCGGACCTCGTGGCCATCCCTCCTTCCCGCTTTGATCTTCTCCCGCGCATCCTGCTTGCGCGGCGAGGGGGCGGAATGCTAACGTGAGCCGACGGGAAGAAGCGCGGCGCGCGAGCACCGGGCAGGAGGCAAACGAAGATGCGCTGG
>JAKAWN010000536.1 GCA_021827245.1 Acidobacteriota bacterium | reverse complement strand
GGAAACGTGAGAGGAGGATTAGGCTCAAAACAATCAATCCCATTTGGACGGAATCGGGTTGGTGACAAGAGGGCAGCATCGTAATCGAGAAGTGACCTTTTTAATTTCACAATGCTCTTCTACTTTTCAATGGAGTGCCATTTTGATGCGAGGCACGCGGAGGCCAGTCCAGATGCTCGCGCAGAAATTTGAAGGTTCCAATGTTGCCGTGGCCGTAAATCTCATGCGGGCCCTCAAACCAGAAAATGCCGCACCGGTCTTTAAGCCGCAACCGCGCCTGATAGAGGTAACGCACATTGGCGAATTCGTACGCCACTTGATCATCCGGCGCCACGGGATCATAGTGTCCGCGTTCCACCATGAACGGGCGTGGAGCGATTAACGCCGCTATGTCTTCGTAGTTGAAAGTTTCGCCAAGATTGAACTCGAACATTTCATATTCGGGCGACCAGACATAACTATACGGACTGCGGGTGGAAGCGCATTTCCATATCCAGTTATTGAAATCACCTGAGCAGATGGACAGGCAATAGTTTGTCACTATCGCCGGCACGCGCACCGCTGTTTTGCCGCCGTAACTCAATCCGTAGAAGCCAATCCTCGCCTGGTCAACAAACGGCAACGTTTTGAGCCAGTCGGTGATCTGCTGTTGCTGGGGCATCATGATCGAGAACAGGGTCTTGCCCAGCGGATTGGCCATGCGCTGAAGGGTACGGAAACGATCCCCGAAGATAAATATGCCTTGCGGGGAGAAGGTGATGAAACCTTCATCGCACAATCTGGCAGCGAAATTGTGATAATAGCGGCTGTTGCCCGTGATCGTGTCCTCCGGCCGGCCTTCCAAACCGTGCTGGCAAACGACGACTGGCCGGCGTTCGCCGGGCTTGAGGTCTTTGGGTACCAGAAGAATCCCGTTGGCGAGCACGCCCGGAAAAACACTGAGCACGACCTCATAGCCGGTCCAGTTGGCCTCGTCGTATTTCAAGCGTGAACGGGGATCAGGCGGCAGCAATGGCTCGTTGAAACGCCCAATTTCCTGGCGGTAGAAGTGGTTGCGATACCATGCCTGACTCTGGCGGAATTTTTCAGGCGTTGATGTGTCGAGTTTGGCCATGAATCTCTGGCGCGTGTACTTGCTTTCGGCCAATAACTCTTGATTGTAGCGGTCCAACTCGTGCAACTGTTCGGCCTGGCGCACCGCTGGATCGAAGCCCGGGCAAAGATTCTTGAGTGCCGGGCCTTCCGGCGCCAACTGGGCCTTGCTTGACAACGCGTGCAAGAACGTACTCAAAGCAGCCTGGCTGCCGAATGGCCCCTGCCCGTTGTCGCCGCTGACGACCAATTGCAAGTCCGGCTTTGGGCTCAAGACATCCACGATCGCGCGCGCCCGCTGAAATTCCGTGCGGACGTTCGCCAATTTGGGGGACTTGAGCACCCCGGGCGCACCGTCTCCGATTTGTTCCGGAGTGTAGGCATTGCCGCCTGGCATGACCACTTCCGGACCTTTGGCAGCCTCGATGATTAAGGTGCGCGGAGCAATCATCGCCGCTACCTCGGCGTCCCCGTATCCATCCAAGAGGCCAAAGATATTGCGAGTCACCGGCTGCCGCCAGATTACCTTGTGGCGTTCCTCAAAATATCCGCTGACGGCCGCCGCCTGGACTTTCGAATCCAGCGCGGCGGCGTAAAAAGCCTCTAAACCGCCTGTGCCCCAACCGATCACGCCAGTTTTTATGTCGGAAATCCCACTTTGGCCGTTCAACCAGTGTATGGCTGCCATCACTTTTTCAATTTCGTAACCAATAATGTGCCGACCCAGTTCATATGCCGGCCGATATATGAATTCCCGATTGGAAAGCACAGCGCCCTGGACGGCTCCCTTGAGCGTTTTCTGAAGAATATTTGCCTGAGGACCAATACGCCGGCTGATCAACACAGGAATGATCACCCGGCACCCGCTTTCGGCCAAGCGCCGCGCATATTGGCTCTCCGGCGAAATGCCATCGGTCAATCCGGCAAGTTGCTCCGGGGTCTGGTCGGCGTCCGGGATGGCGACGACGTTGGCGATGGGCGCCCTATGGGTCGGCGTTAGCAACAGTCCTTCACCGGTTACATCTCCGAATGCCGGCCAGCGCACGGCAAACACCTCGTAGTCTTTTCCGCGTCCGCGGAGGGCCGGATGTTTCCACGTAGCTACCAATTCAAGGTGTACTTTGCTAACCAGCGAGTCGCGCACCCCAAGGACAAACGCCAGGCGTTGCCGGTTGGTGGACATGGACTGTTCGTAGGCCTGCCACGAGGAAAAATCTCTATGCCAGGACTTCGCCTCGCCGGTCACCGATTCATCAAGCTTTCGCAAAAGGAATTGATGAACATCCGCCACCATGTTCGAAGCGATATCGCGCTCCATCGTCAGCAACGCGGTTCCAGCCAGCACTCTTCCGGCAGTCTCTCCTGAAAAAGCGCCCCCAGCTTGCACTTCGTGCGAACTCTTCTCCGTCCCGCCTAAAAGATTCTTAGTAAGAGGAATGCCAAGCCCCAGTGTGGCCTTTGCCGATCCATTAAGAAACTCTCGCCTGTTAATTTTGTTCATCCTCAGGCTTCTTCGCGGCATTGGTTTTTGGGCCGAGATCATACAATAAGTCGCCGGAAACAACCCATAAGTAAATCGGCTGCTCGTCAAACAAATCAAGTTGGCAACCGGACACATTTCGCCGTTACGGCGTTGTTGGTGACAACTGATGCGGCGCCGGGTTCCACACTAAGCATTCTCACGCAGGACCCGGAAGATGTCGCTCTCGTATCTCTTGACCGAGTTCAGTCCCATCCCGGTGATGGCCAGCAGTTCCTGGGTTGTTGCCGGGCGATTAGCGGCCAGTGCACGCAGGGTGCGGTCGTTGAAAATTCGGAACGCCGGCAGGCCGAGCCGCCGCGCCTCAACCAGACGCCAGGCACGCAGCGCGGCTTCCAGCCGTGTCTCTACACCGGTGACTGATCCTGCCGCGCTCGCCTTGGGCCTAGCCGTGGTTGCGGGCTTCGGGAATCTCTTCTGGCGTTCGGAAGCAGGGGACTTCTTCCGGCGCTTTTCAGGCGGAGGCTCGGTTTCCTTCATGACGAAGTTGACCAGGGTCTTTTCATTCACGGAGTAGCCGGTGGGCGTCAGTCTTGCGGTGCGGTAAGCGATCTGCTTGCCGTTTTTCTCAAAGACCTCGTCATCAAGCTGCACCAGCCCCGCTCTTGCCATCGCGCCGAGCACCTGTTCGAAAGCATTGCGGCTCAACTCGCGGTCGGGACACACCTCCATGTGCAGCTTGCCCGTTGATCTCGAACCGCTCCTGCGCAAAGCTGTGGCCACCCGCAGGAGCACTGCGTATTCCGATTCCGTCGCGGTCCGGAACCGCTGTCCTGCGCAATCCTCGGGAGCGCAGAAATCGCAAATCCCGCACGGCTTTTCGCTGTCTTCCAGATCGCCGAAGTGGCGCACCAGAGTGGCCATGCGGCACCGCTGGCTCTCGGCGTAACGGATCATCTGTTCGATCTGCGCCCGCTTGTGCTCTCCCTGGGCAATATAGGTTTCGCGCCACCTGCCGGTTCCACGGCTCACATTCTCGGCGAAGTCCACGACGGCGCCGCCGTGCGCCCACAGCTTCTCCAGAGCCCTGTCGAACATCTCCTCATCGATGCACACCTGGCGCTGGAGCGCCGCTTTGCCTTGAGGCTCTGTCTCAAGATGCCCGAAAATTTCATCCAGCACGCTAACGGGCGGATAGTCGCGCTCGATGAAAAAGTCATGGGTGTAGCGGTCGGCGTACGAGTGCATCAAAATCGTCCGGCTGGGTTTCCCGTCGCGCCCCGCGCGGCCGATCTCCTGGTAGTATGCTTCCAGGCTGCCTGGCAGCGCGGTGTGGATCACGGTACGGATGTCCGCCTTGTCGATTCCCATGCCAAAAGCAATCGTCGCAACCATGACTTCGATCCGGCCTTTCTGGAACTCCGCTTGAACCTCCTGCCGCAGGTAGGCATCGAGGCCGGCGTGGTAGGCCGCAGCAGGGAAGAAAGTACCGAGTTCGATAGCCAGACTTTCAGCCTGCTTTCGGGTCGGGGTATAGACGATTGCCGGCCTGCGCTCTGCGGGCTGCAGCAGCTGGCGGGCAAGCTCGGGCCGCTCGGAAGGCGCAATCTCAACAACCTCGATGGCGATGTTGGCGCGCCGGAAACCGTGAACCAGACGAGCCGGCCGCACCAGACCCAGTTGCTCGGCGATGTCGTTCTGAACGATGGGCGTGGCCGTAGCGGTCAGTGC
>JAKAWN010000535.1 GCA_021827245.1 Acidobacteriota bacterium | reverse complement strand
CGAGGGGAACGTGAAGATTCATACGCTCGACCGGATCGATTCTCTGCTGGGGAAGTCGATAGGAACCCGGATCACGTACAAACAGTTGGCAAGTTCCAGCAGGGAGTAAAGTATATAATTCCCATAAATTATGACGACATGCGTATATTCAGACATCCTGAAGTCGCGGGGAATTTGCGGGGTGGAGCGGAAAATAGGATGGACCTGTAACGGGGGTTGTGGGAGATAGGCGGCAGGAGAGACACTGACTGCGCATGCCACAACTTCAGCTTCCGATCTTCCCCTCTGGGATGACTCCGATCAATCCGTCGGCGAACGCTTCCAAGGTCACGCTGTTCCCCTTGAAGTATTGACGGATTTTGCCGCGCTTCAGGAGATGCTCGTTGAGACTGCAAATCTTCTACAATATCTTTGGCTAGTGTTTCTTTACATAATTCCAAATTGCAGGCTGGAGAACCATATGCGGCCGTTGATCGTGCAGAACTGTGGAGTTTACTTTGCAAAACCCGCAGATTCGAAAGCTCCAGAGATTCCTGCTTCTACCAAGCGCGGGGGAGTTGGCACGGTTGGCGATTTAGGCAGAACTCAATTTTGTTCAGTCCACAAGAGCAATTCCGCGAGATACAGTATGCGGACAACCCAGTCAACCTGTTAGAGGAGCGTACCATGTCGTTTGGTTCTGATGTCCCGACTTCCCAAGCGGACGCGTTTAGCTTGCGAAAGGTGGCAAATCTCTTACCGGAGTATGTTCCCCCACCTGCCGGAAAGTTCGACCCAAACGGACACTGGCAGCAGACCTACACTATGTTCCTGATGGAAGGATCTCTTGCGAAAAAGGTCGGCGATTTCTCCCTTAAGCGCGATGTCAAAGGTGAGAAAGCTTTTGTTCTGAGCGTTGAGTCACGCCGCTTCGCGAATTCTGGCTTCTCGTATTTTGAGCGCGCGGAGTTACAGTGTAGGGCCGACCACCTTGCAACTCCAACCGCCTGGATCTGTGACACAAAATTGGCGCAAAATCCCGGAGACCACGCCTACCTGCAAAGTGGCCGACGACGCAACATGAAAGTCGCGGGTGGAACTCTGGCCATTCGCGACACTTTTCGAGTCCGTCGAAGTCCCCTTATCGAACCTTATTCTAATGAATGGACGCTGCTCGAAGCCGTACAACGTCTGCTTGGATACCAAACCAAACAGCTCAGCTACACCTTGGTCGATGAGTATGACGCTCCGATCCCCGGCCACACACTTAAGTACCAAAGCAAACAACAGGTAACGCTAGGAAATGGCCCCGCAGAGCTGACTGCGTACACCGATCTTGGTCCTGCCGTCATCCCCACTACTTACTGGCTCGACAAGTATCATCGGTTGCTCTTTGTGTGCACAGGTCTTCAGGCTTACGTTCTCACCGCCACAAATGGGCAGGTTGGCCACTGCCCCGACCAGTACACAGAGCCTTCGGGGCAAAGAAACCGAAGGGGCCTGAAAGCCAACCACCTGTTAAGGAGTGCGTATCGTGACAAAGCCCTGTGAGCACCCTGGCCCTCCCATTGCTTCCAAGCAAGAATCTGACGTTTCACGGCGGAGCTTTCTAAAAGCCGGAGCCGCCATCGGCGGCCTCTCTGTACTGGGAGCACCTTTAGTCGCGGACGCCCTTGATCCAACAGGCGGCTCCAAGAAAAAGCCGAACCTTTTATTCATCATCTCCGACCAATTAAACATCGATGCCATCGCGTATTTTGCCAGTCATTTTCGAGACCCTGCGTATGGATCGCACTGGGTGAAGACGCCGAATCTCGACCGGCTTGCGACGGAAGGCGTCTCGTTCATGGAGTCGCATTCAGCCAACCCTGTGTGTTGCCCGTCGCGCTCCTGCATGTTCACGGGGCGCATGGCGGTTGAAACTGGCGTCGTTACAAACAACATTGGTATCGATGAGGCAGTACCAAACATGGGCCAGTGGTTCGAGGAACACAGTGACTATCGGCGAGTGTACTGCGGGAAGTGGCATGCGGGCGGAGCATGGAGTTACCCGGATGTCAGTGGACCGCGGAAGATCCCAGGCTTTGACACGCTGCCTGTCGGCGGCTCAGGCACTGGCATCTACGTCGACCCGCAAGTCTCCAACAGCGTGGCTTCCTATATAGCCAACGACCGAGACGAGCATCCGTATCTGCTCGTCGCAAGCCTCATGAATCCACACGATATTTGCTACTGGACCATGCAGCTGGATGGAGCCTCAACGACGCCGGAAGCGGATGTCTATAACTTGAGGGAACAGGTGCCTATTCTCCCACCAAATTTCATTTATGATTTTAAGGATATCGAAGGCGAAAAGCCTTATAGCGGTTTTCATGGAGAAACGCAGTGGCGCAATTATGCATACGACTATTACCGGATGGTAGAAGATATTGACGAACATGTCGGGCGCATCATGGATGCGGTGCGGGAACGCAACGAGGACACGATCGTGATCTTCCTTTCTGACCACGGCGAAGGTTTGGGACGTCACAGACGGGTTCAAAAGTGGCATCCCTTCGAGGACTCGGTGAAGGTGCCGTTCATCATTTGGAACCCCAAACGTATCAAGTCCGGAGTACTCGATACGGAGCACCTCGTCAGCGGCGTCGACGTGATGCCCACACTTTGCTCCTACGCAGGCATTGCTCCACCGCCCAATCAGAGAGGTTTCAGCCTTCGTCCGATTGCGGACCAGCAGAGTTCGCCCGATAGCGAGTGGCGCAATAACGTTTACGTCGAGTGGCAGATCACAGGTCGTATCATTCGTGCTCGCAAATACAAATACACGATGAAGTACGAGTACTCCGGCAACTTCGAAACGCCTTTTGTACGCAAAGCGGACAAGGGACACACGCAGTTCATTCCTGGCCACGGAACGGAGTATGCCGAATACCCCAACGCCCTGCTCTTCAATATGGAGAAGGATCCTTGGGAGACCACAAACCTCATCGACGACCCCAATTACGCCCCGATTATCGATGAACATCGCCGAATTCTTCGCAATTGGGAAGCCCATCTCATCCCCGGGAAACACTATGATCGCAACTGAACTCGGCTTGCGGAATATCCCCTGAGACGAGCGTCGCTTGTAGCGGAGTGCATTCTTCGAGTTCGTCCATTTCAGGTCCTCTTTCTATTCGTTCATGGCGTTTTCAGATTGAGCAGATCGCATGAGTGCTGCTTCGCTGGTCTTGATTTGGCAAGTCCCGGAATGAGAATTTGTTAGGTCTTTGACCTTGCCCTCAGTATCTTTGGCCTGCGGGCGAAGTTGAGCAGGTCATAGGCGTAGGTGCGGAGCGAACGTGGGGAGATCTGGCGGACGCACTGGGCATCAAGGAAAGCATTCGCCCAGGCGATTTCTGCTCCGTCCGCATCGCGCAAGCGATACGGGGAAGCGCTGGCGGGCATGGATGGTTGATAGACGACGGAGGGTCTCATGGTTGTATGGCCCCTTGCAGGCAGAGGGTGAAATCGGCGGCGCAGGCGCTGCGGACGAAGTAGCTGTTGGGATCCTGACCATCAGGCAAGCGCACACAGTCAGACATCCTGATGTCACCCAGGGATTGCAGGGATTTTCAGGTGGGTAGCGGAAAATAGGATGAACCCGGAACGGGGGGTGTGGGAGACGGGCGACAGGAGAGACACTGACTGCGCATGCCACAACTTCAGTTTCCGATTTTCCCCTCCGGAATGACGCCGATCAACCCGCAAATCTGCACGGCCACTTGCCGGTGTTTCAGTACGACCAGCAGAACCTGGCCAGCTTCCGCCTGTCCACCAGCCAGATGATTGCCAACGGGAACGTGCGGCACGGCGAGATCGTACGCGCCTTTGGGGTCCCGTTGTCGACGGTGAAGCGGTATGCCAAGCTCTACCGGGAAAAGGCGCGGCAGGGTTCTTTGCCCCGCGTCGGCGGCGGTCCGCCGTCGTACTGACAGACGAGGTGAAGGCCCAGGCGCAAGTGCTGCTGAACGAAGGCAAGAGCGCAGCGGAAGTCGGGCAGCAGTTGGTCATCCTGCTGGACACGGTGCGCAAGGCGATCCAGGCCGGCCATCTGTACCGGCCCCGGTAAAAAAAAGATTCCGTACTGAAGAGGCCCGCCACCAGCAGCAAAAGCGAGCGCAGCCAGATCGACAGCCAAGCGGAGATGGGCAATGGGGCCACGTGCACGCTGGAGCGGGTGGCATGACCCAGAAGACCGCTTGGTTCCTACTACACCGGTTGCGGGAGGCATGTGGGAAAGGGAATGGAAATGACCAAAGCGGGTTCCTTGCCGGGATCATTG
>JAKAWN010000043.1 GCA_021827245.1 Acidobacteriota bacterium | reverse complement strand
ACGAGCAAGTCCCAGTTTCACATCTTTCTCAAACTTGGCGAGAATGTTGCGGTAATAGTCCGGCTCAAGGAAAATATCGGCATCCAGGTTTGCGATAAAGGAGTACATCGTTCCATCAAGGCAGTTCAGTCCGGCGTTGAAAGCCCCGACTTTGCCGGCGAAGTTCCTGTTGCCGCTTCTTTCCAACCTCACTAGTGTTAGAAAGTCCAGCCGATTCAGGTACCGAGCTACAATCTCAGCGCTCTGGTCGTCAGACGCGTCGTCAACTATGACCCACCTCACCGGCTTCATCGACTGGGAGGCCACACCTTTGATGGTCTGCTCCATGTATGGCCCCTCATTCCGCATCGGCGTGATGATGACGTAGCGCACCGGAGGTTTGGAGTCATTGGGATTCACTGTGGGGCCTCTTGGTGAGTTCCTTCGTTTCTCTGTTGGGATCGCGTGAAGCCTTCCACAGCTTTGGTCAGTAGCTGAGGAATATGAAGCCAGTCATAGGCGCCCTCGAGCTTGGCTTTCAGAAAGCGCAAGTCGTCCCAGGAGTTCACGGGCAAGCGGGGTAGGAAGTACCGTGGACTTCTGGCGCGCGCGGTTCCAAGAATTGTCGTGACTCCGTTTTCATATCCGTGCTTTTCGAGCATGGCAGCGAGCCGGCTCGAAAACAGCCGGTTGCCTTCAGGAAACGCATAGGGATAGGCGAATGACACGACTGCGGCACCTAGTTTGTCCTCAATCGTTTGCTTCGACTCGCCAACCTCCCGATCGATTTCATGATCGCTCAAATTCCTCAACTCAGGATGCGTCACCGTGTGAGACGCGATCGCGATTCCGTGCGCGTTCAAGTCTCGCACTTCGGCCCACGTCAGATACTCATTTCCACCCAGGCAGATCCGCTGATTCCCTATTCTGGCGCTCGGGAGAAAGAGCGCTGCTCTGAAATTGTGCCGCTGCAGGACAGGAAAAGCGTGTGTGTAAAAATCCCGATAGCCGTCATCGAAAGTGATCACAACTTGCTTGCCAAAGGATTCGCCGGCCGAAAGCTTTGAAACTGCTTTGCTCAAATCCAATGCTTGATATCCTTCGTCCTTGAGAAACTGCATATGCCGTGCAAAAACCGCCGGCGTGGTAGATGTTTCGTAGTAGGGGCGGCGGCCGTCGAGGCGCTCGCGAATGCCGTGATACATCAAAATCGGCAGCCGCGCGTTCTGCGCATGGGTCAAGGCGCGCATCAAAGGCTGGGCGAAGCAGAGCGTTGCAATACGGTCCAGGCGAATCATCGTGTAGCGCAGCGTCCTATACGTCGCGCGACTGTTTCCCAAGCGCGTGGGTTTTGCCCGTATTCACCAGGGAATCAACCAACCGGAGATACTCCAGCTTCTTGTTCGCCCAGGTGTTCGAAGATGCGTATCGGCCGGCATTGGCCGCAAACCTCGCCCGAAGCTCAGGATTGCTCGCCATCGTCAGGATGGCTTCCGCCAGATCATCTTCGTTGTCCGACTCAAAAAACTTCACCTGCGAGTCGTTGAGATAATGAGTGTCGATTCTGGTCCTTGAGGCGACCACTGGAACGCCCAAAGCCATAAACTCAAAGATCTTGGTGCTTGCTGCTTCATTGCCGAAGGGCGAGGAGGCTCTTTTAGGCACAACGGCAAGATCGGCTCCTGCCATGACATTGGCAATCTCACTGGCGGGCAGAAATGTCTTGAAAATCACCCTTCCATCCAGACCGAGCTCTGCAGCGAGCGAAATAAGGCTGGACCTCGCGGGACCCTCACCGTAAATCTGGAACTCGGCCTCCGGAATTTTGTCTTTGATTTTCGCGAACGCGCGAACCGCCACGTCCACTCCTTGATGCCAATTAAGTGTGCCCGGATAAAGGATGAGGCATTTCCCATTGCCTCCGCCATTCGGCCGCGGGAAAAAACGCCGCGGGTCGGGATAATTCCGAATTGCCATGCAATTTCCATTTTGGGCCGAGCGCACTTTGATGCGCTCACACCAAAGGTCGTTCGCGACAATCACGTAGTCGGCAAACCTGACAGATCTGCGTTCAATGAAGAGCAGCGTCTTGAAAAGTAACGACTCCGGGTCAGCGTGAAATTTGCTGGCATAAAATTCCGGCAAAATGTCGTGAATGTCCAAAATAATGCGAGCCCCGAGCAGTTTCGGCACCAGAGTCGCGAAGACCAGAAAGTCCGGAACGGTGTGGACATGAATCAATTGGTAGGGCTTGGCAGCGTGTCTTTTCGAGACAAAGAACGCCGAATGGAGCAGGAATCGAAAGACTCGCAAGAGGTACGCGAACTGCGTGCGTTCGTTTCGTGTCCGGTGCTGAATGCGATAGACATTGACTCCTTCGACGATCTCGTACTTTGGCAATCCCTCGCGACGCAAGGCGATGACGTCAACCTCATCGCCCCTTTCGACCAGTGCGCGGGCATACTGCTGCACCCGGGCGTCAAACCCGTAGAACGAATAAGTCAGCATGCAAACCCGCATGAATTAAAAACTCAAGCTTGATAAGATGAAAAAGACATTTTGACGGAAGCCAGATCACAGCAGGGTTAAGTCACGGGCCGTCTTCGCCACATGCTTCGAAGGGCGATGCGCCTCGCCGTGCCCAGGACGCTGCGGATCTTCCTTCCCGGCGGAAGGCTCTTCCAGCCGCGAAGAAGTGAGAATCCCCGAAAGCGGGGGATTGGAACCAGGAAAGCGCGCATAGCCAAAAGCCGGCCAAAGATTTCCCTCCGCCGCGCGAGCAGATTGGGCTGGGCGGCAAACACCGCCTGGGGCCCGGTGGGCCTGAGCTCGACATATCCCGCGTCGATGGCGCGGTGTAGAATTTCGCTTCCTCGCCGGGTTCGAACGAGAGCAATCGAGCAGCCGGGATCACCGTCGCCGCTGAATCTTTCCCACGCGTCACCGCACGATATATCCGCCACGCGTCCCAGCCCGTCCGGACAGAGCCGGCAGCGGAGCGCCGTGTAATGCGCGAGGCGGCCCCACGATTCGTCATAGGGTGCGGCTTTCCCTCCGCCGTTTCCATTGAAAAGCACCTTGAACCTGCCCGGCCAGCCTTCGCCGCGATAGCGCACGAATGTGGCAGTCTTAGGCGCGACGCCCAGCGAAGTAATCAAGTCGAGCGTTCCTTGCGTGCTGGGCGTGCCAGCGCAAAAAAAAGTCAGAACAAGACCAAGATTCCGGTCAAGCTGCGGCCGCTCTTCTCTGAGCTTCCCTACTGCGGCTGCGTCGCACGGCTTGCCGATGAAGACGCAAGGGCGCGGGCTTTGCTCAATCGCCTGCAAGCCATCGCACGGCGAAGCTGGCGCGTAACGCGAGCCCGTCCGCCTCAGCAGGTCCTCGCGCGTCCTGCTCTGCACCGTCCGGTTGGTCCACGGCTTCGATTCATCCATGCCCGTGTGGAGCGCGAATTCCATGTTTTCGTTTTCGAGGCAGTAGAGCGCGAGCGCCGTAAGCAGTCCGCCCGAAGACGCCTTATATCGAATCTCGGGATCGGCCGCGTAGCCTTCCCAGATCTCAAGCGCCGGGCCAAATTCATGGTCGGCTTCCGTCGGCCGGGCAGCGTGTCCGCTAACGAGGCTTGCGTCCACCGAATAGCCGGGGCAGATCGAAAGGCATTCCGTGCAGGAAGCGCAATCGGCGCTCTTGAAGCGAGGCCGGATGCCAACCGATTCGACGTTGACCAGGGAAATCCCACCCTTCCGGCAGGCGTAGAAGCACGCGCCGCAACCGGTGCACAAGCCCCAGTCAACAACATCCTTGAGTGTCCTGATTTGGCGAAACACAATTTAGCTTGTAGTGACGGCGACCTGCTGGCCCAGGCCACTCTGTTCATGCCTCGAAAGGAATTCAACGATCTGCCTCACGACGTATTCCTGCTCTGCCTCGCCTAGTTGAGGGAACATGGGAAGCGAAAGAATTTCTTCCGCGGCTTTTTCAGCGGCGGGGAAATTTCCCGCCTTGTAGCCCAAGTGTTCGTAGGCTTTCTGAAGGTGAAGCGCCACGGGATAATGAATGCCGGTTCCGATGCCGCTCTCGCCAAGCGCTTTCTGAAGCCCGGCCCGGTCGGGAACGCGGATAACATACAGGTGGTACACAGCTCGCGAATACGAAGCTCTAAACGGCGCGACATCTTGTGCTCCAGCAGCGCGGAAAAGCTCGTTGTAACGCTCCGCCGCTTCGCGCCTCGCCTCGTTCCATTCCGAAAGATGCGCCAGCTTGACTTTCAGGAAGCCTGCTTGAATCGCATCCAACCGCCCGTTGTAACCTTCGATTTCGTGGTAATACTTGCGCGCTTGGCCGTGGTCTCGAAGCATCCGGACTATTTGCACGACTGTCTCGTCATTTGTAGTTACCGCCCCTGCTTCGCCGCAGGCTCCCAGGTTCTTGCCGGGATAAAAACTGAACGCCGCCGCCTGTCCCAGCGTTCCTGCCCTCAACCAGGCCCGCCGCTTCCGCGAATAGTACTCCGCACCGTGCGCCTGACACGCATCTTCCACGACGCGGAGACCGTAGCGATCCGCAATTTCCATAATCGGGTCCATGTCGGCCATCTGGCCGTACAAATGTACAGGCACAATCGCGGTGACAGGCCTGCCCGACGCCTTATGGATCGGCCTTCTCGACTGTCCGTCAAGCACACAGTCCGACTCAAAAAACTCCCGCAATCTGTCGGGGCTCATCGTGTAGGTCCGTTCGTCGATGTCCACGAAGGCGGGGACGGCGCCCGCTTGGGAAATTGCCTCTGTGGTTGCGATAAAAGTATTCGGCACGGTAACCACGCAATCGCCGCGCCGAACGTCCGCAGCGATCAGCGCGAACCGGAGCGCGTCGGTGCCGCTGCCAACTCCAACGCAATGCTTTGTTCCGCAAAATCCCGCAAAAGCTTTTTCGAAATCTTCCACCATCGCCCCCCCAACAAACGCCGCCTTCCGCAGCGCAGTCCGGAGGACTCCTAACAAGTCTTCCTCGAGCTCACGATGAGGAGTCACAAGATCAAGAAATGGAATCTTTGACGCTTGGCTCACTTTGCCCCCACTTTCTGTTCGCTCATGCACCTGATGAACTTCGCTGGATTGCCGGCCACAATGGCGCCGGCCGGAACGCCTTTGGTCACGACGCTTCCCGCCCCAACCAAGGCCTTTTCCCCAATGACCACGTTGGACAAGATGGTCGCTCCCGATCCGATCGAAGCGCCGCACTTTACGACCGTGCGCTCGGCCTTCCAGTCTGCTTCCGTCTGAAGCCTGCCGTCCGCGTTTGTGGCGCGGGGATAAGTGTCATTGATGAAAGTGACGCCGTGCCCGATGAAGACATCGTCTTCGATTGTGACGCCCTCGCAGATAAATGTGTGGCTCGAGATCTTGCAATTCTTCCCAACGCTCGCGTTGTTCTGAATTTCGACAAAGGCGCCAATTTTGGTGTAGTCGCCAACCTCGCAGCCGTACAGGTTGATGAACTTGGAAAGCCGGACTCCCTTACCCAGCTTGACGTCGTCCGCAATGCAACAGTACTCGTTCATACGGCCACTTCCCTACCCTTTTTCTTGAGCGATTCATCAGCCGCTTCTAGCATCCGCACGATTCGCAAACCCGCCATGCCGTCGTTAAAGGGCGTTTTCTGGTGGTCAATACAATCAATGAAGTATTCGGCTTCAGCCTTGAGCGCCTCGGTCTGCTCCACCTTGGGCGCCCACATATCGCCCGAGCGGTAGCTGACGAGCAACTGGTAGACGCCATCTTTGTTGTCCATCGTCACGCCCTTATCGTAGAGCTTGATCTTTTCATCCGCTTCCAGATCGTTCCAGACCAGCATGCGCTTTTCGCCGCCGATCAGCGTGGTCCGAATCTTCACCGGCGAAAGCCAGTTGACGTTGACGTGGGCGATGACGTTCTGGGGAAAATAGACCGTAATAAACGCCACATCTTCCACGCCATTCAGGTGGGACTCGCCGGTTGCCACGACGGCTTCCGGCTTCGCGGCAATCAGATAGTCGAGGATCGAAAGGTCGTGCGGCGCAAGGTCCCACAGCACGTTGATGTCGTGCTGGAAAAGGCCCAGATTCACGCGCATCGAATCGTAGTAATAGAGATTTCCGAGCATGCCATCGTCGATCAGTTGCCGGATCTTTCGTACAGCACCGGTGAAGAGAAACGTGTGGTCGAGCATGATGGTCAGGTTCTTCCGCTGGGCGATTTCGATCAATTCTTCCGCTTCCGCCGAGGTGGAAGTGAAAGGCTTCTCGACGAAGACTTGTTTCCCGGCCAGGAGCGCCATTTTGGCGAGTTCGTAATGGGTCCAGACCGGTGTGACCACCGCCACCGCGTCCACGTCGCCGGATATAAGCACTTCTTCCGGGCTGGTTGTCAGGCGGGCTGTGGGGTGCGCCTGCTTTACCCGGGCCAGTGCCGCTTCGCTTCTGTCGCAAATCGCAACCACCCTGCTTCCTTCAACCTTCGCGAAGTTCCGGGCAACGTTTGGCCCCCAGTAACCGTAACCTATTATGCCAATTCCAACCATTTCTGACCCCTCCCTCACCCGGCACAGGGCTACGCATGACCCTGCGCTGGCGGGGACGGAGAGAAGTCCTCGCCTGTCGGCCAAGCCACCGAAGCTTCCGCTTTGCGTGCCCTTGCCGAGAGGCGCAGCCTCTCCAGTTCAATATACGATTGTGATTGAGATATGATTTGTTTCTGCCGGCACCCCGGAAAGGAAAACGCTTCTAATATGCCCCATCTCCCGAAACAACAGCGCCTGGAGTCCGGAAAAGGATCTTTAGGTCAAGCCAAATCGACCATGACTTGGCATACTGCAGGTCGAGGCGAACCATGTCATTAAACTTGGTCCGGCTGCGACCGTAAACTTGCCAAAGGCCCGTAATGCCCGGCTTCACTTCGAGCAAGCGCCGCCGGTGCCAGGTGTCGTAGCACTCGACTTCATAGGGAATCGGCGGTCGCGGCCCGACGAGCGACATCTGCCCCATCAAGACATTCCAGAACTGGGGCAATTCATCAAGGCTGGTCTTTCTCAGCAGCCTTCCGATGGAAGTGATCCGAAGATCGTTCTTGATCTTATAGACGGAGGTTTTGTCCTTCGCCTGGCTCTTGCCGTTGCCCGTGATGAATTCCTGAACATATTGCTTATGAATGCCCTCGTCTGCCTTGCAGTACATAGTTCTGAATTTAAGCAAAGTAAATCTGCGTCCATACCTGCCGGCCCGAACCTGGCGGAACAGCAGGGGGCCTTTGGAAGTCAGACGAATGAGCAAGGCGATCAGAGCAAAAAGAGGCGAAAGGATTGCAAGCGCGCTCAAGCTCCCCGCAATGTCAATCGCCCGTTTCACCATCTGCGAAAACTTCCGTTCCTCGTCCCGTTCGACCAGGTCCGGATACAGCCGTAAGTTGGGAGGCGGTCCGTCCTCGAGGTCCCATTGATCGGGGTACTGATGCAGGCTGATCTTGATTTGGCTCATCTCCGGGGCCGTGAGCTGCACAGAAAGGCCAGAACGTATCCTTGCGTGGATCACTTCCCTGACGGGTTGGGGCCCCTCGGTGTTCAATTCTGTAAAGAGAATCCCAAGCGCGCCTCCGTTCTTGTGCCACCCTAAAACGTCCGTGTCCCGGATCGAAGAGGAAAGCGAGGACCAGATCCTCCTCAAAAGCTCACCGGACAGGTCAGCCTCAAGAGCGTCTTCGATTTCCAGAAGCATCAGCAGAAATGGCTTGCCAGAGCGATCCGCCCTTCTCCGCTCAAGCAACAGCATTCCAGCGAATTGCGCCTCGGACGGGATGTCCGCGAGATCCTGTTTCGCGGGATTGATGAACCTTGCACCCTGCCGCGTCGGTGATGAAGAACTGCCTAAATCCTTGACCGCGAATAGTCCCATATGATGACCAGTGACAACTTCACTATGATTAACAGTGCACCCAGACGGGGCTGACACCAGGAGGCACGAACGCAGGAGCATTGATCCGCCCAGTCCTCTCGACCGCCAGCGCGTCCACTTCTACGGAAACTGATTTCTGAAGCAATTCCACCGAAAGCACCAGCCGGTCCTGGTTCTTCTTCCGGACCAGAATGCCCTCGATTCCGCCGAGCGGCCCGCTCTTCACCCGCACCCAATCGCCGCATTTCAGGAAGGGGTGAGGCTCAACGTTCAGATGGCTCTCGATCACTCGGCGAACAGCTTCGATTTCCGCCGCCGGAATTCTGCTCGCGTGACCCGCAAACTCCACCAACCCAATCGTGCCGGGCGTGGACAGAATCGCAATCCTGCGCTCCACCCCGCCGTGGAGGAATATATAATTCGGATAAAGCGGCAAAGAGAGCACCTTGTTCCGGTCCTTCCAACGGTGCGTGGCCGAATAAAGAGGCAAGAAAGTCTCAAATCCTTTCCTCGCCAGAAGATCGGCCGCGGTCTTCTCGTGCTGATGCCGTGTATAAACGGCATACCACCCGCTATCGGTCCCGCTGTCCTCAACGCCGCGTTCGATCAGCTCATTCTGCATAAAGCTTCGCCCTGTGACTTACAGAACCTTATTTTCTGTAAGCCGATCCGCAACCTGACTGCTCTTGTAGAAAGCTACGTCCCGCCCACGACCCTACGCCGGGCAGCACACTTGCGCTTGGAGCATCAAAGCGGAGCAGCCTTGCGCCAGAGACACGAATGCCGACCGCGGTCCGGAAATCCTCCCGCTGTCTGCAATACCCGAGATTTGCGAAGGGCTTTTGCTCCACCCGATTAACTCCAGATCCTTTTTCCCACTATCCCCGCAACCCTTCTGTTCGAAGGGCTTAATCCCGATACCTGCGTTGATCGCTGCTGAGATCTCATGCACGCAATGGGCCAACGGACGTGCTATTTCAATGACAAAGACACAAATTACTGTCCGTATATGACTGAAAAATAGGCCGATATTTCCTAACGCTGCTTTTCCGAAATCTTTGCCCGATCTTCGACGCAGGAAGCGACAAAACATGAAAACCCTTGCAACCATTGGATTGAGCTTTTCACACGTTCCGCACTCTCCCGGGCTTGCCGGTGGCCGTTGCATTAGGCCACAGAGTTCGGGATGGCGGATCGTTTTCTCGCCCGCGCTGTTATCTGGCAGTCTCATGCCGCGCCCTTTCCAACGGCTCCGTTGCCATTGCCGCCGTAGTAATACGAGCTCGCTGCCAATTCGGTATCGACGGCATTAAGCACAATGCCCAAATAGCGCTTGCCGCGAATCTCCCCCATCGACCTCTGCGCCAAGTCAGAAGGAGTATGTCCAGCCCGGATGACGAACAGCACGCCATCGCAACTCTCCGCGATCAAGCGAGCGTCTGAAACCGGAACAGCGGGGGGCGAATCGATGACGATCCAGTCGAATGCCGGGGTGAGCCATTGAATCAGAGCCTTCAGCCGCCCGTTCCCAATCAGCTCGAGGGCGTTCGAGCCGGGAAGGCCTGCGGGAAGAACAAACAAGTTGTCTTCTGGACCGCGGCGAATCAATGGTATGGGATCAACATCGCCGCTCAGATAATCCGCCAACCCAGGTTTCCGCGGCATCTCACCGAAACAGGTGTGGACCCGCGACAGCCTGAGATCTCCGTCAATCAGCAACACTCGGCGTTCGCGCTGCCAGCCAAGGGCTTGAGCGAGATTCACGGCGACAAAGGTCTTTCCCTCTCTGGGCAACGGGCTCGTGACCAGTACGGTTTTTAGAAGATGCTGTTTCCGCACCAATTCCAGGCTGGACCGCAGAGTCCGAAACTCTTCCGCCCCGATGCGATACTTGCTTTCATTGGCCGAAAGCATCTTGCTTGGGATCGGAGCCCAATCGAAGCGGGGGCACTTTTCGAGAAATGCGGCGTCGCACGCCGCAGCTTTGTGGGGAACTCGAAAGTCGGGCCCGTTCTGGCGGGGCATTTCTGCTGCCACAGCCCCAACCCGGCTTTGCGGCAAGTTGGCATTGAGAGAAGGCAACAACTCGCCCGGCCGGACAGTCGAGTTGGAATCTGTGACCGACTCCGTGCCCGTAGGGAGCGCCACGCTGGCTGCCCCGCTAGCGTGCGCGTCGCAAGTCTCAGGCGCGGTCTCCGAATGGCCGTTGCCGCTGGCGGCTTGGGCTCGTTCGGCTTCGGCTTTCTTCAGTGCGTCATGAATCCTGCTCATAAGATCCTTTTAGCGAGGCTCGCCATCTCCGATTTCCGCTCTGCGCAAACGATCAATCAGCACCGTCAATTCGTCGAGCATGCGGCTGGCCTTCGCTTGTCCGCCATTTCCGTTGGCGGCGCTTGTCGCGGCGGAAGTCGCGGGCTCGCTCAACTCAAACTCCTTTGCAACGCAGTCAATCGTGTTTGCCGCCACATACTTCCGGCCGTCCGCGAAAGCATTAATCAACGCATGGTCGCATAGCAAGTTAATGATCCTTGGAATTCCCTGCGAGTATCGATGAACCGCCTCGATCGCACTGGGGCTGAAGAGTGGGCCTTCGCTTCTGCCGGCGATGCGCAGGCGCGTGCAAATGTATTCTTCGGTTTGTTTGGAAGTAAGAGGGAACGTCTTGCAACGCAAAGTGATTCTTTGCCTCAACTGGCGGAGATGCGGGCGGTTGAGCTTATACTCAAGTTCGGGCTGTCCGGAGAGCACGATCTGCAGCAGCTTTTCCCTCGCGGTTTCCAGATTCGTGAGCAAGCGAATTTCCTCCAGGACTTCGACTGAAAGATTCTGGGCCTCATCGACAATCAGGACTGCGGTCTCGTTCCCTCGGAAGCGCTCGAGCAGCCACTGGTTTATGCGGATCAGCTTTTGGCTTTTAAGTTCCGAATCGCATGGGATGCCGAAGTCTGTCATCATAAAATCCATGAATTCGACGACGCTCAGCCTGGGATTGAAAATGAACGCCGTCGCGACATTCGCTCCTCGCAACCACTCGAGAAACATATTAAGGATGGTGGTCTTACCCGTGCCCACCTCACCCGTGAGAAGAATAAATCCGCGACGCTGCTGGATGCCGTAAGTCAAGGACGCAAAAGTCTCTTCTGTCTCCCGCGTTGGAACCAGAAAGCGGGGATCCGGATTCGCGCTGAACGGGTTTTCTTTCAGGCCGAAAAATTCCTTATACATAAACCGTTACCCTGCGAAGTGGCGCCCGGCTGCCCGGATATACTCGGCACATGCATAACCGTGGCAACCCCCTTGCTGTTCTTTTTCTCCTCAAAAATCGGGATCCTAGCGAGCGGATAGGCGCCGAGAACAGCGTGTACATCAAGTTCATTCCAAAATGATTTGTCCCTCATTTCAAGGAGGAAAGCGAGACCGAGACCTAAAGCCAGGCCTCCCCCCAGCCCCCCGCCACCGAAGGCGAGCCGGTTGGGAAATGACGGTTTTTCCGGCAGGTTGGCGGGGTCAATTAGTACGAATTGCTCGCCCTGCTGGTCACGCTCAAGATCGGTCGCCATCTGCGAGGCATCCCGCTTTTGCAGGAGGTTGTTGTAAACATCCAGCGCCGTTTTGTGGTCGCGGGTGATTTCCTCGTACTCGCGCTCCACCTTGGGGCTCAGCTGGAGCCGCGACTCGTAAATCTTGATTTGCTTCTGAATCTGATTTTCCTGATTCGTCAACTGGTGAATAGCTTGATCGTCAGCTTTGATCTGGCTGTGGAGTTGCGGCGCCTGGGGCGGCTCGCTGGACGCGACTTTCGGCGTCTTTACAGAGGGTTTAGGGGCAACGCTTGCGGCATTTGATTGCGTCTGCGCTTGCTTCTTAAGGTCCGCAATCTCCTGCTTGAGCTTCACCACATCGGGATAATCGTCCGTGTAAAGAGCCCGCATGGCAACCAGCCTGGTCTGGAGGTTCTGAATATCCTTGTCGAGGTCGGAAGCCGCGGGGCCGCTCGGCGCGCCTGGGCTCGTGGGTTGCTCGCTCGCGACCAACTGGTTCAAGAGCGATTCGTTGTAGGTCTTGTCCTGCTCGGCCCGGTCGATCTGGTTCGCGACGGCCTGAAGCTGCGTGTTGAGAGTTCCAAGAACATTGAGGTTTTGCTGGGTTTCATCGGGAAGCATCCCGAAGTATTTCTCTTGAAAAGCAGCTAGCTTAGCCCCTTGCGCATCCAAAGCTTGCTCGGCGTCGTTCAGTTGGCTTTGCAAGAAGTTCGTGGTCCCTTGAGCCGCCTGCTCCCGCTGGCGGAGGTTCTCGTCGATAAACATCGAAGTAATATCGGAGCACACTTGCTGCGCCACGCGAGGATCGTCCAAGGTCAAGGAAACAGAAAATCCGGGTAACGCGTCGCGCGAATCCCGCGAGGAGACCTGCGGCTTGATGGCCGTCAGAGTAATGGACTTGCGGAGACGGTCCACAATCTGTTCCATGGACTCGCGCCCTGCGTAAGACTTGAACAGATTGTATTTCTTGACCAACGGCTCGAGACGAGTCCGGCTGAGGACTTGTTCCTGCATCGTCGCAAGCCGCGCGTTCAAGTCCTCGGTCACGACGGGCTGAACGATATCCGAAGGCACCCTCTGCTGCTCGATCAGAATAAGAGACTTAGATGTCCATTTGCTCGGCAGCACCCAGGTGAGTCCCAGTGCCAGAACTGGAACAACCACCAGGGGAACGAGGACAAACCACCGGCGGCGCCGAAGAATCTGCCAGTAATCCTGGGTCGTGAGTTGACGGTGTCCGATCATCGAAATCTCTCTCTCTTCACTTCGTTTCACGCCCGTGCCGTGACTAGGGCAAACGCATTGGCCGAGTGTGCCAGTTCATTCCAATCCCACCGGTTTGCCGGAAGAAAGTCACACCACAACCGCTCGGCGTGCATAGGCTGGCATTGGCGGTCTGGCGCTGGACGTTGTACTGAATATAGAAACTCAGATGAGAGCCGAGCTCCCGGCTGAGATGAATGCCGCCCTCCCAGGTTTCCGCCTTGGCGCGCCGGTTTGCCATCGCTTGCGAGAGCGATTGGTTGTAGGCATGGCCAAAATCCAGGCTCAGATAAGTCGTTCGGAAGAATTGCCTGCCGACGCTGCCTTCAAGCAGATCCGTCTCCGCCCCTCTGAGAATGCCGGACCCGTCCGTGATGTTGCGATTGAAGGAGGCGCGGAAATCGCTTCTTCGCCAGCGATATTGAAGTGAATCATAAGTGGTTATGAAGCCCTGCGTGACCGACCCGCCGGTGGGTATGGCAAACTGGTCCAGCAAATAACCCGCCGACGTCTCGAAGGCAAGCCTCCCAAGAATCTTGTGCCCGTAGGAAAGTATCAAACCGCGGTCCAGGATGTCCTGATGAGGCGAATGGAAATGAATCAGCGTATGAAGATAGGTCACGCTAACGGAGTTTCCGGGACTGAAAGCATGCGTCCCGCTCGCCAGAAGTGAGAAGTACTCGTCGTCAGTGAAGCCGGAATCAAGAAAGTTGAGCACGCCGTAAGCTCCGGTCACGGCGAAAGTTGTTCGCGCGGTCGCGGCGTACTGAAGCTGACTGATGCTCGTGTTGCTCAGCCGTCGGGCAAATGCGCCCAGGATGCTCTGGCTGGGCTGCAAGAGGCCGTTCATGCTGCCACCTGTCGAGAGAGCGGATCCTCCCAGGCCGGCGTTGAAGCTCTGCAGCCCGCCAAAGCCTGTGAATCCGCCTGGAGACTCCGGCAAATAGCTTCCCTCGTCCCCCAAAAACAACTGCCAGCGCCGCCAATTCACCGATTCTCCCAAGCCGAGCTGATGGAAGGTTCCATAAGAACTTCCGCCGCTCGTCGGCGTGGGCGTCAGCAGCCGGTTGTAAAATTCCGCGCCTCCCGCGTAGTTCAAATTGAACTGCGTTTCTCGGGTTACTTTCTGTAGCGTGATGCTGCCGACGTAGGTGCTCTGCAGAATCCGCTTTTCGCCGCTTCCTGTGAATCCGGGATTTGTGTCCGCGTAGCCCGTGTATTGGAATGAAGGGATAAAATAGCTTTGCGATTCACCTGTGGAACCCAGCCCAAACTCCTTTGCTCCAACAATCGGAGAGACTGGTGAAGAACCCTGCGGCGCCGGCTCGACCGCCGAGCTGGTGTTGGTCTGGCCGCCATTCGCCTGTCCTGCCGCACCCGCGTATGGGGAATCCTGTGGCAGTGGCGCAGGCGCCTGGGCAGTTGCGTTTAGTGGCAGAAGGAGCGTCAGAGTAGCCATAGCAAAATATTTCCCGAACTCGACCGTTTGCATCGATCTCTCACGGGACCACAATCGTATCCCCGGGTTTTAGGGCGATGTTCTGGTTCAGATTGCCTTTAAGTGCTGCATTGTAGTTAAAGGGATACCGGACCTTTTTCGCGCCTTCCGTCCTGAGGAGCGTGATCTTCTTCGAGTTAGCGAACTGAGTTGGCCCGCCAGCGCTAGCCAGAGCATCGAGGACGGTCATACCGGGAAGGAGCTTCACTTCGCCCGGCCGGGTGACTTCTCCCACTACAAAAACCTTTTGGCTGTTGGGCGCGGTGACGGTCACCGTCACCTGAGGGTTGGTAATAAATCTCTTCAGGGCCTCTTCGATCTTGCTCGCCAATTCCATCGGAGTTAGCCCAGCAGCTTGAACGTCGTTTATCAACGGCAGTGAAATCTTCCCGTCCGGACGAACCGTAACCGCACGGGTAACGTCCGGCTCTTTCCAGACATTGACTTCGAGGGCATCCGTAGGGCCGATCACATAAGTAGATGAGTTGCTCGGCGCGCCGGAGGTTGCGGGTGCCCCGCTCGCGTTGCCGCCTGCCGCCTTGGAAGATTGTTGTCCCTCTAGGGTCAATGGCACAGCCGCTGCCAGCAACAGGACAATCGCCACTTTGCACGCTGCCGCCCTCATGAACGTTCTCCTTGGCCGTCGGATGATTCGAGCGGCGCATCGAAACCGATTTGCTTCAGCTTGTAGAGCAACGCCTTATAGCTGATGCGAAGCTCCCGAGCAGCCCTTTTTCGATTCCAACGGGTTCGTTCCAGCGCCTTCAGAATCAGCTCCCGTTCGGCGTGCCGCGATGCTGCGCGCGCCGCCTGCTTGAGAGATGGCTTATCCAAGTCGTCATCATCGAGCCAAGTGCCTGATCCATTGCCGTCCAAATCCCGCAACGCCTGCTCGCCGTCGCCTAAAGCGACGACCTTCTTAATCGCATACTCCAACTGCCGAATATTTCCGGGCCAGTGATAGCGCATCAACTTGGAAACCGCCCTGGGAGCGATGGAAGGTTTCGGTCGGCTCAAAAGGGCCGAGTACTTGGCGAGGAAGAATTCCACCAGTGGCGGAATGTCGTCCTTGCGCCGTCGCAAAGGAGGCAGGCGAAGGCAGACTCCATTCAATCGGTAGTAGAGCTCTTCGCGAAAACGCCCCTGGCGAATCTCTTCCTCCAGGTTCCGAACCGTTGACGAGATGATTCGAGCCCGCAAGCGGTGACTTGGCGCAACCGGCCCCCCATCCGACAAAACGTGCAAAAGCCTGGGCTGAATCGCCAGTTCAAGGTCAGCGACCTCATCGAGGAATATGGTTCCCGCGCCCAGCAGTGATTCGACAAGCTCTGATTTCTCGTCGAAGTATAAGATCTTCTCGGCAAGCTGCGGACTGAGCGTGGCGCAAACGAGTTTCACAAATGGCGATGCCGAGCGAGAGGAGAATTGATGGATTTGCTGCGCGATCGCTTCTTTGCCGGACCCGCTTTCTCCAACGATTAGAACGGGGATGTCCGTGGGGGCAATTTCCGCCATGATCTTTTCGGTTTCTTTCATGGCGGAACTCTCCGACCGCGAGAAAAGCTCGCTGCTTAGAGCAAGGCTCGCTTCATGGCCCATCTCGTTGATCCCGTCCGGGCGCTTAACCTCCATCACTGCTCCTCGAGGTCAGATTGCTTCCTGGCACAAACTTGCCCCAAGCGGAGAAACCGAGACTCAGCACGCCTATTGCCGATGTTTGGGCTGAATCGCGAACGGAGCTGCAATGCGCTCCGTCGCAAGGAGATATCAATGCGGAGGACAATCCACATATTAACTCGGAAGTTGGAACTCATGTCTATGTGATTGCCATTAAGTGGTAAAACTTTGCTCCTTTTCCTTTGTATGGGACCCAAAAAGGTTGGCATTTCGCTGCACGATCCGAGATCGGGAACCGCGAATGTTGTTGCCAAACAGGGAAGGTTGAAAACTGCTTCGCATTCTGGACAATCCTTTGCCACATTCTAAAATCGTCACCCGTGTGCCCGCCGCAGACGCCCCTGGCGTGAACTCAAAATCCCTTGTAATTTCTTTTGGATGTGGAGAATTGAAATAAATCGCCGCAGGTGCCAGCTAATGGTATGCGGATTGCTCTCCGGCGTGCAGAATGTGGAGGCGGGTCATGTTCAAGAGGACGATGAAGTATTTGACTCCATGCGCGTTTCTGATCACGTTGATGGCGCTTCTGGGTGTCTCAAGCGCGAAGGCGGATACGATTTCCACCTTCACTACGGCCGGTGGGACGTGTAATACCGGCAATACCTCGTGCTCAATCGGCCTTTCCGTCAGCAACACTAGCAACTTCCCCGGCACGGCACCTTACGGAACCGTTACGATCACGGCCGATTCGACGGATCAGGTGACCATTAGTGTGGCTATGAACGGGAATTACGGCATTCACAATAACGGCTTCGGCTTCAATTACGACGGAAGTGATGGAACTCTGACCGCAGTCAGCTGCACCAGCTCGGCGAATTCCTTGGGAGGTGGCGGCGGCGATACTTGCGGGCCGTTGTCCACGTCCGCTAGCAACTTTGACGGGTTTGGCTTCTTCAACGACAACGTCCCCGTGAGTAATTCACCGACAGGTCAGGCCAACGACGCGGGAGGGCTGGAGCTCGTTCTCAACACGGCGAACTCTGCGTTGACTGAGACGGCTCTGCTCGAGGAATTCATCAACGGAACCAGTAAGGGCGGCGGCCCGGATAACTTCTTTGTGGCGCAAATTGCTTACATTCCGCAGGCCGGGTGCACAGAATTCGCGGGTAACGAAGGCAGTACGGGGGGTACAGCAACCACAAATTCGTCTTGCGGCCCCATTTCGACTCCCGAGCCAAGCTCGCTGACGCTCCTCGGGTTGGGGTTGATGGGCCTGCTTGGGTTAGGAATGTTAGTCTCCCGGCGGTGCCATTCCTTGCTCGCCGCGGGAGCGCAGAGCGCTCTCCGGGGGTTTGCCGCAGGCGTTTCGCAGGTATAACCACAAACGCGATTCACTCCTCCAGACCCGGTGCTCACCGCGCCGGGTCTTTTTTTTTGGGTGCCTAGTGACAAGCAGCTCATTCAAATTGGCAGGGAAAACTTTTGCCATTTTGTGGCAGTTCATTGTCCACATTGTCCATATTGATGAGACTTTTGGTGCATCAGATTTCAGCTTCCTAAGGTCCGCAACTTTTTGTCCTGCAAGCCTATGGGCAATTGCCGCCAGTCTCGGCAAAATCGGTCACAGAATGGAAGCCGGCTTGCCAGTAGGCATAGTTGAACAGGCAGGAGGACATGTCTTGAGTCAATCGTGGCAGACCCCTATGACGAGAGTGCGTTGGATCGAATTAGCGCTATTCGCAGCCCTGATGGTCGGCTTCATGTCAAGCTGCTCATACTGGAGCCCAAACGCCAGAAAACAGAGATACTACGCTGCCGCAATGAAGTACACGAAAAAGGGCAATTACAGGGCGGCCGCCATCGAGCTTCTCAATGCCACGAAGATCGACCCGAAATTTGCCGAAGCCCATTACGAACTTGCGACATGCTATCTGAAGCTTGGCATGGTTCAAGGCGCCTACAACGAACTGAATCGGACGGTCCAGCTTTCACCCAAGGACTGGAAGGCTCAGGTTGAGTTGGGTGAAATGCTTTTGGCCTCCGGTCACAAGAATAAGGCAAAAACGAAGGCTCAGGAGATTATTGGCCAGGATCCGAACGACGCTGGCGCATATGTTTTGCTTGCCAACGCTGACTCTGCCCTGGGAGATTCCGCGGACGCCCTCAAGGAAATGCAGAAGGCCATCGAGCTTGAGCCCAATCAGCCAAACATTTACATCGATTTCGCCATGCTGCAAATGAGGGCGAATCAGCCGGCCACGGCCGAGAAATCTCTGCAGAAGCAAGCGGCGCTTGATCCGAAATCACCCGTGCCGTTGCTGGCCCTCGGGGCATTCTACGAGCAACAAAAACGCTTCTCCGACGCGGAGGCCCAGTTCCAGCGCGCCATCCAAATTGCTCCCAGCGATCCAGCTCCCCGCAAGGCGCTGACTAATCTGTATCTTGCCCAGGGCGAGGAGGCGAAGGCCGAACAAACCCTGAAGGACGCGAAGCAGGCGCTGAGCAAAAATCCTCAGGGTTACACGATGCTTGGCGACTTTTATGTGGCAACGGGGCAGATCGACAAGGCCCTGGCGGAATATGCTTCGCTCTACAAGGAGCATCCGCACGACCTGCGCGTGCAAAGGAATTACATCTCGCTCCTGGTCCTTCGGAATGACTTTGACGGAGCGACGCAGCTCAACGACGCAATCCTTAAGGAGCACCCGGGCGACGTCGACGCTCTCATCACCAAGGGAGAGATTCTGGAGCACCAGCAGAAGCCCGGCCAGGCGATCGAGCCTGTGCAAGCAGCCCTGAAGGCGGATCCGAACAATGCCCGCGCTCTCTATATTCTCGGCATTGCGTTCGATATGCAGGGCGACACCGCGCGCGCGGAGGCTCACTGGCAGGCGGCGGTCAAGCAACGCCCCGGTATGCTCGATGCCCAGCAAGCGCTTGCTAGAATGGCCATGCGTCAGGGCAATTTTGACCAATTAGCCGCCTGTGCGGCCGCGTTGGTCAAATACGCCCCCCGCTCGCCGCTCGGTTACATCTATCAGGGCGCTGTGAACCTGAACCAGAAGGATGTCTCATCCGCCCAGGCGAATTTCCAGGAGGCGATTAAGGTTGCTCCCCAGAGCGCATTGGGTTACGCCAATCTCGGAAACTTAAAGCTCGCCGAGGGCAAGTTCGCGCCGGCCCAAAAACTTCTTGAACAGGCCCTGGACCGCGACCCGAATTCCTATAGTGCCCTACTCGGGCTGGTCCGCCTGCACATGGCGCAGAAGCAGCCGGGCAAAGCCTTGCAGCGGGTGCAGGCCCAAATCGCGAAGGCGCCTAAGAACGCCGCCTACGAAGTCCTCCTTGCGCGCCTTCTAATGATGAACACGAAGAACGCCGATGCAGAAGCCGCCCTCGAAAAGGCGACGGAGTTCGACAAAAATGATATGGATGCCTTCGTCTTGCTGGCGCAACTTGAGGCCAGGAGCGGCTCAATTAACCAGGCGATCGCGAGCGCGGAACAGTTTCTGCAGGACAATCCTCACGACGTTCGGTCCTACGCGTTGGTTGGCTTCCTCGAAGGGCGAAAAGGAGATTGGAAAAGCGCGGATGACTATTATCAGAAGGCGCTCCAGGTCGAGCCCGACTACGCGCTCGCCGAAAACAATCTCGCCTACAATATGCTTGAGCACGGCGGCAACGTGGATGTCGCGCTCACCATGGCCCAATCGGCCCGGCGCGCGCTGCCCAATTCGCCCAGCACCGCCGATACACTTGCCTGGGCCTATTACCACAAGGGGCTTTACCAATCCGCCGTGGACCTGCTCCAAGACGCGGCAAAGAAGTATCCGAACAATCCCGATTTCTGCTACCACCTCGGCATGGCCTACGCCAAGCTGCACGACGCGAAGCAAGCCCGCACTGAGCTCGAACACACACTCCAGATCGATCCGAAGTTCGCCCACGCCGCCGAAGTGACGAAGGAATTGGCTGAGTTGAGGAAATAGGCAAGAGACAGGCGTTCGAAACAGCAACGGCTCCCCCGACCGGCCGACACCTCCCTGACTGGCAGACTCGCATAGACGCAATTTTCGGCGGTCCCTCATTCCTTATCCCGGCAGCACGCCGTCGGTCTGCCCAGGTCTTTCCGATTTGCCCTGCGGGAGTCCGACTCTTTATTACGCTGGGCTGGTGGGCCGCGCGGTGCGAGTCACTGGCGAATCTCTCCACAGCCGCACCCAGGGCGACAGCCCACGGCACGGCGAGAGGCGGTCATCAAACCGTTCACCGGCGTGCGTTGGGTTGGCTGAAGGCCACGAAGATTGGGTCAGACACCCCCCCGCAAAGCGGGTGGCTTGATGAGTGGGGCCGACTCAAAGGCGGTCACCCTTTAGTTTAGTCGTCGCGCCGAGGCGCGCCTTGGTGAGGCATTCAAAACTGTCTGCTGTTTCCATCCGCTTCTTCTTGCTGGCGGATGTCTTGGCGGACTTGCTCCAGTTCGAACCCGACCGTGGGCACGGCATATCCACGGGCCCAGAAATGCTCGCCCGTGAAGTTTCGTTCCTTGCCACACAGTCGGGCCATCGCAATAGCACTCTTCCCCTTGAGAAATCCGATCACTGAGGCCACCGGATGCTTCGGGGGAATCGCAATGCACATGTGCACGGGGTCCGGCATCAGCTGCCCTTCGAGAATCTGGCACTCTTTCTGCCGGGCCAGCGCATGGAAAATCCCCCCCATCGGCGGCGCGTCTTCCCGAACAACACTTTGCGCCGTCGCTTCGAACCACTCACATAGTGCTTACGTTTTTGAGGTCGCCAGCGTTCACTATCGTTGGCATCCTCTATTTGCAATGCCTCTCCGTGTTGTTAAGCGGATGAAATATCGATACGGAGAACATCTCATCTGTGAACGTCCTGACCGGGCCCTCTGTTCCCCATTGGATGTTCCATCCGGAGTGCGCCACATTCTCCTTGGGACAACCTGCGATTGCCGTTGAGGCGCTCAGCGAGCTCCGGGACCTCCTGACCGGTTTGCAGAAATCCTCTTCCTGCGATAAGGCTTCGGTGACATCACCGTCGCAGGAGGAGAAGCATGAAATCCTATCCGAAGTCTGCGAGCCCGCAACTGAATCTAGCCCTGCTCGATCACGCGCCAGCGGAACTTTCTCCGAACGAACAGCGAGAGCTCGCCCTCGCTCTGGTCGAGCTGCTCGTCAACGGAGCCACTCCGATCGCGGGCGCGCCCAGACCAACAGGAGGTCCGAATGAATTCGAAACTCACGAATGAGCGATTGCGTCGGCGGGCAATTGTTTACCTTCGGCAGTCTTCCCCCGAACAAGTGTTTCAGAACCAAGAGAGCCGGCGACGGCAGTACGGCTTGGCCGACCAAGCGCGCGGGCTTGGCTTTCGGGACGTCCTCGTGATCGACGACGACCTGGGACGCACGGGGTCCGGTCTGGTGGAGCGTCCCGGATTTCAGCGCTTGGTCGCTGAAGTCTGCGCCGGCCAAGTCGGCGCCGTGTTTTGCATCGAGGCTTCGCGACTGGCGCGTAACGGCCGCGATTGGCACCACCTGATCTGGCTCTGCGGCCTGGCGGGTGCGGTCCTGGTGGACTTCGATGGAGTCTACGATCCGAACCTCGTCAATGATCGTTTGCTGCTCGGCATGAAAGGGGAGATGGGGGCTTTCGAACTGAGTCTGCTGCGGCAGAGATCGCTGGAGGCGATCCGCCAAAAGGCTCGCCGGGGCGAGTTGCAGTTTCTTCTTCCCGTGGGCTTCCGCTGGACGGAGAGCAGCAAGATCGAGAAGGACCCAGATCGCCGGATCCAGGAAAGCCTGCATCTGACGTTCTGCAAAATGACCGAACTCGGAAGCGTCCGGCAAGTGTTGCTGTGGTTCTGCCGCGAGAAGATCGCCCTCCCAACTCTCCCTCGAGATCGAAGCGAGCGCCGCGTGGTATGGAAGCTGCCCGTCTATAACAATGTCCTGGCGCTTCTCACCAATCCCCTCTACGCGGGGGCCTACGCGTACGGCAGGCGGGAGACACGAACGCGGGTCGTCGAGGGGCAGACGCGCAAGACCGAAGGGCATCCCAAACCGCTCTCCGAATGGACGGCCTTGATTCGGGACCACCATCCCGGATACATTTCCTGGGAACAGTACGAAAGGAATCAGGCGATGATTGCGGCCAACGCCCACATGAAATCGCGCACGGAGCCGAAGGCCGGGCGGGGAGGACGCGCACTGCTGGCCGGGCTGCTGCGATGTCGGCGGTGCGGGCGGATGCTGCACGTGGAGTACACGGGCCGCAATCCGCATCAACCCCGTTATCACTGCCGCGGCGCGCAACTGAGTCACGGCGAGGATTGGTGTATTTCCTTCGGGGGTTGGCGACCCGACAAGGCCGTGGCCCAGGAGGTGCTCGAAGCCGTCGGCGGCAACGCGGTGGAGGCGGCGTTGGAAGCGGCTGAGCAGACGAGGCAGCAAAGGGAAGCACGCCGCCGCGCGGCCGAGATGGAACTTGAACAGGCTCACTATGAAGCCCGGTTGGCGGAGCGACGGCACGAAGCCGTCGATCCGGAGCAGCGCTTGGTGGCGGCGGAACTGGAAGCGCGCTGGAATACGGCTTTGCAGAAGGTATGCGATCTGGAGAAGAAGCTGCAAACGCTGGCGAGCGATCCGCAGGCCGCTGCGATTCCGTCCAAGGAAGTACTGTTGAGTTTGGCACAGGATCTTCCGGCGGTGTGGAATGCTCCCTCCACGGACATGCGATTGAAGCAGCGGATTGTGCGGATTTTGATCCGCGAGATCGTGGTAGACGTTGACGAGGAAAAGCATGAGATCGTCATGCTCATACATTGGGTCGGGGGTCGTCACTCGGAGCTGCGGGTCAAGAAGAACGCTCCCGGCGAGCACCGCAGCTGCACGAATCTGGAGGCGATCGAAGTGGTGCGGCGCATGGCAGGCCGGTTCAGCGACGAGCAGATCGCTTCCACTCTGAATCGTTTGGGGATGCGAACCGGTGCGGGCAACAACTGGAACGAAGCACGGGTCTACTCGCTGCGGCACCACCACCAACTGCCCGCCTATGATCCAGCTCGTTCTTGGGTCGACATTCTCACGCTCGATCAGGCTGCCGGGCGACTGGGAGTGAGTGTGACCGTGGTACGCCGCTTGATTCACGGTAAAACGATTCCGGTCACCCAAGCGGTGCCGGGGGCACCGTGGCAGATTCCGGTCGCGGCCGTAGAATCCCCGGAGGTCCTGCAAGCCGTCCGGGATGTCAAGGATCGCCATCGTCCAAGCAGGCCTCAGTTCCGCGACGAATGCACGCTTGAGTTGACGGGATTCGAGCCGCCCGGAGACCAGAGCCAAGAAAGACTGAGGACGTAGAAAAGGCTGTGGGAAGCTCCCTCGCGAACAACAGCGTCCGCGAACTCGAAATTTCATTTTCAACGCCCCAATATTTTCAGAGGGTTGGCGAGGTGAAGCACAATGTCACAAGATCCTTAGGGACGAACACCACATGGTATTTACAGTCCCCCTTCGAGTGGGATAGATTCTGATACAGCTCGGACATTCACATCCTCCTTTTCGCTTGGTTCTCACCAAGCCACCTTGGAGGAGGATATTACTCCGGGCAACGGTCAAACCTCTTCAAGTCTCACTGGTCGAACCAGTGGCTTACCTCGATGACAGTTATCGAGCATGATGAGCAAGTCCGCCAAAGCCCCCGGCTCTAAACTCCAGCATGAAAGGGCCGGCCACAACTCCAACGACGCTTCACAAGGCCTTGACTGGCCATTTGCCTGCCCCGAGAATGCGCAATCCGCTAACCGCAATGGTTCTCTTGGCAAAGGAGGCAACCAACCTCCGGATGATGCGCGCAGATGACCAACGGCTAGGCAATGTGCGGGGTGTTTCAGGTGGACGCTCGTGGCGATGAGGCTCAAGAAAGAAAAAAGGAGCAAAAAAGAAAGAACGAAAGGCCTGTGGAAACTGACGCCTCGGATGGATCCCGCAAGGCGGGACCCACCGAGGCTTGGAAAAGACCTCGCCAAGGACGCTCGGCTTTTTCACAGTTCCCACAGGCCCGACGGCGGGTATAAACTTACCAATCTATTCAGACAGCGATCCACCTTAAGAAGCCTGATTTTCTGTCCAAACAATGGGGAGCACTTCCCAGGGTAGCGTTGCTGCCAGGAAAGTGTATGTGGATCGTTTTAATGTTCATGAGGTTGCGGTTGTTCGCGGGGGCCGAGCTATATGGTGCCGAGCGTCGCGCGCAGGTGACGTCAAGCTGCTCGCCTCTCGTGTTCGACCTGTCTTTGAAAAGATGCACAAACTCCAGCACCAGCTCGATCTGGCCCCACGGTAAATTTGTTGTGATTAGGTCGCCGCAGGGCGAAGTCGGTTTTTGAGGAGTCGGGTTGAGAGCCCTACGGATGCCAGGGGTCTGGGAAGCGTGTTGAGGCTCTCGATGGCAGGGCAGGGGTGGGGGCTGGCGAGCCGGGCGGG
>JAKAWN010000534.1 GCA_021827245.1 Acidobacteriota bacterium | reverse complement strand
GAAAAACGAGGAGCCTGGCCCGGAGGAATCTGAATGGGTTCACGGGGGCACCATGGATTCGAACTTCGTAATGGAGGTGTGGGCCCGTCGATCTTCCGGTTGAGCCGATGGCACCGATGATTTCGCGTTGCGCGACCTGCTCCCCAACCACCACGAATATTCTGCTGAGATGCGCGTAACGAGTTGTGATTCCATCCCCATGATCGATCAGAATGCTTCTTCCATAGCCCGCATCGGGTTCAGCCTGAATGACCAGACCATCGCCGGTTGCAACGACGTCCATCCCAATCGGATCGGCAATGTCGATGCCGGGATGAAAGGCGGGCTCGCCGCTGAACGGGTCCATCCGCTCACCGAATCCTGCGCTTATCCTTCCCCGCACGGGCCAAATCGATGGAATCGCCCTGGGATCATCGAGCATGCCCGGAAACGCGCCTGGCCCGAGCTGGCCGGACGCACCATCGAGGCTCACGGTCTTCATTGCATTTAGAGCATACTGCGAGGCGTTATAGCCTGTTCCAGCGATGTCGCCCGATTGGCGGGCTAGACTCAGTAGGTCCGGCGCGATCCGCTGGCGCCGTCCATTTCCGAACCCATAGGTCACCGCAACCTCGGCGGCAAGCATCTGAAGAGATTTCAGCTTGACGTTGGCTCGACTGACTTTGTTCTCCAGGGAATGAAACTGTTCCGCTAAAGCTTCGCGCTCGCTTCGTACCGTGTTGTAGTTCGATACTTTGACGAGCATCCGCGCGTAACTGGTTACTAGTCCCGCCACCATGAGAAGCCCCACGACACTAAGCCCAAGGACTAAGGGGACAACATAGAAAGGAAACTCGACTTTGTGGACTTTGCCGTGTGCTCCGGGCGTAATAAGGAGTGTGTAGAAATTGCCGTTCATTTACCCTACTCCCGACATGCCTTCGATTTCCTGAGCACCCTGACCGGGAAATCGTGCCTTGCGCCGGCTGTAACGCGATTACCATATAGCCACTTACAGGCTCGGTCAACGAACGCAAGTTCTAGAACTTTTGGCTACACACCCGCCGTCAGTACATCGAAGCGTAGTTGAACGCACTTCATTTGCCGAACCGGATTGCCTCAATGGCGTGCAAACTCAATTCAATGGTTCGCATTAGTTCGAGCAAAATACAATGCGTTGACGGGATATGTGATAGTGAGGTTCGAAAGTACACCCACGGTGCGCTGCTATTTTGCACCATTCGATCGCATACTGGAGCAGCGCAGGCGAGAGGATTTTCCTGCTGCTTGCCGATGGATAGGAATTATCAATCAAAGCACAGAGTCCCTGGTCACTTTATCAGTTTCGGTATGGGCGGAATCACAGGCAGGTTGGGAATCGAGATCGCATCGATCTTAAATCTTCTGTCATACCGGGCGGGATTCGTAATGTCCTCGCTCTCGGTAGACCGCCATGTAAAACTGCAGACACCGCATAGATAGACTTCCCAGGCATTGTCAACAGGCGCCTTCACCAGCAGTTCCGCAGCGTCGGAATCGCATCTCGGGCAAATCATGCTATCTCTCCTTTCTCATGGCTTTTTTCAAATAATCCCGCCAGAACTCCGTCTTTTCAGGCGCCTCCAGAAGTTCCGCCTCTCTCCCCACGTCCGGGGCGACCGGGGTGGTGGCATCGATGATCACCTTGGTCTGCATGCCGGCCGGTTCTGATGACGGATCGAGCGGCATGCCCGGAGCATTCGGGATAAGCACAACATCCTTGGAAGGCCGGACCCTTGTCGTCATGGCCCACATCACCTGCGGCAAATTAAAAGGGTCAACAAATTCGTCGACGATGATGACGAACTTTGAATAGGGCATGCCGTGCGGAGTGGACAAGAGCCTCATAGCTACAGCCTTGCCGTATCCGCCAAACCTTGATCTGGTGGAAACGATGACTCCGATTCCATGGGTATACATCGCATTCACGGCAACGACTTCAGGGAAATCTTTCTTGAGCTGCCTGTAAAGAGGGAGGCTGGTGTTCAATGCAAGCAGATAGTCGATCTCCGTCCAGGGTATACCCAGGTAAAGGTTTTCGAAGATAGGATTCGTACGATGAGTGATCGTGTGGATCTTTATCTCGCACTGCAGCCTCGCGCCTGAATAGCTGCCAGGGAATTCGCCGAATGGGCCCTCGATCTTGCGCACTCTGGGCAAGATGTTTCCCTCAAGGACTACCTCGCTTCTTGCCGGGACGTCTAGGTCGTCTGCCTCACTCTTGACAAGCTCGATGGGAGCACTCTTCAGGGCGCCGGCAAATTCATATTCGGACTGTGCGTACTCAATGGGCGTGCTGGCCATGAAATTAACCACAGGGTCATTGCCGATGCATATCGCCACGGGCAGTGGTTCATTTCTTTCCTCTGCCTTTCTCAGTTGAATCGCGATGTCATGGAAAGGCAGAGCCTGAATTCCTACAAGGTCCTTCCCTTTAACCTGAATCCTGTAGATGCCGACATTTTCCTTGTTGAAATCATCGGGGTCATCAAGATCCTTGGAGACAACAGCCCCCTTGGAAATAAAAAAACCTCCATCGAATTTATTGACCCTGAAGAGGGGGAGGATATCGAAAAGATTGATGCCCTCTTTGACTTTATTCGCTTTGACTGGTGCATCTTTCTCCGTCACCCACACAGGCTTGACCGGATAATCGTTCCACAGCCTGTCCAGTGCAAAAAACTGTTCCTTGATCGATGTGTCCTTCGGTAGGTTCAGCATCAGGGCGTGATTCTGCCACGATCCCTGCACATTCAGCGCGATGCTGCTTTTGTACCCCTTGATCTTCTCAATGAAAACAGCCGGTCCGTTTTCCAGGTCGGGCGCCGCCCGGCCTATAGCGCTCAAGTCAGGCTCCGGCATGACCGGACCCTTAATCCTCACGAGTTGATTTTCCTGTTCCAATATCGACAAGAATTCCCTCAAATCCCTGTAGCGCATAAGCATCTCCTCCCAGTTCCCAAGAAACGTGAGCGACCGGAACTATTATTGCCTTTTCGAATTGTTCAGGAGGGACCATTCGTATCATTCCAACTCAGTGTGGATTGAGAATACCGCGCTGATGCGACGTCTTGCAACGGGTTCGATTGGCAGCGGTGCGACAGACAGAAAGACGCGACGAAATTCCCAGGCGGTTGGGTGGTCGACAGTCGGTCTCAGACACTCGCGTTCTCGCAAAGAAAAGAGTAACGATCAGAACTCGAGCTTCACACGATCATTCCCTGGCCCGCAACGCGCCCGTACTCGGGTCCACGCGCATGTGTGGCGACGCACCTTCCCACGCAGGCTCCCGCGTCACCTCCGCCATGCGCCCAAGTACTTAGTGTCATAAGTCAGCGATATATGGTTGAGGGTGGACAGAGTGCACTTTTTTCTTCTTCCACTCGAACGGTACGGCTCGTGGGTTGTAGCTTTCAATAAAGTTATCGATCGCCTGACGAAGTTGGCGAACCGAGGTGAAGCTGGGTCCGCTCAGGGCCTGCCGGCTGAGAATGCTGAACCAACACTCGATTTGATTCAGCCAGCTGGCGTGCGTCGGAGTGAAGTGAAAATGGACATTGGGGTGACGGGCTAGTATTACTATGTTACATATGGCTTGTATTTCTCCCTTGGGTGAGTTAGCATGGGCGCATGGAGCCCATCCGATGGAACACCCGACTGTGGAAACAAAGCGTAGAACAATTTCACGAGTACCTGCGGCCGCTGGTCGCCGGGCTTGGCCGAAGTGAGAGGCGAGTAGCCGCCGCGCGCTATGTAGAGGGATTGCTGATGCCGGGTCAGCGAAAGTCGATCGGCCCGATGGCGGAACGGCTGGGCGTGGACGCGCAGAGTTTGCAACAGTTCGTCAGCGATAGTCCGTGGAGGGAAGAAACCCTGTGGACGACGATCCGGCGGGAGGTCATTCCGCACTTGGAACCTCTCGAAGCCTGGGTGGTCGATGAGACCGGCTGGGTGAAGCAGGGCTCGCACTCGGTGGGGGTGTCGCATCAATACTGCGGGGCGGTCGGCAAACAGGCGAATTGTCAGGTGAGTGTCGAAGTCGTGGTCAGCGACGGGTGGATTGCCGCCCCGGTGGGCGGGCGGTTGTATTTGCCCGAGAGCTGGACCGAGGATCGGGAACGTTGTGCGGCCGCCGGGGTCCCGGAAGAGATCGGGTTTGCCACGAAGCCGGAACTGGCGGTGGAGATTCTTCGCCAGGCCCGGCAGGACGGCGTGCCGCCCGCCCCGGTCTTGGGGGATAGCGTTTACGGGAATAATGCGGAATTCCGCGCCGCCGTTCGGGATGGGTTGGGGATG
>JAKAWN010000533.1 GCA_021827245.1 Acidobacteriota bacterium | reverse complement strand
TGAGGGTCAAGCCAGGCGAAAAGACAGGCGAAAGGGGCCGCTCCATGGTCTCCCATAGAGAAAAGGGGAAGAGAGCGACTGAACAAGGAGCCGGAGACCATCGGAAGAGGACCGAAATCGGAACAGGATTCACCCTCTATCCAAGCCGGATTCTGGCTGGGAACGCCTTCCATGAAATTCAGCCGGGGAAGAAAACGGCGCGCACAGGGCTTCCTATTTGATAACTCGGGCGGCTGCCTCGGGATCGGAAACAGCCAGGATAATCAGCGCCCGCTTTGCGCCCCGGGAGATGCTTCCGTAAGCGTATTTCACATCCACATTGTGGTCCGCCAGCTTGCGCGTCAGCTTACCCAGGGCTCCGGGGCGGTCTGACAGGTGCGCCGCCAAAACTTCTTCCTCAAAATATTCGAGCCCGAGGTCGTCGAAGACTTTCTTGGCGGCTTCGGCTCGATTGACGACGATGCGGACCGGAGCCTTACCTGTCTGCTCCGGAACCCAAAGGCCCAGAATGTTCACGGCTCTTTCGGCGAGCCTGGTGCAAATCTCCGCCAGAGCGCCACGTTTGTTTTCGACCACTACGGTAAGTTGCTTGGCCATACCCAATCACCTCCACGGTCGGTATTCTTGATCTGCCCACAACTGCTGTTCCTAAGGCTGACTCTACACACTGAAATGGCCTGGAGCAACCCCTCGCTTTCTACAAAGCCAGTTTTCAACTTGACCTCGCCACCCATGCATCCTTAAGCTCACTATTGAGGTACGACATGTCAACCAATGGTCATATTCCTGTCGCTGATTTGAGACTCCTCGAGCGGACGTCGCCGAGCATGCGCGGGCTGCCGGACCTTGAGGGCGAAATCCGCCAGAACCTTATCGGGCTTGCGATTCCGCGCGAACACATGGCCGGCCGCCGCATTGCGGTAACGGTCGGGAGCCGCGGCATTGCCAATCTGAAGGAGATTGTCAGGACGGCCTGCGACTGGCTGAAGGCGCAAGGCGCACATCCTTTTGTGATTCCAGCCATGGGCAGCCATGGAGGCGCCACCGCCGAAGGCCAGCGCCTGATTCTTGAAGAGTACGGCGTCACTTCAGAAGGCGTCGGAGTGGAAATCAAGTCAGACATGGCCACTGTGCATGTTGGGCAGACACCCGAAGGCTTCCAGGCGCATGTCGACCGGAACGCCTGGGAAGCCGATGCTATTCTGGCTCTAAACCGCATTAAGCCGCATACCGATTTCAACGGAAAGATTGAAAGCGGACTGCTGAAGATGATTGCGGTCGGCCTGGGCAAGCGCGACGGCGCGCGAGAGACTCACCGCTGGAGCCGGAGATACGGCAGCGAGCGTGTGATCCGCTCGATCGCCGGAGTCACGCTGTCCACAGGGAAAATTCTCTGCGGACTGGGCGTGGTCGAAAATGAAATGCACCAGATCGCGATGGTACGTGCCGCGCTTCCGGAGGGAATCGTAGCCATGGAGGAGGCCACGCTGCCTGTGGCGCGCAGCCTGGTTCCCCGGTTGCCCTTCTCGAAGTGCCACCTGCTGGTGGTGGACGAAATGGGCAAGAACATCAGCGGAACCGGCATGGACACGAAGGTTGTCGGCCGGGGCGTCAGGCCCCAGCCGGTTGACGGGCCCGAGATCGGCCTGATTTATGTTCGCGACCTGACGGAAGAAAGCGGCGGGAACGCCTTGGGGGTCGGTCTTGCAGACGCCATCCACCAACGGTTGTACCGCAAGATTGACCTTACCAAGATGTACATGAACGCCCGAACCTCGCTGAACCCCGCCATGGCCCGCGTGCCGATGTTCCTGCCCTCGGATCGGGAGGCGCTCGACATCGTTCTTGGAACCCTGGGCAGCCCCGACGCCGGTGAGCAACGCATCATCTGGATTCGAAACACCCTGGGACTCAACCGCGTTGCCGTTTCCGAATCCCTCGCTGAGGAATCGGAAGGCCTCGGCGGCTGGCGGCTGCTCCCGGACAAGTACTCGATGCGCTTTGACAGCGACGGCAATCTCGTTTCGCCCTTCGCTTGACTCTGCTCCGCCTCAAGGTCAAAATAGGAGCTTGCACAGGAACGAGATATGAGCAAAACGGCCTGCCCTACAGTTCTGCTCGGTTTGACGCTGTTCCTGCTTCCGCCCGTAGCCGCCTCGGCCCAGGCGCAGAAGACCCCTGCACATGGTCCTTCGATTTCGAAAAGCCAGAAAGCCGCAGAAAAAACTCCCAGCAAGTTGCCCCTACAGGCGCTGACGCTGGTCAGCACCTCTGAAGCAGCCCGAAAGGCAGCCGAGGAAGCAACCGTCAAGAGTCAGCACACAAGAGGGACTTCCCCACCTTCGAGCCAGGCAGGCTCCAAACAGGAAGCGGATGGTGGCGTACTGGAGTTCCACGCAGATGATTCCGCCCCGCTGGCCGACTCTGCGCCGGGGACGTTCCACGCAAAGGACCAAAAGAAGTCGGTGCTGAAAAACATTCACGGAAGCGTCTATGGGGCAGCGGCTTCAGGAGTTGGCCAGGCGAACGCGGTGAATGGAGCTGTCGGGGCTGATTCGAGCAACGGTAAATTCAATATCTATATGGAAGGTGGGCATTCCCAGGCAAGCACAGGCACTCCCCATTAATCGATGAAGACAACACCAAATCAACAGAACCGTGGTTGGAACCGTTCCCGCCTGCACGGCCCTATTGTGTATGCGGTCGTACTCTTATCGCTTTTCTGCGCCGTGGGTTGTAACAATTCATTGCTTGCCGCTACTGCCCCATCAATCGTCCAATGCAGTTCCGTTCCCAGCAAGATTCTGAAACGATCGGTTGGCTACTGCATTGATCTTCCGGCCGATTATGCATCCTCTGCCCCCAAGCGCTACCCGACGCTCTATTTTCTGCCTGGGTTGTTTGACAACGACCACCGGTGGGTCGATCGGGGCGCCAAGGCTGTTTTTGATCAACTGACGGCCGACGGGTCAATCGGCCAGTTCATCGTTGTTGTGCCGGACGGCGGTGAGACCTTCTATATCAACTCGGAAAACGGCAAGGATCCCTACGAGGATTTCTTCATCCAGGAATTCGTCCCGTTTATCGATCAGCACTATAGAACCATTCCCACCAAGGAGGCGCGTGGAATCAGCGGGCTCTCCATGGGAGGCTACGGCGCCCTGCACCTTGCGATGCTGCATGCGAACCTGTTCGGGTCCGTCGCCGCACACAGCGCTGTCCTGATACCCGGGTTTCCCAATCCTATTCCTACAACGGGACCGTGGGGATTTTACGCGCGCATTTTGAGCCATGCATTTGGATCACCTCTCAACCAGGCTTACTGGGAAAAGAACAGCCCGCTCACGCTTGCTAGGGACCCTGAACGCTTTCAAGGTCTGAAGATCTATTTCGATGCCGGCACCCATGACCGTTATGGATTTGAAAAAGGCGCGGCTATCCTCGATGAGATCCTTAACAAGGAGAATTACCCTCACGAGTATGCGTTGCGGCCGGGCGGACATGGATGGAGTTTTCTCGATAGGTACATGCAGTATTCCATGCGTTTCCAGTGGCATTGGTTCAAGCAAGCCGAGCAAGCCTCAACCACTTCTGCAGAGGCCAGTACACATTGAAACAACCGCTTCGATCCATCCTTTTTTCGGTTGCGCTCTTCAGCCTTGGCGTTGGCTGCCTGTTCGCACAGTCCAATGCCCAGGCAAAGATCCTGAAATATATACGCGACCACCTGAAGGCCGGCCAGCCCGTCCGTGTTACGGAGTTATACAACACTGTCTTTACAACGCCGGAAGACCACGCGGCGCTGAACAAGCTTTACAAGGATTTCTTCCGGATTCCGATGTTCATCGTACAATACCAGCAGCGATTCTCAACCCCACCAAGCCTGAAAACGATTGCCGAGCAGTTTGCCCTCGACAACCCGGAAGAAGCGGATACTCTGCTTCGGGTGATGGAAACGGATCCTCGTGTGCCGAAATTCATTACCCAGGACCCGAAAACCGGCGAAATCACCAAAATCAATGTGGAAATGGTCCGCAATGATCCCCAGTTCGCTCAGGGCGCCATTCACGAGCTTGCGGGGTGGGAGGGACGAACGGCTCCGGCATTCGACCTGGTGCGGGCCAATGGCAATCACCTCAGCAACGCCGATCTTCAGGGAAAAGTCGCCTTGCTCTACGTCTGGTTTACCGGGTGCCCGCCCTGCATGAAAGAGGCCCCGGCCCTCGTCCAGCTTCAGCACCAATTTAGCGCGAAAGGCCTTGAAGTGATAGGAGCCAACGCCGACGGGCTGCTCGGATTGACCATCAGTGAGCAG
>JAKAWN010000532.1 GCA_021827245.1 Acidobacteriota bacterium | reverse complement strand
ATATCGCCGCTCGGCTTGCAGACCCCTGATGCAAGCTCAGGACAACCGTTGCCGCACGGAGTCCAAGGCTCCCCGCCCGGCTTCTCACCCGTGCGCCGGGTGGCCGAGGTTCCGTCGCCCCAACACTTCCGCTCGGTGGCCGTCCACCAGGCGTAGGAACTGGGGAAGACGTTTTCAACGTCGTCGTCAATCAGCATGATGTGAAGCTCGCGGCACTCGGCCCCGTAGTGCTCGGTCAATTCAGGGTCGGGTTCCCACTCGACGCCGCGCGGGGTCTTCTTCTTGCGCAGGAAGACGAAGTGGTCGAGCTTGGTGGGATGGTTGCGGTCACCGTTCGGCGGTAGGCCGATCGAGACCTTGGTGGATACGGACAGCCGCTGGACAACTCGGCCGTCTTGGTCGTGCGTAACGCCAATGATCATTTCATTGCCTCCTGATTTGAAATTGGAACTCAGCCGACTACTCATTCGGGCGGCGGCTGAACGTAATTGCAGGTTGTTTTTGCTGTGAATGTCGTTCCCCGCCGGTGACCAGCCACGAACTACGCGGAACAAAATCACAGGTGAGGCGTTAGCGGGTGTTCGCGGTGTTTGACTCATAATTCACGCGGCCATACGATTGAGGCGTGAGCACCTATGTCTGGATGCGAATCCTTGAATCCGCTCCCCATCGTTACGACCTTGGCATTCGGCTACTTTCGCTCGGCCACATCGATTCGGTATATGACCAAGTAGCGGCGCTTGCTCGCGGCCCGGAAACACTTGACCTGGGCTGCGGCACGGGCAACCTTGCTTTGCGGCTGGCCGCGCGCGGCCTGCATGTTACCGGCCTTGAGATCTCCCCAGAAATGCTGGACGTCGCGCGTCAAAAAGCTGCGGCGTATTCCGCGCTGCGATGGGTACAAGCCGGAGCAGTGGAGCTGATAGATCACTTCCAACCAGCATCCTTCGACACGATTGTCAGCGTCCTGCTGTTCAGTGAACTGGCCGAAGCGGAGCAGGTTGAGACGCTTCGGCAATGTCATTCATTATTGCGAACCGGCGGCCAGCTCATCATTGCCGACGAGGTTCGCGCCCCAACGTTCGCGAGGCGCTCGATCCAGAACTTGGTGAGATTTCCCCTTGCAGCCATAACGTATGCCTTGACACAGGCGAGCACGGGAGCTATTCGAGGCTTGGAAGAGAAGATTGAAGCCGCTTACTTTTCGGTCGTTCGGCGAGAATTTAACCGTTTAGGCAGCTTTGTCATGATCGAAGCGACAAAAGCGGAGGCGGGCAATGCGGCTACTGCTTGACGCATTCCTCGACATCCTGCAAGTCTGCTTGCGTGGTCTGCCCTGGCCGACCGAGCCACGCTTGATTCGAGTCGGACATGCCGGGCGGGACGCGCCCGTCCTTTTGACCTGCAATTATGACTATACTGTGCGGCGCGTTTTGAAGGCATTGCGTGGGCAGGACGCCTACTTGCTGGTGGCGTCCACGAAAGGGATCAACGTGTGGTGCGCCGCCGCGGGAGGGTATTTCACCGCCCACCAGGTCATTTCCATTCTTCGCACTAGCGGCATCGCTGGTCGAGTTGATCACCGCCGCCTGATCCTGCCGCAACTGAGCGCTACGGGTGTGGAACGAAAGCTCGTTGAGGAACGCACGGGCTGGCACATCGTCTTCGGGCCGGTTTACGCCCGTGACCTTCCGGCCTACTTAGAAGCCGGACGAAAGACCAACGAGATGCGGCAAGTCTCGTTTCCGCTCCTCAGTCGACTGGAAATGGCCGTTGCCTGGGCATTTCCGATCTCGGCCATCGGTTGCGCGATCTTGGTTATCGGCTGGCGTCATCTGGCGCCTCCGTTCGTGGCCATGGTCTGGGCTGTCGCCTTGGCTTTATTCACTCTCTTCCCATGGCTCTTCAGCCGCGTGTGGCCGGTCAGCCAGGAGGATGCTGGATGGACGCGCTACCTCATTGTCTTCGATCCGTCCATCCGGCGGAATCTCCTGGTCTGGCTGGCGTTCGTGGTTTGCCTCGCATCTTACGATTACGCGCGTGGTGCTTGGAATACGTGGCATTTGTTGGGCTGGTCGCTCGCGGCCCTCTTCCTCATCCTCCTCATCAGCATGGACATGGCGGGAAACACGCCGATCTACAAGAGCGGGCTGCACGAAGACCGCCGGCTTCACATCGAGCTCGACCGAGAAGCCTGCCAGGGTCGAGCCATATGTTGGGAGGTTTGCCCGAAGAATTGCTACGTCATTGACAACGGCATCCACAAGGCGGTCATCGCTCTCCCGGATGCCTGCGTGCAGTGCGGGGCTTGCGTTGTTCAGTGTCCCGAGGACGCCTTGGCTTTCATCAGCCCCACGGGACAGCGCATTCCGCCCGAAACCATTCGAAGGTATAAGCTCAACATGGTCGGTCGCCGGGCCATCGTGGTCAACGAACAGAGACTCCGGCCAGGAGTCTGATGCATTAACCCAAGCGAGCCCATTTGAAGGCAAGCAGGGCCATCGCGGATTCGAGGCATGGGATACTGAGTCCTATGGTCATGAGGGATAGCGAACTCTTCCTTGGCACATCGAGCTGGACCGCTGACGGGTGGGTAGGCAGCTTTTATCCCGAAGGCACAAAGCCGACGGACTTCCTCCAATACTATTCGCGTCACTTCAACTGCGTCGAGATTGACAGCACGTTCTATCGGATTCCCACTGCCAAGACCGTCGAGCAATGGCGGGAGCGCACGCCCAATGGGTTCATCTTCACGGCCAAGGCTCCGTCCCTAATAACCCATCAGAAGGTACTCGTTGACGCGGACGATGACCTCAGCCAATTCCTTCGCGTAATGGACCTGCTAGGCGACAGGCTTGGACCGATAATTTGGCAGTTTCCCTACTTTGCGAGGGACCGCTTCAGGGGGATTGGTTTCTTTATCGAGCGGCTCGAGCCGTGGCTCAAGAAGTTGCCAAGGAACTATCAGTGGGTGGTCGAGGTGCGGAACAAAGGTTGGCTCTCGGAGAAACTGTACACAGTCCTCCGGCGGCACGGCGTGGCGCTGGCCCTGATTGATCATCCCTGGATGCCTCGGCCAAATGAGGTCTTCGACACCGGTGATCCCGTCACTGCCGACTTCACATACATCCGATGGCTGGGAGATCGCAAAGGCATCGAGGAGCGGACGAAGGTCTGGGACAAGACCATCATTGACCGAACCGCGGAGCTGACCGAGTGGGTGAGGGTCATGCGCGGCTTGGAGGCTCGGGGCATCCGGATCTATGCGGCTGCGAACAATCACTATGGAGGATTCGCGCCAGACACGGTGAACACATTTCGTCGGCTGTGGTCGGCCACGGAACCCGCCAAGAGGAAACAACCGGCCGAGGACCTTCCAACCAACATGCGCTTCAACTTCTGACTACGGTAGCCGGCGCCAAGGCCTCGGGGTCCGGTCGCCAGGCTCGACGTCAGGTTGCCACTCTCCATCAACCCTCGAAGATATCTAACCCATCCTAGTCTAATTGGGTTGCGGTCTGCCGGAGAGGCCCACCAGCTGAGCCTCCATCACCAAGCTCCGGCGTCGAGGTCTCGGTCCGCCTCGTCACGCAATGCATCTCGATTGTGATCGCGACATCAGTACCAATGCCCGCTGGCCCAGCGACAAGTTTCAGTGCAGCTCACCAATAGGCTGATGTGCGCACAACGACGGAACTGTCCGCACCATGACGCTCACTCACAACAAGCTCGGCGACTTTGCTTCCTCTGCATACAAGCCCGTGCATCCTAATTCGGTCTCAAAACCATGAAAAACGTATACTAGTCGAGAGCCAAGTCTCTGGTTCTGCGACACTTATTTGGCCCGAATGCACAGCAAAACCAAGCAATGACAGGGCAATGGCACGTCATTATTTCAGGTTGGAGACTTACTGGAGCACTTCAAGGAGGGTTTGGTGCCGCGCACCGTGGGCGCTTGCAACCGGCATGTCGAGCAGCTTGGCGTGCCACGCCGAAGCGAGGCCGAAGTAGATTGGCAGGCGAACCCGCTTCAGGTAGTCGGCAACGAAACTCAGAACATCGTAGCTTGGAGATAAGTAGAGGACACGTTCGACGGATCGCTCCCCGCTCAATTTATTCGCGACCTTTAGATAGTCGCTCTCCTTCTTCGCCGTGCGCTCATACTCCAGGGCAAACCGGGCCGAGTGCCCGTTGACCGCCACGGTCACGACCGCGTCGTAGTCCTTGGCAAACTTGAAAGGGGTGAGCTCATTGCGGGAGCGGATCTCGCTCTCAGGAATCCAGAGGATCTCCAAGCCGGCTCTAACAAGAGAGAGG
>JAKAWN010000531.1 GCA_021827245.1 Acidobacteriota bacterium | reverse complement strand
TTTTGTTTACAAATGAAGATTGAAGAATCTAAAGTTGTTCTACTAAATAGATGAGAGGACCATCCCTGTGAACAAGCGGTTCTTAGGTCAGATACTTTGCATCTTCTTCCTCGCTATAGGCCACGCGCCAGCTCAAACTGAATCCTTGGCTCCCACGCCGCCGATGGGATGGAGCACCTGGAACCATTTTCATCACGATATATCGGACGCAGTGGTGCGTGCCCAGGCAGATGCGCTAGTCTCTACCGGCATGCGCGATGCTGGATACGTGTATGTGAATATCGATGGGGGCTGGGAAGGCTATAGAGACCCTGCAGGCGTCCTCCATCCCAACAGCAATTTCCCCGATATGAAGGCGCTTGCCGATTATATCCACTCCAAAGGGCTGAAGTTCGGCCTTTACACTGGACCCGGGCCAAAGACCTGCGCGGGAGCTGTCGCGAGTTATGGTCATGAGTCACAGGACGCCAAAATGTTTGCTGCCTAGGGGGTGGATTATCTGAAGTACGACTTATGCAGCTTCGCCACAATTATGAACCAGGAATCGGGCGGCAATTTGCAGAAATCCAATGCTATCATGGAAGCTGCTTATGAAAAGATGCATCAGTATCTGCTCAAGACAGGACGTCCCATTGTCTTCAGCATATGCGAGTATGGCCAGGGGAAAGTATGGCAATGGGGCGCGCAGGTCGGCGGCAATCTTTGGCGGACAAGTCATGACATCAGCGACACCTACCTCCGCATGAGTTCGAACGGTTTTCAAGAGGCGGGACTTTCTTCTTATGCAGGTCCGGGCCACTGGAACGATCCTGACATTCTAGAAGTAGGAAATGGCGGCACGACGGCAGACGAAGATCGCACACACATGAGCCTTTGGGCCATTCTCGCCGCGCCACTGATCGCGGGCAATGACCTAACAAAGATGACCCCGGAGACCAAGAGCATCCTGATGAATAGGGAAGTGATTGCGGTCGACCAAGACCCTCTTGGGAAACAGGGAGATCGTGCGTATGCTACCGGGCCGCTCGAAGTATGGACCAAACCGTTGCAGGGTGGCTCAGTTGCTGTAGGGTTGTTCAACCGAACAAGTGCACCCGCCAGCATGACTTTACGCTTTGCGGACATTGGCTGGCATGGGCAGGCAGTAGCGCGTGATTTATGGAGTCACAAGAATATAGGCGTAATAGGGAACAACTATAGTGTGATCGTGCCCACACATGGGGTCGTGATGTTGCGTTTAAGCAAATAATACTGTGGAGATTATGTAATGAAGATCCGTCATGTATTTATGGCTCTATAGCAGTATTTGTGGGTGAAGAGGACGGTGGAAGACGCCGCTCCGTGGAAAAGTCCAAGAGCAACTTTCCCACTGCGCTTGGAAATACCGCAAGAGCGGCGGGATTTCCACTTCTCCCACCGCCGCTGAGACGACGGTTAACTTTGAAAGCTCGACAGCGGAACTGGTGACCGGAAGAAAGTCCCGACGTGCTTATGCTTAACCTGTTGATGTATTCATGCAATCAGTTGAAACAAAAATGCTTAGCTGGTGATACTCCGCAGGATGCTCGCTTGCATCTTCTACTTCAAACCCATAGATTCTGCTGAGGAGGCAAACTTGAATATGACTCGCCGTTCCTTATTTTATGGAGTAGCGTCCTTGAGTGCTGTTCACTTGGCTCCTCGACTCGGTGTTGCACAAGTAGCCATTGAGGAATATTTGACCCTGGAGAACGACCATCTTCTCGTCCGCTTCGATCGGATATCGGGCGCTCTTTGTGTGCTTGAGAATAAAGTTACCAAATGGAAGATCCAGGGAGGTCTAAACTCCGAGGCGTTTAGGCTACATGTCCCGCTTCCGGAGCGCAGTAATCATTTCGTGACGGCAGAAGGAAATAAGCTCACTCGCGCAAGAGTCACCCCCGACGGAGAGTCTGCGGAATTCTTCTGGCGTGGACTAAACAGTCCGCACGCGGGATTCCTGGACATCGGCCTTACGTGTAAAGTGCGACTGACAAAGACGGGATTGCAGGCGGAATGCGTTATTGACAACATGTCTCCCTTTCCTGTTCAGGCATTAAGTTTCCCGATCATATCCGATATGTCTGTACCGCCAAACAGCGCCACGCTCCATGAACAGACGCCGCGGGGCTACGCCGGAGGGTTAGAGGCCAACCCCCTTTTACCCGAGTTCAAGAACGATGTTGGCTACTGGGGAGAGGACTTTCCGGCACAGATTGCCAACAACTGGATACCCTGGAACTTTATCTTGGTGGCCGGCGAATCGGAGGGATTGTATGTCGCAACGCACCAGGAAAAGCTCAAAGACAAAGTCATGTTTCAGTTTGAGCTTCATCCGGCGTACACCGATTCACTTCTGGAGTCGACGCTAGATCCGGCTCCCGGCCAGGAGCCGGAAAGAATTTCTCTACAGGTTGTTCAGTTCTTCTTCGCCGCGCCGAAGAGCAGAAAAACGGGTCAAACCATCGTCGTCGCTCCGTATTCAGGGGACTGGCACTCTGGAGTAGACATTTACAAGAAGTGGCGCGAAACTTGGTTTCATCCTCCAGTTTCACCCGCTTGGGCTGACGACGTCGTTTCGTGGCAACAGATCCAAATTAATTCATCCGAGGACAGGCTGCTTTTCCCATATCGTGACCTAGTGGAGTATGGCAAAGATTGCGCCAAAGCCGGGGTGAAGGCGATTCAGCTTACTGGATGGAACAAGGGCGGCCAAGATCGTGGTTATCCAAACCATGACACAGACCCTCGTCTTGGAACTAAGGAGGATTTAGCCAATGCCATCGCTCAATGCCGTGAGTTAGGAGTCGAGGTCATTCTGTTCAACAAATATGATTATACCGACATAACCACAGATTGGTGGAAGAGGGAGCTTTACCGCTACGCCGCTCTTGATCCGTACGGCATGCCTTATGGCTTGGGCGGTGGTGATCAATATGACACCCCGGTACAGTTGGCGAACATAAATACTAGACGCCTAGCAATCATGTGTACTGCATGTGAGGCATGGCAAGAGATTTGCGCACGCGAATTTCAGAAGAGTGTTGATCTTGGAGCGGGAGGCATACTCTACGACGAAGTGTGCCACCACGGACCCGTAAGTTATTGCTTTTCTCCAGACCACGGGCACGCTGTCCCCGCTTATGTATACGCTGCGGATGTCGACTTCGCGAAACGCTTTCGGTCTATGGTGGATCCAAACAAATTCCTATTCGCTGGAGAGGCCCCATACGACCAAGAACTCACATGCTATCGCGTATACTACACGCGAATTGGACCAGGTCATATAGCTGTATTACGGTACATCGATCCTCATCTACCAATTCTGATCGCAGCCACGGGGACTAACGACCGAAATATGTTAAATAGGGCTCTTCTGCATCGCTACAACATAAGCTACGAGCCGCGGAACTTTAAGGGAAGACTCAACGAAATCCCAGCAACGGTTGAGTACGGAAGAAAAATCGACGCTTTGCGGCGGCGTTATCGCGGTCTCTTGTGGGATTCAGACTACCTCGACACACTAGGCGCTAGTGTTACCCACGCTGGAAAGGCACATTCACCATATTCGGTATTCGTTGAACGTGCGACTGGAAGACGCGCAATTGTAGTGGCGAACGAGAGCCCACGCGACTCGATAAATCTCACAATCGATCTGCCAAGCAAGAGAAAGCTTTCGGTCGTTCGGCCTGAAAGCTCGGAAGTCAGCACGCTCGGATCAGAACTGGTTATTGAACCTGAGAGTGTAGCTGTCGTGATGGAGGTCGATGAAGAAATAAACTCAAATCGCATGTGAGCAAAGGCGTTTTTGACTCCACGATTAGCGGCATGTCTGGGTCGCGGTAGGGATATCGGCTGCCCGATACCCCCCCGCACATATCCCCACGAGCGGAATTACCGCATCAGGCTCTTATCTTGGGGCTCCGTGCGTTTTCGTGAAAAGCCCGCTGATCCGTCGAATCCTCGAAATACCTCCGTAACCCAAGGAGAGTGCTTCACTGGCTGCCATAATCAAGCTACAGATAGGTCGGCCCTGCGGAGCACTGCGCCAGTTCCCGACCCTACCCGTGAGAGGCGTGAGATTCCTCTGGCCTACGGTAGTGTCCAGAATTTTTCGCGCTTTCAATTTCAGCTTCAGCACTGGAAGGTTGTTGGTTGAGGTTGATTCGGCAGTGTCCCCCATTGGGTGGCGGCCACATGCCTCAGCCGCGCGGCGACCAGCATCAGCGCCGAGTTGCCGTCGGGGAAGGCGCCCACCACTCGCGTTCGTCGCCGTATCTCGCGCATCAGCCGTTCCAGCG
>JAKAWN010000042.1 GCA_021827245.1 Acidobacteriota bacterium | reverse complement strand
TGGGCTGAGACAAACAGTTAAGACACTGCCTGCCGTTCGCTGGAATTCGATTGTACTGCAAACGGCTTTTCCTGCAAGATGGTCCCCGGCTGGTGAAGCGGAGGCAGGCTCTGCAGGAGTGCAAGAGTGCAGGACGAGTCATGACAGGAATAGCCGGTGCCTTATTGACTGCAATGGCTGTTAAAGCCAACCTGGTTTTGGGTGTCACCAGCCTATCAGAACACCATCTGGCATTTCTCTTATTCATTTGTGCTTCCGCTGGCTATAGCGAAAGGCTTGTGCCAAGTCTGATCAAACAGGCAGAAGCTTCCATTGGCAAGAAGTCCACTTAGAGGAGAAGTCGCGCCTGCTTTTTTCGATCCGGCGCAACAAGTGGACGGTAATCAGGAGGAAGTCGTGAGCAGAACTGAAGGTGGAACAACGCCGTCCGTATTCATAATTGAATCAACTACGCGAAAAGATGAGAAGAAGGGCCGCAGAGAAGGAAGCGCAATTTCCGAAATCCTAAATCTTATTAACAAGAAGTTTGAGTATCACTATTTCAGCAGCCGTGTGCGACTTGAACCGCTGCTCAAAGAATTTGTTCGATCCCGTTTTCGGTATCTTCACCTTGCATGTCATGGTACCGAGGATAGAAAAGGCCTAGCCTTCAGAAACGATGAGATTAGTTTTCCTGACTTGGCAGCTATAGTGACGCCATATCTTGATAAGCGCAGGTTGTTCGTTTCTGCTTGCGCGGGCGTCCGCAAGGCATTTGCGGTTCCTTTACTGGAAAAATCGAAATGTTATTCCGTGATTGGGCCAGCAAATGATGTTGACTTTGCTGACGCTGCACTTGCGTGGTCTTCATTTTATGTTCTTGCTTTCAGGTGCAACGAACGGGTGATGCAATCAGAGACCATCCGTCAAACCCTGCGCGATATCACCTCAATATTCGACGTTCAATTCAATGCCTATTTTCGCAAATCGAAACCGCCCTATTATCGGTACGTTTCCATTCCGGCAAAGTCCACTGATCTATGATTGAATTTGGATTGTCTCTTGTTAACGGATTGCGTTTTCTGGTAACCCAAGAAAAAACGCAATGCTAAAGAGGCAGACTAAGCAATTCGAACACAATTCTTACCTCGAACGAGGAGGCGTTCCCTATGCCCGGCAGCATCTACGTCATCCAGAATGGAACAGATCTTGAGAAAATGAAAGAGCAGTCGTACGACTCGGAGAAGGTTCTTCAGGACCTCCTGGCGGACCATCAGGATCTGCTGGCGGGAGATCAGATTAACCCTGAGAGCCCGAGAAGATGGCTCTTCGTTTCAAGAGAGGTTCCCGTCCTGTCTGAGGAGAATGGCTCCGGCAGGTGGGCTGTTGACCACTTATTTCTGGACCAAGAGGGCGTGCCGACTATTGTAGAAGTGAAGCGCAGTGAAAACACGCAAATTCGCCGTGAAATCGTGGGACAGATGCTTGACTATGCTGCTAACGCAAAGCTGTATTGGCCAGCCGAATCTGTTCAAGATTGGCTGGAGAAAACTTGTGAGGGTCGGGGCCGCGATAGTGATGAAGTGCTGCGCGTCTTCTTAGGGAAGGAATTGGACACTCGGGCCTTCTGGCAAGCGGTCAAAACCAATCTGCAAGCTGGCAGAATTCGCTTACTCTTCGTTGCTGATGTGATACCACCGGAACTCCAACGGATTGTAGAATTCCTGAACGAACAGATGGACCCTGCTGAGGTTTTTGCGGTGGAGATTCACCAATATGTAGGTACGAATTCAAAGGTCCTGGTGCCACGTGTGATCGGACAGAGTGCGGGTGTTCTTCCCAAAGGCACAAAATGGGACTGGGACCGTTTCTCCGAAAAGCTTCGACAGGATTCGTCGTCTGAAGACGTGGTTATTGCGAAGAAACTCCTCGATTGGGGCAGCAAACGCCCCCGTTTCGTTTATTGGGGGAGGGGAAAAACGAGCGGTTCCTTCGTTCCCCAAATCCTCCACTCCGGGAAGAATTACCAATTCTTTCAAGTTTCCACTGGGGGAAAGGCTTACATTTGCTTCGGAGCGCTTCCGGGAAAACCGCCTTTTGACTCTTTGGGTAAAAGAAAGGAATTGCTTGACCGAATCAATAGCCTCCCACTAGATGAAAAGATCGCTGAAGACCAGCTTGATAAGTATCCGGGCTTTAGGCTCGCAGAACTCAAACAAGGAAAGAAGCTTGAGAAATTCCTCGCGGTCTTCGAATGGTTCATCACTCAGTTGAAGGCACCTTAGGAAGAGACTAGTCGAGCAACCACCATAGCCACCTCAGTGAAAGTCACTGCTGCGCGTTCACCTGTTCGAGTTGCACATTCATATCCATGAGACCAGCCATGATCTCGTCGTTTCCTTCGGTGATGGCACTTAGGTCGCCATTGGTCCAGAACTGGAGCGTTCTGTCTGCGCCCGTACGTATGCGGATGAGGCAAAGCCTGCACCGGGATGCAGCTGTTGGGGATTCCGGGGCAAGGTGGGCAGCATTCCGAGGTCACCCCGGTCAGCATTCCGAAATGAAGCCGGGCGGGATTCCGAGATAAAGCCGGGCAGTCATTCCGATTTCAAGCCGGTCAGATTGGGCCGTCTTCCGGAACGCTGACCGGGATCATTTCGGAACGATTTCCACAGGGCGAAGGACGCTGGACAACAAGGCCGGCAATGAGGCTCCACTGGAAAGTGGAGGGTATCCACATTGCCAACGAAAAGGTTGTCCATGCGAAAGCTGAAAGAAGTCCTGCGTCTGCGATACGAACTGGGATTGGGGCAGCGGCAGATCGCCCGCAGTTGCTCGATCGGACACGGGACTGTTTACGAGTATCTGAAACGCGCCCAGGCGGCGGGGGTCACCTGGCCGCTGCCGGAAGGCTGGGATGATCGCCAGCTGGAAGCGGCTTTGTTCGGGGGAAGCCCACGGCGCGTCTACGAAAGCCGCAAGCCCAAGCCCGACTTTCCGCAACTCCACGAAGAACTCCAACGACATCCGCATCTGACCCTGCAGTTGGTCTGGGAAGAGTACCGTCAGGCCCACCCGGAGGGTTATGGCTACAGCCGGTTTTGTGAACTCTACCAACAGTGGCGGCAGCAACTGGACGTGGTGCTGCGCCAGGAGCACAAGGCAGGCGAAAAGCTCTTCGTCGATTATGCCGGGGACACCATTCCCCTTCACGATCCCAAGGGCGGGCCCGAGCGGCCGGCCTCAATCTTTGTGGCTGTGCTGGGAGCCAGCAACTACACCTACGCGGAAGCCACCGCCAGCCAGGAACTGGAGAACTGGATTGGCTCCCACATCCGCGCCTTCGAATTTTTTCAAGGCGTCCCGAAGCTGGTCATCCCCGACAATACCCGCAGCGGTGTAAAACGCGCCTGCCGCTACGAGCCCGACTTGAACCGGACGTATCACGAACTGGCCATGCACTACGGCGTGGGCGTACTGCCCACGCGGCCCTATAAACCCCGCGACAAGGCCAAGGTGGAGTCGGGCGTGCTGGTGGTCGAGCGGTGGATCGTGGCGGCATTGCGGCATCGCAAGTTCTTCAGCCTGGCTGAACTCAACCAGGCGATCCGGGAATTACTGGACAAGCTCAACCATCGTCCCTTTCGCAAGCGCCCGGGCTGCCGGGCCAGCTTGTTTCAGGAACTGGACCGGCCGGCCCTGGGGCCGCTGCCCCGGGAGCGCTATGAGTTCCACGAGTGGTCCAAGGCCCGCGTCAACATCGACTATCACATCGAGTTTGACCGCCATTACTACAGTGTGCCCTACACGCTGACCGGGCAACTGGTGGAGATTCGGGCGACGCTGACAACCGTGGAGATCTTCCACCGGGGCGAACGGGTCGCTTCCCACCCGCGCAGCCGCCAGGCGTATCAGGCCACCACGGTTTCCGAGCACCGTCCGAAGAGCCATCAGCAGCATCTGGCTTGGCCACCCTCGCGTCTGCTCGGTTGGGCGCAGTCGGTGGGGCCGGCCACGGCACAGTTGTTCGCCGCCATCCTGGAAAGTAAGCCCCATCCGGAGATGGGCTATCGTTCCTGCCTGGGGATTCTGCGCCTGGGCCAGCGATACTCCAGCGAGCGCCTGGAGGCGGCCGCGAGGCGAGCCGTTTCGACCGGAACCTGCTCTTACCGGAGTGTGAAGTCGATCCTGGAACGCGGGCTTGACCGCCAGCCGCTGGAAGCGCCGGAGCCCCGGCCGCCGCTTGAGCATGAGAACCTTCGTGGCGCATTTTATTTCGACCCCTCGGACACGCCGAGGGCGCAGTAACCCATTAGACCAATTAGGAGGAGAACGGATGTTGAATCAACAGACCCTGGAGAAGTTGCACGCCCTGCGCCTCGAGGGCATGGCGGAAGCCTTTCGGGCGCAGTCCGATGCCGCTCAGCAGGAGGGAATTCGAGAGCTGAGCTTCGAGGAGCGGTTTGCCTTGCTGGTCGATCAACAGTGGAACTGGAAACAGAATCACGCTCTGAAGCGCCGGCTGGCCAAGGCCAAGCTCCGGCATCGGGCCTCGGTGGAGGACATTGACTTTCGCACACCCCGCGGCCTGGACCGCGCACTCCTGCGTTCCCTCACCCAGGACTCGGTCTGGGTCCGTGAGCATCAGAATATCTTTCTGCTGGGACCCACGGGAATCGGCAAGAGTTTTCTCGCCTGCGCGCTGGCCGAAAAGGCCTGCCGGGATGGATTCTCAGCCCTCTATACGCGGGCCACCCAATTGTTTCGCGATCTGGCCCTGGCACGAGCCGATGGCAGTCTGCGCACGCTGCTGGGCCGGTTGGCCCGTATCGACGCGCTGGTGGTAGACGACTGGGTGATGGCACCCCTGACCGACACCGAACGCCGGGACTTCCTGGAAATCTGTGAGGACCGTTATCAGATGCGCTCGACAATTCTGACCAGCCAACTGCCGGTCGCCAAGTGGCACGAGCAGATCGGCGATCCAACCCTGGCGGATAGCATCCTGGACCGCCTGGTGCACAACGCCCACCGCATCGAAATGCGCGGTGAATCCATGCGCAAAAAGCGCCGCGGTTCGGAGTCGTAACCTGCGTCGCTCCGCTCCGAGCAAGACGAGAGGCGAAAGCGCCGTGGAAATGACGCCCCGTGGAAAGCGTGGGAAACTCAAAAACCAAGTTTCCCCCTCTTCCCACCGGGCTTGGATCCCGACCCAGTCGGGACCCACATTCCCACCGCGCCGGCGGCTGATCGAGATCAACAGGAAAGGACAAAAATGAAACCCAAATCAGATTCCAGTTGACCCATCCCGGTCACTTCAAGCACCATAAAAGCGCTAGCGTCGCTTCGCTCCGACCCTGACCGCCTTCGCGTCGGAACAAGTGACCGGGATCAAATCGGAATCACTGACCACCTTCATCGGAATCACCAAGCTAACCGGATATGTACCCTTTGAGGTTGCTGAGAGGTTTTTGTGTTCAATAAACACTTGTTTGCTGAACCCACGAAACAGGCAAATTGCGTACTGAAAACACGGTACTTATGAGAGGGGATTTAGAGAGGTTTTTTGAACCCTTAGGTCTGACTGCTCAGCGGCGCGAAGCACGGTCCCCACGCCAACTCCCAACTCGGCGGCAATCGCTTTCCAGCCTCGGCCCTCGGAACGCAGTTCAGCTATCTTCAACTCGTCAACAGCCACCCGCGGTCGGCCTAACTGCTTGCCTCTTGCTTTCGCCGCTGCGAGGCCTGACCGCACCCGGTCTCGGATTAGCTCCCTTTCAAACTCCGCAATCGAGGCAAAGATGCCGAAGACCAAGCGCCCGTTCGGCGTTGAAGTGTCCACTCCCTCGTGCAAGCTCACAAAGTCGATCCCCAGGGAACGGAACTCCTCCAGCGCATTAACCAGCTGGCGCACACTGCGCGCAAAGCGATCGTAACGGTATACGACTACAGCGTCGACTCTTCGCCTGCGGCAATCCACGAGCAGCCGGTCCAGCGCCGGCCGATGCTCTTTCGAGCCACTGATTCCCGTGTCAACGTATTCTCCGGCAATCGCCCACTGGCGCCGCTCGCAGTAAGCCCGAACCTCATTGAGCTGCATTTCGGGATTCTGCCCATTGTGAGTGCTGACCCTGGCGTAGATAGCCGCACGTTTCATGTGGTTTGCCTAACCTTTCTTGGGAGGGCGTCCGCCCATCTTTGCCCATTTTGTGAGTTGCTGTTTGGAATGGCTCTTGGCGCGGGCCAACCCGCCAAGGCGAGCCCAGGCCTTGCGCTCTTCCGCTGTGGTCTTGCGTACTCGTGCCTTGCCGCCAAGCTTCCCTAAAGCCGTCGCGTGGGGGTTTTTCTTCATGTCAATATCTTACTTGACGCTAAGTAAGTATGTCAAGAGATATGTTCACGAAATATTCGCTGTTCAGGCTAACGGGAACAATGTGCTGTGGCGAAATGAACGGTCGCGACGCTGCAGGGGCTGCAGCGGTTGTCTTCCATGCGGGAGCCCAAGCGCTCAACAGCGGAAAGTGGATTCGCCGCCAAGTTGCATCGGTTCGATCCGGCCCAAGCGGTTGGCTTTGGATGTCACGCCCTACGTGGCACTTTGCAGGCGAGCTCAAAAAAAGGGGTCCCGGCCCGGTAGCGCGACTGCGATTTTATAATGGCTTAGAACCAGCGGGCTTTCTCAAAGTAGAAATAGAAAATTAAAAATTGAAAAAGTGCACAGTTGGCAGCAAACGACATTTGCCTCAATGGGTTATCAGAGGAAGATCCCAAACTTACCAAGAAAACTTAAACGGTACGACTGAGAATTTCGGATGCAATTAGACTTCTAAAATGCTGCAAAATCTTCTGTGGCACCTCTCCACCCCGGAAAAGAACACCCAATTCCATATTTCTGTTGAAGGCATCGCCCGTCAGATTAGCACTCGAAATGATAGCGGCATCGTCAATCACTGCGCACTTCGCATGAAGTTTTCCTGGCCTTCCCCAATCATTCCTCTCTCGTTTCGAAATTGGCCAATGGTAAATGCTTGCTGCACTCGCGAGTTCTTCCGAAAATGCCGATCTCGCATCAACGCTAAGCTGCCCATCAGATTCGCTTTCACTTTCAAGAACAAGTTCGACCTTCACTCCATTCCGAGCCGCTAACGATAGGCCGTCACAAAGCGTGCCGATCTTCGTCGCTGCAAACGTGACCAGCAGGATGTGCTGCCGGGCGCTAGTTATCAGATCGTAAAGAATCTGGTCTATCCTCCTCACGGGCATGATTTCTGTTGACGGGCCGCTCCAGATGACCTCTGGCTTGCCCTTGTCCTCTAGAACGTTGTAGGTTGCTCCAACGGAAGTCAGGCAAAGTCCCATTTCACGCCAAGACATATTCTTCTCGTGCTCTGAGATCAGGGACTCGATGAGAAAAACTACATCGTTGTTGGCAGAAGGGGGAGGTTTCGCCAACACTTCACGCCTTGTGTCGCTATCCATGCAGGAACACAAAGCTGTGCACGTACCCTCCCAGACAGATGTTGTTGACCGCTTTCTGATGGCCAAAGCGCTCTCAACGAATCTTTTCGTGGGCACCATACTCCTACACCTCGAAAAAAGCGGTGGCTTTTAGTGATATGGTAGAAACCAGGCAGGAGCGGTCCAAATATCGATTACCTCTTTCGCAGGACGTCTCCGGAGCGAACAAGCAGGCATGGCAACTGGCACCGTGAATACTCCGCCCGTCGTTGGATGGCAGGTGTTCAGCACACAATGGATCGGAGGTGCAGATTCTGAGATTTTCCAGGGCTTGCTGCATGTTTCGGCCAAGCGATATTGGCTTCCCCAAGTCTACCAGTCCACCTAAAGTTCCCTCACTGTCGGTGGCTGACGTGTAGATAAGGAACCCCGCCATTGAACCGTGCGGGTCTGCTGGTGGTCTGCAGTAAATTCTCTCCCGTACGCTGGCGGCGGTGTACCCACAGTCAAGAACGATTTGGCGCATAAGGGCATGGGCCAATGAATGGAGAAGAATGTATCTCATGCCTGGAAAGCCGTCTCTTTCAGGCCGAATTTTCCGTAACTTCCTCCACGCGAAGTGCGACGCGAAAAACTGAGTTGCCAATTGTCCCACTTCGGGCTTTGACTCCCAGGAGTCAACCACCTTTTCTCTAAGCCTTATGAAAATGCCTTCTCCTCTGACCTCTGCCGCAGGGAGCCAAGTCGGGTCCGACCTGGAAAGTGGGGATCGCCTGCCATCGGTTAAAGTGGTCGCGTCCGCGAAATCCCCATTAGATTCGATCCGATTAAATCCCAGTAAGGCACGGACTTCTCGAATGCGCTCCACCAGAACTGTGTCCTCGAAGTAGGTCTCAAACCCTAATGGAGGATCGACCTTTTGCAATTTGAAGTCGGAAGATTGGCTCGCGGAGTCTGCTGCCGACAGGGCTTCCCATTCCGGACTTTTTAAGTCATCGCTCCCGACACTTGGTGGCTGGCTGTCGCGCTTTCGTTTGTCGAGTATCGAATCCCAAATCTCTTCCGGCGTGAATTCAGCAAAGACAGGCATGCGAGATGGTGCGGTTGCGTAACGGACTACATCAATCGAGGGGATATCCTTCAGGTCTGCCCATCGTTCTTCAACAAGCTTTGTCAGTCTGTCGCCGGCCCGCGGAATAGAGAGGGCGGACATAACTTGTGGGAACCAACTGTTTGACGCTCCCAGAAGAATGGTTCTTGCTGTCTCATTGCATCCGTCCTGTTCGATTGTCCTTAAATGCGGGTGATGCGCGGGGCACTTGAAATTACCACCAGAATCTTTGTCAAAGGCTTCTCCCATACGTTTGTCTTTCCCGCACTCGAGACACTTCACAATGACATCTGAGGCATCCCCTGAAGCCCCATACTCGCGCAGAGTTAGTCGCGCCGGCTTACAGGGGACGACCCCGGCATGAACGTAATCAATCCAAGGGAAGTCACTTAGATGTCCGTCGCGACAAGCGATCAAAAATCGGACAGGAAGTGCATCTGGATCGTTGGCTCTTGTGCATCCTGTGTGCACATATCGGGTCTTGTCGGGCCGGTAGGGGTCCTGTCGAAGTTTGAAGACTCCGGAATCAATCGTCGCGAGAGTATCGCAAAACGGACAACGCAGCCATCTTGGAAAAGGACAAACAGGCACTCCGATAGGCTGTGCTGCAGGTCCCGCCCCCACATCCTCAAACTGAAGGGGCGGCAGGTAAAGCTTAGACAGTTGTGCGCCGACCTGCCGTTGCAGCGCAACCAGGAGGCGATCCTCAACAATTTCACGGCAGTACCGCGTATCCCAATCATCCAAGCCCATTACCAGGGCTGAAATATTCGGAAGGTCCAGTAGAGATCCAACGCCAAAGGTAAAAATCAATTGGCTTGGCCGAATATCTCCGAGTTCGTTCATTCCATCTCCATTTAAGCGCTCTTCGGCATTGTACCTTTCAATCGGCGCGCAGGCCGGAAGCGTTGGGATCAAGAAGGAGGTCAACGGTTCCTTCAACATCGCGTAACGAATTCAGGCAAGTAAAGAGATCCCAATTGCCTCTGCCAGCCTTGTCCAACAGGCCGACCACCGCCCGAGCTTCATCTTGGTATCCCAAGCGATAATCAGTCGCATTACGAATCCTGCTCAACCATGAGTCGCGCCGTTGCTGAAGCATGTCGACCACGAGTTTTCTGATCGTGGTATCGCCGGTGGCATTCTCTGCCCGGCGCTGGATTCTCTCAAAAATGTCCTGCATCAATGGATCAGCATCCTGCAAGTCACCGGCTCCCCGGTTGGAATTTAGCCTTTCCTCCCACAGACGCATCAGGCCTACGAGGACTCCAGACAAGCCTCGGTCGAGAGCCCGCGGAGAAAATGGGGTGACCGACAGAGCTTCAACATGCTTATAAAAAGTATCGTGGTAATGCTCAAAAGTTTCGTAGTGTGACAAGTCCCGCGGACGAGCCCAGTTGTAAACGGCACACACCAATCCTGGCCCACTGGCAACTCGGCCTACCCGGCTGGTGGCCTGGATATACTCGGAGGTTCCTTTCGGCTGGCCGGCAACCACCATAAGGCCCAAACGGTCAATATCCACGCCAACCGAAATCATGTTGGTGGCGAGTATCACGTCGTATGGATCTAGAGTGGTCGGTTGTTTTCCTTCCGCCCGCTCTGCTTTTCGCTGTGCCTCCAAGGTCTTGTCAAAAGGGCTTTCCAGACGTTCAAGAATTTTGGGTATATCCGTGCCCGATTTCCGCGATGTCAATTCCTCGACAAGCCCAAGCTTGATCAGTCGTTTGGCAAGTCCCCTCTTGTCAGCGTCCCGCAATCGTGCCCGGATGTCGTCACCCACCAGGCGGCGCGTCCCAGCAAGTTCACGGATTGAGTTGAAATAGCCGGCGAGAGTCATCCATGGGTCAACCAGCCGATCGTACTTGTTGTAAAGTGCCTGGGCTGCCGCCATGAAGGCCACATAAACCCGGATAAGGGTTACTGGATACCTTCTTCCAAAGGCGCAGATTCCAAGATAATGTCGGCCGGGATATTCTGAACTCGGATCTCTGCGAATCGAAAAGAAATTTTCAGCTATTCCGGTGCCCTGAGGCGGAAACACTTCCAACTTCCTCAGGAAGAGCTTTCTAACCTGATCCGGGGCTCTGCGGATGGTGGCTGTCGAAGCGATGACCTTTGGGCGAACCTTCTTGCCATCGACATCCCAACTGCAGAGTTCATCCACAGCCGTTTCATACAATCCAACCATAGATCCAAGAGGACCGCTGATGAGATGAAGCTCGTCCTGGATGATAAGGTCAGGAGGTCGGAGCGGATTTTGAGAAAGCCGCTTAACGGCAGGCAGTCCACCTCGGGCCGGATGCGATTTTGCATCATCGACTTCCGGCGAAGTAAACCCATGCCTGGGACAAAATCCATCTACCTTGCCGAAAAGCATTTGGACTTCGCCCCTCCAAGGCATTTGGGCGAACTTGTCGACTGTGGCGATCAGGAGCGAAGGTGGACGTCGGTAAATTTCCTCGTCCACCACCATGACCGGCAGGCCTTCTTTGGCGGACTTCGCCTCTGAAAACTCACACATCCCCAAGGGATCACCACAGTATGTGGCAACTCTCCCGATATCGCCGGGTGCCTCGTAAACCTTGAGGTTGTTCTCTTTGATCTCCGTACCGCACCATGGGCAGGATGTGATTTGGTACGCGGTTCCAGTCGCCAGCGGCCGACCTCCGGTCCGCGTCTGTCGTAGGCTTTCTGCAGCCTGTTTTATGGTGTTGGGCGTCGACTTCTGTCCCACCCACAATCCGAGCCGGAAGGGTGTTGTGCCCCACGTCTTCACATCGCCGCGGCGAATCACTTCACAGGCACATAGCAGAGTCGCAGCTCTCTGGAATTGCTGAAGTGTCAGCAATCGCAGGGTATAACGCATCAAAACGGCGACACCGTGGTCTCCCTCGTGTCCCTCAATATCACCTTGCCGGCGCCTTAGCGCCATCACGTAGGCAGTCAAACCAAGATAGGCTTCCGTTTTTCCGCCTGCCGTCGCGAACCAGAGCAAATCAGCAACTGCGTCCGTTTCATGACTTCTGTCGGGATGATGAAGATTAGTTACACTTGGCAGGTTCAGGAGAATGAATGCAAGCTGAAACAGACGCCAGCTTCGATTGTCAGGAGTGTCAAACGTGTCCGGACTCTCTCCTTCCTGGAGTTCCTTCTTGCGCTTTTTTCGAGAGTAAGTGGAACGAATTCGTTGTTGCCACATGGCTCGATTGGCAAAACGAAAAGCTTCTTCGGCTTCCGGTTCTGTTTCAATGACATCGATTCCTTCTTTGATCCGGGCCAATGCCCGTTGGCAGCTCGTGATCGCACGCCGTGCAGCCTCCTGATGTTCTCCAAGCTTTTCTGTGGGATCATCCAACTTGCTCTCTTCTCTGGAAATCCAGCTCTGATAGGCATTCTCTATGATGCGTAGATTAGAATCAGCCTGTCCTGACCGTAGGGAAGCCCAAACTGAGGGTGGCCGATGACCTGGAGAAAGAATTTGCCGTTGCGACGGGTGTGGGAAGTCTGGTCTCGCGGGGGTCTCCGTAAGGGAAGACTGCAGAGCACGAACGGCCGGGCATGGAAGGCGAGTTGCTGCCTGCCAGTTTCACGCTGCTCGCGAACAAGCCGGACGGCTTCGAACCGTTTCAGTCTCTGTTTTGAGATATGGATCTCCGGAAGTGTGTCGGAGAGCGGAGTGAAACCAATGGAACTTGAGACTGGTCTAGACGAAATGCCAGCACTGTCTGACCACACGCCGGACCGTGGTGCATCAGAAGGCAGAGAATGCCTGCAGGATTCTGACGCGCCATTAGCACATCCCTGTTCGCGCCCGCGATCGCGACGCGCAGCGTGACTCGACTCACACTTACCGGCTTGGCGGAGACCCGCTCGCGGAATTTCTTCACAGAGCAAAAAGTGACTGATGACGATTGTGGCGGGACATTCGCAAGGAAGATTCTTTCCAACGACGCGTCTCGGCGACGAACACGGTCGGGATGATCGGGCCATGAAGAAATTTCCAGAGCCTAATGTTGGGTTTTTACCTGCTGTCCGCAGATGAGGACGCCCTAGACCAGCCCCCTTTCAGCCTGATCATATTGGCTCCCTTTTTCGCTTATGCTGACACCAATGTGTGAAAAGGTCAGTCGCGACGGCGGCGGGGGCGGAGATTCCCCCGCTTGACTTGATCTGTTCTAGTGTCTCATTCAAGGAGCTAAAGTACGAACCTCGCGCCGGAGAGAATGTCCCGGAGTTTGATTCCGCTGGGCAGTTTTCAGTTGACGATCATTGGCCAGATTTGGAGGACTGCCCAGGGGCATTCCTCTACCAATACCGAGATATTTGACCCGCTAAACAAAGTTCAGCCTGTACACCGGCAAAGCCGCATCGCAAATTGCACGATGGATCGTTGTCGGCGGTGCGGGATGCTAGCGGGGCAGACCTACGATGGCGCCTCTGAGACAGACGTCCCGACGGCATCCGACAAGGTCAAATCGAGAGTGTTCACTCCGCCACGATGACTTTTGTAGACTTTTGAAGCTTTCGCAGAGCACTGGCATTGATACCTACATCAGTAATTACGAGGCTGCAGTAATCTATGGGGCAGATGTGATAGAGGGCTTCGCTGTCAATTTTGCTGCTGTCGATGAGAAGTACGCGCTCTGCAGCTGCGTCCAGCAAGTTGATAGGGACTTCCTGATCATTAACCATAACGCCTTTCTTGAATGACAATGCGGCGGCGCCAAAGAAAACCTTGTTTGCGTGTACACGCGACAAGGCCCCACTCACTCGGTGCCCGATCAGGTCCATGCTGCTACGACGGTACTGCCCCCCCGTAAGCTCTAGGCGACAGGCAGTGAAATCATCTAGAACTGCTAATGAAAATGTAATTACAACTATGTCGCTTCTCGTGCGTAGGTGATGTGCTAGCGCCAAGGTCGTAGTTCCTGAATCGAGCACGATAGATTCTCCTTCCCCAACGAGCGACGCTGCGACACGACCTATCTTGTCTTTGGCCTCAGACATTCTATGGAGTCGCTCAGCAAAGTTTCTTTCAAAAGTTATTGTTCTGCTAAGGGTAGCTCCTCCCGGCGTCCGAATGATTTTCTCCGCTTGTGTTAACTTATGGAGGTCACGACGAATGGTCATGGTGGATACCTTTAGGCGGTTCGCCAGTTCGTCGATGGATAAACTGCCGCGGTGTGATAACAAAGATACGATTTCTTCTCTGCGCGAGATACTATTGTTCATATTTGCACGAATGATTGACTGGGCATCTCCCCTTCTTCGAATCAAAAAAAGTGGTATGTTGAGTATACGGAATTTTCAACATTCGCAATATTTCTGATACGGGTCGTTAGTGATTCGCCTCGGTTCTTTTTGGCAAGTGATGTCCACACACGATGCCATTTCTTGTGACTTTTGCGAACTGACGTCGCGGGTTAAGCTCTCATCCGGACCGTCGATTAAGATACCAGTTTCAGACTCTGCATATTGAAGAATCGCACATTCATTACTTATAGGTTATCAATTTCTTCCATTAGCAGCATCCATAGAGAAAGTATGGATGCAGCATTTCCCGGCAGTCAGCCGTAATCAACATTTTCAGAATAGCAGCTATGGAAGGGTGGTTTCCATCCTGGGTTGCTCAGGACGTCATCGCCTCAGCCGCTCGACAAACCCATTAACTGATCGAGAGTTTGTTATTCTTCCTGTCATCTTCTCTTGACATGTAACTTGCGGAGCGATAGAAGTATGCAATTGTGCGAGATGATAAAGACTCTTTTTAATTGTCGACGGCTAAGATAGAAGGTGGGCGAGGATTGCATCTGTTGCTGGGGAAGTCCGGCGTGCCCCGAACCGACTGTACCCTCAATGAACATGCGGACGATGTTGACAATATAATGCCGAATGGTTCGCTTTAGTGAAAACGAAGTACACATGCTTGAGACGAAGATTAGGAGGGAAAAACATCGTGCTACCTGACGGGTTCACGCGTCGCGATCTGTTGTGCTCGGTCGCCGGAGCATTCGTAGCAAAATCTGCTTCCTTAGGTTTAGATAGCCCTGTTCCTAAACCCCGAGCTAATCCCCTTGCACCGCCGGTTGGGCCTCACCGGCAGGTTTCGGGTGTAATGATTGGAAACCATGAAGCCCGGTACGATCTGCATGGCGTGTTGTTACCGTGGACATCATGGGGCAACGCCATCGACCGCGAAATGAATTGGTACCTGAAATGCCCCATGGAACATGGTTACCCGCGGTTTATCTGCATGACCTTTATGGATGGCAATTTCCAGCCCATTGAAAGAAGGAAGGATTTCATCCCTTCAATGCAGAACGGGATGGGCATTATCTCCTATCTAAAATACTACAGATCCCGTGGTGCCCGGAATCCTAAGTGGCTTCAGGTTGCGCGCTACATGGGTGATTACCTAGTACGGGACAGCCTTACGCCGAACACAGGCAAGTGGCCACGGTTTACACGCTCGACTGGCTGGCGCGAGCGTTTCCCGCAGCCACCTGACTGCGGTTGCCAAGACGACCATCCGTACGAGACCGAACCGGATAAGGGCGGGATCGCAGGTTATGCCTTGATGCTTCTGTACGAAGAGACCAAAGACGATAGATACTTAAACCAGGCGTTGCAAAACGGGCGGGATCTTGCGGCTAATATGGGACCCGGGACGAAGGATAGTTCGCCGTGGCCGTTTCGCGTGGACTACCGCACGGGCGCGGGGCGCGGCCCCGTCTCGGCAAACATGTCATTCATCCTGCGCCTGTTCGACAAACTTTTGGAGCACGGCCACGGGGAGTTTCGGGAGCCTCGCCAAAGATTATGGACATGGATCAATGACTACCAGATCCCCAGTCTCGCCGAAGGCGGCGCATTGTGGGTGCAGTTCTTCGAGGACCACCAGGAACTGGACAATCGCAATTCTTGGTCACCGAACAACTTGGCCCGCTATCTTCTGGAGAAGAAGGATGCCCTCGACCCTGACTGGCAGCCACATTCCAAGGCTTTGATTGAGTTTGTGGTCCGGAATTTCACAAGCATCAGGCATGGCGTGCCCGTATGCGGCGAGCAGACCTACGACATGAACCCATGGGGAGGGGCGCTCTCGACATACGGCGCGGTTCTCTCTATGTATTCGTCCGTCACCGGCCTACAGGAGTTCAAGGGCCTTGCCTGGCAGGCTCTCAATTACGGACTGTATGCTACCAAGGACAACGGGTGCCCGCGTGACAGCTCTCTGAAGGCTGGTTGCGGCGGCTGGCAGGAAGATGCCCACACGGACAAAGTCCACAACTATCTAGACGCCATGGCTGCGTTTCCGGAATGGGCAAGCTAATGCGGAAAGGAGATCCCCCGGCTCTGCCGGGGTGGCAGTAGAAGTTTGACATTTCCGGCAGTGCGCTTCACCCAAGCTGCTTGCGCTTTTGCCGATTACTCTTCAACGTGACGGGTGGCCGGGTTTTGACTTTGATCGGTTGCGATTAGGCCCCTTTGAGGGGCCGGCAACCGTGAAGCCTCCGGCTTTGCCGGAGGAGCATGACTATTCGCCGTTCCTGCCACAACCCGATGTACAGCACGTATTGTGAGAGTATATTTTCGCTGGATGAAGCCAAGTCGAGCCCCTAGAGTGGCAAATGATGTGTCTGGGCCGAGGAGAAGAAGCATTCAACCAGATTGTGGTAATCCGGATCCGAAGCCTCCATCCACAACTACGGCTGACCCCGTCATGAAACCCGCGTCATCACTTGCCAAGAAGACGGCTAACCGCCCGATCTCTTCGGGGCGGCCGATACGGCCAAGGGCGTGAAGCTTCCCGGCATTCCTCCTCGCCGAAACGGGATCCGGCTGAGCCTCGAAGTAACTTGCGGCCAAGCCAGCATCGATATAACCGGGGCAGATGCAGTTTACCCGGATACCATCCTTTCCGTGATCGATGGCCATTGCCTTGGTAAGGCCAATGATCGCAGCCTTTGTGGCACAGTAACCTGCGCACATCGGTTCAACAAAGAATCCATTGACTGACGACATGTTGATGATTACGCCCCGGGTTTTACGAAGCTCGGGCATGAAGAATTTTGAGCAGAGGAAGACGCCACCCAGGTTAACGGCGAGTTGGCGATTCCATTCGTCAACGGAAGTGTCTACGACCGTTTTACTGATTTGAATGGCTGCGTTGTTGAAGAGCACATCTACGCGCGAGAATCTCTCTATGGTTACGGCCAGCAGATTTTTTACGGCGTCAGCGTCGGAGACATCAGTCGACACTGCGATGGCATTTCCACCGCTTGACTCGATTTGTTCCACCGTCTCATCCGCCTTTTTAGGGTCGATGTCAGCAACGATAACCCGAGCCCCTTCTTTTGCAAATTCTATTGCTGATGCGCGACCGATTCCTTGACCCGAACCAGTTGTCACGATCACGCGGTCTTTCAGCTTCATGATGTTTCCTCCTTAAGACTGAACAATAACGACGTCAATGTGAACCTCTATTTTAATATCCCTAATAAACTCCGTTTTCGGCCGGTGCGAAGCCTGCTCCCAGTAGTTCCCCTCTGTCATTTGTGTTGCCACACTTGGGAAATCATATTAACAGTCTCAACGCAGGTTCGTGGCTTCTCATATACAGTCGCAAATATGTCCACCTCAAACTTCTGGCCGGGACCAAGGCTTAGGCTCGTTTGATTGCGAATGGCTTCGGCTAGATTTACGTGCAGGCTTGTCCACGGCTCAACGATTACATGGCGATAGCCCCTCCAACCACCGTAGACGAGCCACAATTGTAAACAACTACAGACATCATGGGGAAATGCGAGAAGGAAGCCACTGCTCGCATCCCCATCCTCGACTGCGAACCAACCTTGCTGAAGATTTGTTGCAAAGTGACGACAGAAGAGCTTTTCTTCTATTCCTAGCGTATGACTCATGTCCGTTTTTTTGCCCTCCGCGTTAAGGTAAGGCCACTCGTAACGCTGGCCGACGGTACCTAGTCGCGGGTCCGAAGATTGGTCCACGATTCCCGTCTTTGCTGGGATCAGTAACCTAGCGGAATTGGAGGGATCTATGGCCGGATGCGTTCCCCAGACAAATTCGAATTTCATAGGACCGATGTTTGAGAGCTCATAACGTACTTGGATGATAGGGGAATCGTTCCGTAGAATCACGGTCTTCCTTGCTTGCACTGGCGTTATTGGCCCCGAAGCGGTCAATTCTGCGACTGCACTGCCATCGTCCTGACCTATAAATCCAGTTTCCCATTCCAAGGACCTCAGTTCTCCCAGATTCGGGATGTGGTCGCCATGGACATCACACTCGTCGCACGTAGGGAAGGCGTCGTCCCATCCCCCACACCAATAGTTGTCGAAATTCGAGTCGATGGGATACTTTCGTGGCGCAACTCGCGGATTGTGCCACAAATAATTCCTGCTGGTTGGTTTCCAAATCAAATCGTAAATTTTGGCGCCGACTTCGGGTAAGATAGTTATTTGGAACCAGTTATTCGTAAGCTCGATGGTTTTTAAACCTCGCACTGCACGAGAAACGCACGCGGTCGTACGCAATTATCCCCCTCGCCTAGGCTTTGCATAAGCCTAATGTAGTTTCGACGGTATGATACCTATGATCACTGAAAAGCCACACCAATAATTGAACTAGGTCACATTCTCACGGGATGAATTTCCACCCCATACAATTTCTCTGTACTCACACCGAGGCTGACGTGGCCACCGACTTCGTTGAAACGTCCATAACTGATCATGTCTACCTGATCTTCAGGCAATAACCGACCATATGACCAATATTACTCTTTCGCGTCCGATAACACTTTCCGACAATGATGCAAGGTTTCCTCAATGTCGCTTGAACTATGGGCAAAGGAAATTGAGCACTGCTTTGTCGCCATAGGGAAAAAGTAGATTCCTCGCTCGATCAGTCCTCTCCGAAATTTCTCATCCTTAGAAAAGTTGTGATGGGTCGCCAGGTCATGCCAATCTCTTGGACAATGGTCCATAAAGTAAAGGCAGAAAGCTGACCCTTGCCTAGCTACAACGGCGCGGAGACGAAGACTGGATATTATTTCATTCAATCCTTGCTCCACCGCGATCCCCATCGACTCCAAACGAGCGTAGACCTCGCCACCGTTCATCAAGAGTCGTTCAATCGTTGCTATTGCAGCGAGAACAGGAACGGGGTGCGCATTATAAGTCCCGGCCAGCAGCACCCTTTTCCGGGTCTCTGGGTGTATGAAGAACTCCATCAGATCTTTTCTTCCGCCAAGTGCCGCAATGGGATATCCGTTAGCTAGTGCCTTGCCGTACACGACAATATCCGGATGAACCCCCGCGATGCTTGCATACCCACCAAGAGCATGTCGGAAGCCTGTCTTGACTTCATCAAAAATCAGAAGGTATCCAAATTGGTCTGCCAACTCTCGCAAACCTTGGAGATAACCGTGAATTGGTTTGACGATCCCGATGTTCTGGAGGATTGGCTCTGTAATGAGTGCAGCGATTGGATATTTTTCACACACATATTTGATGGATTGAAGATCGTTATAGTTGACGGGATGAACCAATTCCTGATGACAAAGCGGTATGCCCGAACTGATCGGGATATATGGATATTCACCCGGCGATACTCGTGGCCCCAAATCCTCCAAAGACGTCATCAGGTTGCAGGAGACGTCATTATGCCAGCCATTGTAGCCTCCTTGCATCACGATGATGTGATCGCGACCTGTGACTGCCCTTGCAAGGCGCAAGGCCTGGTATGTTGCTTCACTGCCAGTATTCAAGAACTGAACGGATTCGACCCAAGGGATATTCTCACAAATTAGCTCTGCGAGGCGACCCTCCCACTCGGTTGTTCCGCTGCCGAATAAACTCTGCTTCTTTTCAATAGCGCTCACCACAGCAGCGGAAACGTACGGATCATTGTGGCCAAGAATATGAGGAGCAAAGGCCGCATGGTAGTCGATATAACGGTTGCCCTCGGCATCCCAGATGTATTCCCCCACCCCTCTGGTGAATACAATTTCAGGGTGAGTCGCGCGGTTTACTGAAACAACCCCTCCTGGAATGAACATTTTGTTCTTTGCCAGAATGCGAGCGGAGTTCCTGTATTTGGTGTCCATTTGCTAGTAACCATCCATGTAATATTGATCGACGGCTGTGAGATTAATGACGTATTCGCTGAAGATGCGTTGACAATCACTCGAATGAGATCGAAATATACAAACCACATTGCAATCAGCGACCAATCTAGCGGTAGAGCGACGGGCATCATTCTTACGCAAAGCGAGGCTCGGGTAATGCATTACAGCCTAGAACGGACCCCAAATGGGTTACTGCTACGTTCGTCCCAATTGAGGTTCGTAGGGTTCTTCGTCGCTCGTCGCACGAAGGAAATCAAAATCACATCCCTCATGTGCTTGGAGTACATGATCTAAGTACATGGTGCAATAGCCACGACGGAAGCGGCGTGGCATTGGCTTCCACTCCTCCATTCGCTTCTTGAGTTCGTCATCGGAAATCAAGACATCAATGCGCCGTCTCCGTACATCGAGACAAACCATGTCCCCTGTCTTGATTGCAGCAAGCGGCCCGCCAATGGCTGACTCGGGCGAAATATGCAGTACTACAGTCCCAAAACTAGTTCCGCTCATCCGTGCGTCACTAATTCTCAACAAGTCTTTAGCACCGCGCTTGATCAACTTGGTGGGCAGGGGAATCATTCCCCACTCGGGCATCCCCGGTCCACCAATAGGGCCAACGTTCCGGAGGACCATCACACAGGAGCTGTCAACATCGAGACCAGGGTCGTCAACTCGCTTCAGCATTTCTTCGTAGCTATCAAACACGATGGCGCGCCCGGTGTGTTGGAGTAACCTAGGCGTAGCGGCAGAAGACTTGATAAGGGCTCCGTTCGGTGCGAGATTGCCGTGAAGGACGGCAAGAGAAACCTCGGGTTGCACCGGACGGTCCAGAGGACGAATGACATCGGAGTTGTAACAGCGAGCCTCACTGGCGTTTTGTCCGAGTGTTTTGCCGGTGACGGTCAAGGTGTCTCGGTGGAGAAGCGGCAGTATTTCTTTTACGAGTGCCTGGACGCCGCCCGCATAGAAAAAATCTTCCATGAGATAGGTTCCCGTCGGTTGCAGATTGGCCATAACAGGGGTCGAACGAGCTAGGGTGTCGAATAGAGTAAGTGGAAGACGAATACCACGCCGGCCTGCGATAGCAATGAGGTGAATCACCGCGTTGGTTGACCCCCCAAAAGCTGCCAGAGCTCGGATGGCATTTTCGAATGCAGGTTCGGTAAGGATCTTTGAGGGCCGCAAATCTTCTTCGACCATTTTGACAATCCGGCGTCCGGTGGCTTCTGCGCATGCCAAACGGCGGGAATCGGCAGCGGGGATGCTCGCTCCGTTCGGTAAAGTCATGCCGAGGATCTCAGCTAAGCCGGCCATCGTCGAGGCAGTGCCCATTGTGTTACATGTTCCAGGACTACGTGAATAGCAACTTTCAAGCTCATCCCATTCTTGGTCATTTAATCGTCCACTTCTGCGCTCGTCCCAGAATTTCCATAGGTCTGTCCCAGAACCTATTTCTTGACCGCGCCATCGACCGCTGAGCATTGGACCAACAGGAATCATGATGGTGGGGATGTCCATGCTCGCTGCACCCATTAATTGAGCAGGTGTCGTCTTATCACAGCCGCATAGAAGCACAACACCGTCCAGGGGGTTTGAGCGAATCATCTCTTCAACATCCATTGCCATCAGGTTACGATATAACATCGTTGTCGGCATTGTTAGTTCTTCGCCGAGAGATATCGTCATGAACTCAAGCGGAATCCCTCCTGCAGCCCAGACTCCACGTTTTACGGCATCGGCAACTACCCGCAGGTGAACATTGCAGTTGTTAAGTTCGCTCCAAGAATTGCAGACGCCGATAACGGGTCGTCCCGAAAACGAACTTTTTGTAAATCCAACGGAACGTAAGGCTGCACGGTGTTGAAACCCCGTATCGGTGTCAGGTGCGAACCACTTCTCGCTGCGAAGCTTTTGTATCATATGTTCCCCTCAAGGCAGGCTGTCCTCACAGATGCTACTCGCTTCTCCGAAGCATGATTTCCGGACTGCTCGCCTAATAGAGAATTGCATATCGTTGATTGCTGATCACTCGGCGCTTACGAGCTGACCGTAAGGGAGACCTCAGTGCGATGTCCAAAACGAAATAATCGTTATAGTCAACTCAAGGGACTCGAATACGGAGGAAACATCGACAACCCTGAAGCGCACACGACAAGTTCTGCCATGCTTGCGCTGAGGAGCAGAAAAGTGAAAAGTTGCATATAACACTCGCTAACGGCCTTCCACTGATGGCCTTTTGCTGAATGGACGCCGGAGAAGGGTCTTGTGAAACCCGGTGCTCTTCTCTCTCAGGTAATCGATTGTGCCGGTACAAACCCCATTTGGAATGAGATCGTTTCTGCGACGTGGCGCACCTTTCTAGCCAGGGCATCGAGATTGTCAGGATGAATTTGAGCGGTTGTGCCTGCAACACTGATTGCCGCAATGCATGCACGCATGCGGTCAAATATCGGGGCGCCGATACAACGTAAACCGATCTCGTCTTCCTCGTCATCGTAGGAATAACCCTGCTCACGGATTTGAACTAACTCCTGCCGAAGCCGCCTCACTGACGAAAGGGTGTTCGAGTTGTGCTGCGCCAATCCATCCCTGCGAATGAGGCTGGCCACTTCTTCCGGGGACGAAAAAGCCAATAGAGCCTTACCAACCCCTGTGCAATGCAGGTCCATCTGTTTACCGGGCCAAGTGGCCAAGCGAATCAAACCCGGTGGATCTATCTTTTCGATTAAGATCGCTGTGCCGCGTTCTGATATAGCCATGTGAACTGTCAAGCCCGTCTCTTTCGCTAAGGACGTTAGATATGGCAATGCCTGCTCGGTCAACTTCAATCGCCTGATCGAGTTTGTGGCCAATTCAAACAGCTTAGTGCCGAACAGGTACCGACCGGTGATTTCGTTTCGGTGCAGATAACCAGTGCGTTCCAGTGTCAGCAACAGGGAGTGGACGGAACTCTTGGGTAGTCCCACGTGCTGTGTGAGGCTAGAGAGCGTCAGTCCTTTCTTCGATTCCGCAAGAACCTCGAGGATGGCTAACCCCCTTTCAAGCGAAGGGACTGAAGGAGTTCGTAGATCCGACATTATTAACATTCCAAGAGTCTGTCCGATAGGCTGGACGCTCCAAGCGTTTTAAGTTGACAACCCAAGGACAGTAGCATAATGTGTCGGCGAATGTAAATGGTCGTGTTCAGGATGCTGAATACTAGCATACCTCGGCGTCTTGGTCTCAAGGGGCACATTCTTCGATGGTAATAGGGGTAAAGTCAAGTTTTCAGCGGGGCTCCTTGTTACGGGATGTTACAAACGATCACAATGATAGAGAACTTTTATCTTGACATGGCGATGCGCTTGTTAATAATAAACGCAACGCCGATATAAGGAGTCTACACTTGGGGCGTCTTGGCACAGTAGGACTCCGTTTGACCGAAGGGAGAACTGGCTATGAACACGGAGTTTCGTCAGTCGGTGCAGTTAAGAGGCATTTGTGGAATATGGATACTTTCCGTTGTCTTCACGGTCTCATTGAGTCTCCATGCGCAGGTAAATACTGGACAGATTACGGGCTATGTATACGACCCGTCCAACGCTGCGGTGCCCTCAGCTACCGTTCAAGCCACGAGCGAATTGACAGGCGTGGTAACGAGTACGAAGTCGACATCGGCGGGAAGTTATCTCTTGAATTATCTTGTGCCCGGCACCTATACGATTAAAGTGACAATGGCTGGCTTCAATACCGACGTCGAAACAGGTATTCGGGTTACGGCTGGCCAAGCTGCCCGTCTTGACGTTCACTTGAAGTTGGGCCAAGTGCGTAACCTCGTACAAGTAAAGGCTAACCCTGTTGCCGTTAACACTGAAAATGCCGCACAGACCTGGGATTTTGGCCATCAACGCTTGAGTGATCTCCCTAACATTGACCGGAATCCCCTATATGGGCTCAGCCTCTTGCCAGGAGCAAATTCTGGCGCCGGAAGTGGGAATTACTTCACCAATGGAAATGAGGATGGATCTGCAGCGGCACAACTCAATCCGCAACTCTCATCTTTCGGGGGGCTTGATGCTAACGCGAACAGCGTGTACATAGAAGGTATCCCGACGCGAGAGCCGCAAAATGCATATATAAGCCTGGTTCCGCCTCCTGACGACGTTGAGGCTCTAGATGTCCAAACCGGTAAGTATGACGTAGAGTATGGATTTACGGCAACGGGAGCCATCAACGTTGTCACTAAGTCTGGCACCAACAAATTCCACGGAGACGTATTCGAGTACATAGAAAACAACGCCCTGGATGCAAGGCCGTTCTTCGCACAAACTAATACGCCTTTCAATCGAAATCAGTTCGGGGGCTCTATAGGCGGGCCCATCCTGAAGGGCAAGCTATTCTTCTTCGGCGACTATCAGGGGACCCGCATGGTGCAATCGAGCCCTTCTATCACGACAGCTCCCACGCCAGAAATGTACAACGGCAACTTTTCTCAACTCTACGTGCCAGGCTGCACAGATGCTGCTGGTAATGTATGTGGTCAACTCTATAATCCGTTCACGCGTGTCTTTGATGCGCAGGGAAACCAGGTTTCCGTGCAACCATTTCAAGGCAACATTATTCCGCAGGCGATGTGGGATCCCGCAGCCAAAAACATGAATGCAATCAATATTTTTGGGGTTCCGAATGCACCAGGGATCACGAATAATCTGTACTACTTAGACA
>JAKAWN010000530.1 GCA_021827245.1 Acidobacteriota bacterium | reverse complement strand
AGTACGAGAGGACCGGGATGAACAGACCTCTTGTGTCCCAGCTGTCGCGCCAGCGGCACGGCTGGGTAGCGAAGTCTGGAAGTGATAAACGCTGAAAGCATCTAAGCGTGAAGCACGCCCCAAGATCATATCTCCCAAGGGTGAAAGGCGGGCTGATATCCCGTCGAGAACCCTCTGAAGGGCCGCGGAAGACTACCGCGTTGATAGGCCGGAGGTGTAAGCGGGGTAACCCGTTCAGCTTACCGGTCCTAATCGCCCGTTCGGCTTGACCATAATTTCTGCTCAGCATACCGTTGACCGCCGAGCGTTGAACCTCGGAGGTCAACCGCCTTCGGAGTAGAGAGACGCTGCACAATTCAGGAAAGTTCTTGTAGCGCAATGGCCGCTTTTCGCCGTTGCGGATGTTCCATCCGGAAATGCCGCAGGGCTGAACTGCGAGCCCTGCGCTACAACAAGTTTTCCGGCGATCATACCGGAGGGGCCACACCCGTTCCCATCCCGAACACGGCCGTTAAGCCCTCCAGGGCCTATGGTACTGCGCGGGGAACCGCGTGGGAGAGTCGGTCGTCGCCGGGAGTATTTTGAATGACGATTGGTGATTTCCGATTGGCAGTCGCGCCGTAGCGCCGGGCTTTAGCCCGGCACCGCGTCGCCGTAGGGGCGGGCCGTGGCCCGCCCTTTTCATTTGGCGCGCCAACGCTCACCGGCTGTTCCTTAGGCTGACCGTCTCACTCAGTCTTCGTTTGCTTCCCGCCGGTTTCTGAGTTAAGTTCCTGAGCCATGAAGGTTGGGCTGCACGTGCACGCGCTCGAGCGTATGGGAGAAAGAGGAACGGCCGAATCTGAAGTGATTGCGACCGTCGAGCAAGGCGAACGCTTCCCGGCCAAGTTTGGAAGAACAGGCTTTCGACGTAACTTTGTTTTCGACCATGAATGGCTTGGCCGCCGCTACTCGACGAAACAGGTGGAGGCCTGCGCAGTTGAGGAAGAAAATCAATGGCTGGTGATTACCGTTTTGGTAAAATACTTTTGAGCGCCAGGAGGCTTGGGCATGAAGTTGACTTACGACCCCCGACATAACGTGGCCTACCTTCGTCTGCACGAGAAGAACGCTCAAGTTGAAACGCTTCACCTGAGCGACGAGCTCAATGTGGACATCGCGGCCGACGGCACTGTCTATGGAATCGAGCTGCTGAATGCCGACCAGCAATTGCGCTCCGAAGATCAGGGGAATTTGGTGATCGTGAACGAGGCCCTCGGCAGCAAGCTTGAAGTGCCCTTGGCGAAGTGAGCCGCGGAAACGCGGGGCACCGCGTGGGAGAGTGGGTCATCGCCGGGATTAATGTAGCGCCGGCTTCCAGCCGGCAACCAACGGGCTCGCCCTTCGCGACCCCGTTTCGCTTTTTATGGTATAGTTCGGTCAAAGGAAACAAGGCGCATGAACCGGGACGAATTACTTTCGCGGATTGCGATCAATCCTAAGGTTTGTTTCGGAAAACCCTGCATCCGTGGCCACCGGATTTGGGTTTCCCTGATCCTGGACTTTCTGGCCAGCGGGATGACTGTCGAGGAGGTGCTCGAAGACTACCCAGCCCTCACCCATGACGACATCCTTGCTTGCATTGCCTACGGGGCGGAAATGTCCCGGGAGCGTTACGTGGAGATTCCCGTTGAAACCAGCCGATGAAACTCAAGCTCGATGAGAACCTTGGGAGTCGCGCGGTGGAACTTTTCGTGCAGGCGGGCCATGACGCGGCAACGGTCCAATCCGAAGGTCTCTTTTCGGCTGAAGATCAGGATTTGATCGAAATCTGCCGTCGCGAGAGACGCTGCCTGGTTACGCTGGATCTGGATTTCGGCAATCCCCTGCTCTTCAAACCCTCCGAATGCGCGGGCCTCGCAGTATTGCGATTGCCTCGAAAACCCAGCCATCATGACCTGCGGGCGGCAGTGCGAACGCTCATCGGTGGGTTGGGCCAAGGGAACATTGATGGAAAACTGTGGATTGTTCAGAAGGGACGCGTCAGGGAGTACCAGGAGGAGGCTGCCGAGCGGGGAGGCAAGCCCGACGCCGAAGCATGAGGTGATCATCTGCTGGAGTGAAGAAGACCAGGCTTTCATTGCCGAAGTTTCCGAACTCTCTGGTCCCGCGGCGGGTGGCGAGACCTAACAAAGCTCGCCGAAGAGAGTGGGGGTCGTAATCGAGCAATGAGTCGGAAGAGAAATCCCGCGAGCCCGAAGAACGAAGAAAGAACTGTAGACGTTTTCTGTGAACATTGCAATGTGCAGGCGGCAGCGCATGTGGTGGCGACCTATGTGAAACGCACGCCAGAGAATCCCCTGGCGGACCCCGACGATACGCCATACAGGGTCTTCGAATACGCAACTGCGGCCTGCGGCCGATGCGAGTCAGTATTCCTTGTGGAGCGGGAGCACTATGAGGTACCGGGCGAGTTTTCAGCGCCGCAGGGGGAGCGTGTCTTATATCCGACGGCTCGACAATTCCTGACAGAGGGGATGCCCACGAGCGTCGCACGAAGTTACTCGGCGGCCGCAGACTCGCTCACCAGGGGGCTCTATGAGCCATGCGTGATCATGTGCCGAAAATGCCTGGAAGCGTTGTGCCGTGAGCAGGGAGCGACCAAAGGGAGCTTAAAAGAGCGGCTTGTCCAGCTCGGCGAGGCTGGACAGATTGATCAGAAGCTGCTTGTGTGGGCCGACGAGCTTCGCCTAATCGGAAACGACGCCGCACACGATCTGGACGTCGTGATCGAGCAGGTTGACGCACGGGACGCATTGGACTTTGTGGAGGCAATCCTTATGTACGCTTTTTCTCTCAACCGAAAGTTCGAGGAGTTCCAAAAACGGCGAAGGGCTGCAAGGAGGTAAAGGGGGTGGGAACGACGCTCGGGTACCCGCAAGGTAGCCGTCTCGTCGATTCCGGGCGTAGGGAGGCGCATGCACCGCCTTGCGCAATGCACGCGGCCGGGCCCACCTGTTCCTATCCCGAGCGCGACCGTTATCCCTTCCGGGCCGATGGCGGGGCGGCTGGGTTGACTGGCTATCGAGGCGGGATTAGACTCGCAATCGGAGCGAGCGGTATGGGCTTGACGTACATCCAAGTGAGCGTGGCGAACCCCGCGAGGCCGCGGCGCCGGGCGCGATTAAAATTCCTGGTTGACTCTGGAGCGCTCTATTCGGTGGTTCCGGGGTCCGTGTTGCGCCGGTTGGGGATCAAGCGGGGCAGGACCAAGACATTCATTCTGGCCGATGGCACGGAGGTCAAGCGGTCGCTCGGACAGGCCCTGTTTCGCCTGAACGGGGACGAGGCGGCTTCGCCCGTCATCTTTGGCGAGGAGGGTGACAGCAACTTACTGGGCAGCATTTCCCTTGAGGGCATGGGCCTTATGCTCGATCCCTTGAAGCGCGAGCTTCGCCCGTTGCCCATGCTCCTGGCCTCAGTTGACGGTCGTCGCCGCGAAGCGCGCCGCCAGAGCTGCCGGGGCTACACCCGTTCCCATCCCCAACACGGCCGTTAAGCCCTCCAGGGCCCATGGTACGGCGCGGGCGCAAGCGGTGCTTGCGATCACCGCGTGGGAGAGTCGGTCGTCGCCGGGATTAGTTCTGTAGCGGTGGTGTATGACCGCCGAAGCAGACGGGCTTGCGCCTTCGAAGCCCGTTTTGCTTTTGGCACGATGATGCCTTGGGAGCGCAGTCTGGTTGAAACCGCCACTTCGCGGAACGCCGTCTCGATCCGGCTGACGGATGAGCGCTGGGAGCACATCGCGGAAGAACACTCCGAACTCGGCGGTATGCGGTCCGAGGTGTTAAGGACGGTGGCGGATCCGGCGAGGATTTACGCTGGCAAAGCGGGAGAGTTGCTGGCAGCGAAAGAAATCGAGTCCGGCAAATGCCTGGTTGTGGTTTACCGCGAATTGCGGGATGATGGGTTCGTGATTACCGCCTTCTTGACACGGCGGATGGCGGCGCTCGAAAGGAGAAAGCAACTTTGCCCGTAGCCGAAATTCAGGACTATCTGAAGCTCCTGCCCAAACTCAAGGAGTCTCGGGAGGGCTTGGTGTGGATGTCCTACGACGCCGAGGCCGACACGCTCTACGTGAACTACAAAAAGCCGAGCCGCGCCACGGATAGCGAATTGACCGACGACGACGTGATCGTTCGCTACGAAGGCGAGGAAATCGTCGGCTTCACGATTCTGCACGCCAGCCAGCGCGCCCCGAAGCCCTGACGCGCCCAACCTCTGGCACCCGCCCCCTGCTTTTTCTCGCTCGTCACTCGCCACTCGTCACTGTTCACTGCCTTTC
>JAKAWN010000529.1 GCA_021827245.1 Acidobacteriota bacterium | reverse complement strand
CAAGAAGCTTTTCCCCGAGTTGAGCGAGGACACCGGGCTTCTGCTCTGCGAGAAGTCCGAAAACCCCTGCACTTGGTTTTCCGTCGCGGTCCTCGATGATATCGAAGAGGCCGAGGGCCAGAAATACGCCGACTATCCGGTGGACTTGGAGGCGGTTCGCAGCGGTCGAACAAAACTACACCACTATTTGCTTTCGCCCAAGGTCCGCCAACTCTACAGGGGGCTGGCCGAAGAAAAACACGTCCTGAGGCTCGGCGGAGTTGCTGACGTGGGCATCGGCTACGTTTCAGGGTACAACGATTATTTCCATCTGTCTGCGGCCGAGCGCCGGCGGTGGCGCATCCCTGGGAGTTTCCTTCGGCCTGCGCTGCTTTCGTTAGGAGACCCGGAGGGCGTTGTGGCACGCAGGGCGGACTGGGAGAGGCTGAGTCACGAAGGCAAGAAGGCTTACTTGCTCGCTATTCCGCCTGTCAGCAAAGACCGACTGCCGCGAACGCTCCTGGACTACCTGAAATATGGAGAAGAGCTGGGCGTTCCAAAGAGATTCAAATGCAGAGTTCGAGTGCCGTGGTATTCGGTGCCGCATGTTCGGATAGGTGACGCTCTGCTGTCTTATATGTCTGGCCAAAATCCTCGGCTGGTCAAGAACACCTATAATCTGCTTGCGCCTAACACACTCCATTTGGTCCACTTCGGCAAAACAAGGAGCGCCGATACATTCCTCGGAGGCTGGTATTCCTCCTTAACGAGACTAAGCTGCGAGCTTGAGGGACACGCCTTGGGCGGCGGCATGCTCAAGCTCGAACCGTCCGAGGCCGAGCGGGTGCTGATTCCCATCCCGTGGCCGCGTGAGGAGGCTCGCATCGTTAGGGACCTGGACGCAATGATCCGGCGTTCGCAGGCGGAGCCTGCCAATGAGTTCGTAGATCACCATGTCCTACGGCGCAGGTTGGGCCTTAGCGCGACGGAATGCGCTCGGTTGCGGGACGCGGCCGCAGAGATGCACAAGTGGAGGATGCACAAATGAAGGAGGCGCCGCGCGTCGTTTCAATTGCCGGAGGGGTTAAGAGCCTTTGCGCCGAGTTGAAGACGCAATCGCAGGGACACATTCGGCCGATGCATTCGTACTGCGCAGGCCGCCTGGTTTTGGAGGGGGGCTTTCCGCCGGAATGGGTCGTGCCGCGGCAGGCTTTCTCCAGCAAGAAGAGCACGAATTTGGTTTACGAGCTTGTGCCAGAGTTACGGACGCCCAAGGTTTCCGAGCGCCGGGTTTTGGGCGGAATTAAGTACAAGGACGTGGATGTTACGGTGCTGGTCCCTGGTTTAGGTCCGGCGTTGGGGATTTCCGGGAAGAGCACAGGTAACGCATTTCGAAACCTTACCAATCGCATGGAAGAGGCACTGGGGGAATGCACAAACATTCACCTGATGTATCCGGGGTTTGTTTTTGGCTTTCTGCATTTGATCAGATTCAGTAAAGAGTCAGAAGTTGGCAATATACAGGACGCTTCTTTTGACGAGCGCGACGAACCTTTGCCAGCTATCCGCAGATATTACGAAGTTCTCTTAGCTTTGGCGGGGCGAAACACGATCACTGATCCCGGCATGAGATACGAAGCCGTCGGCCTTCTGATTTATCGTTGCACGCCGTCGGGCCCGAAGATTTGGACGGCCTTTCCCCCAAAGGCTAGCCCGGTCCATTTCTCGAACTTCTTCCAACGCCTTTACGACCTGTATGACATCCGATTCGGGTACCCTGATCCCGGCGGGCCCAACGTTCGGAAGGAATGGCGTTCAGGGGGCCGGGGGATCCCGTCAACTTTTGACCAGGAGACGCCGTTCCCCTGGAAATCCAGGCTGGCTGATTAGCTGGCGACCGGCACGACAAGATGGTCGAGCTGGTGGAGCGGATGCTGGAGTTGAAGAGGAAAAAGCACAGTGGCACGGGCGTCCCGCCCGTGGGCCAGCATGGTCAAGATGACCATGCCACGCTGCGGCTCGACCGCGAAATCGCCGCCACCGACGCCGAAATTGACAATTTGGTTTACGAGCTTTACGGCGTTACGGACGAGGAGCGTAAAACCATTGAAGAAAGCTAATATGGCGCGTGGGCGTTTTTCGGGACGCGGCTACATTGGTCGGGAACACCCGAGCGCTCCGCAGGTTTGAATCTGCCGTGCCCCTGGGATATCCTAAGAGTGTCCGAAAGGGTCCTAGGTTTGACGCGGGCAGGGCTTGGAGCGGGATGGAAGAGACGATCTCGGACCCGACGGGGTTTCAGGCGATCCTGACGGATGAATGCTGGCGACACATAGCGGCGCACCATCCCGAGATGGAGCCGCGGCGGGACCTTGTAAGGGAAGCCATCCAACGGTCTGACGGAATTCACCTCGGCAGGAGGGACCCGGCCCGGAGGATCTATCGGAAGAGATGCAAGGAGGTTCCAGGGCTCGGAGGTCCGCTCGACGCCCTGGTTTTTGTTGGCAATGAGGATCGCTATGTTGCGACAGCATATTTGGCTGCGCTCGGATTTCGGATGTTGGGGTCTTTGATATGGCCTTCCAAATAGTTCAAACGTTCAAATTTGGGGAGTTGGACTACAGTTACGACCGCAAGGGAGACGTGTTGGACATGTCGTTCGGGCCGCCAGCCCCGTCTATCGCGTTACAAGTTGAGGACTGGCTGGCCATGCGGATCCGTGTCAGCCCTCCTGCCCTCGCAGGGATGACGGTGGTTGGATTTAGGAAAATATTCGAGAAAATCAACCGGTACGCCGAAAAGGAGCTGCCTCAGCGCATGAAGCGGCTAGCCCGCGTCGAGATGTCAATCGCCTACGATGACGGATCGGACACACTGATTATGCGGTTCGAAGAAAAGCCATCGTTCCTCAAGCGACTGCGCCAGAGGTTCCGCCTGAGGGATACAGGCCAGGCCTCCGTCTTTGAGCCACTCGCCGGCAGGGGCGACGTTCCGCCAACACCGGGGTCAAGCGCCGACGCCCTTGAGAACGTCTATGTTGAGAAGAGCGTTCCCTCAAAGGATTTTATAGGAATAAAGATTCTTCAGTACACCAAGTGCGGCCCCGCGGCTTTCGAAGGAATCTTGGGAGCCATCATCGACACTCTCTTTGAACCCGACACGGCACAAGGCGAAAACATCCACTTAATTACCACGGTGCTCTTCCGGCACTTGGATTGGCAAAAATTTGCCGCGCTGGCCGCGTGAGACCGCTCCCTCGACATGACCGGCACGACAAGGCGCTGGCGCGGGTGGAGCGGATGCTGGAATTGAATAGGAAAAAGCACAGTGGCACGGGGGTCCCGCCCGTGGGCCAGCATGGTCAAGATGACCATGCCACGCTACGGCTCGACCGCGAAATCGCCGCGACCGACGCCGAAATTGACAATCTGGTTTACGAGCTTTACGGCGTCACGGACGAGGAGCGAAGGATCATCGAGGGCGAGCAGTAGCGGCGGGCTTCAGGGAAGATGCCCGTCTGAAGGCGGGCTCTACGGCCTGGCACTGGAAAAATTTTGCTTGCATTTGGTTTGGGGATTATCTAAGATGAGGAGTTGCCGAGGGGCTGCTGGCTGAACTGAGAGGGGAGAGAAGCTGGCGGCGGCAGGAGGTCAATACGAACAAGGCTTTCGGATAAAGGGTTGAGGCAAGTGGGTGCCCGCAAGTAATCTTCCCGCCTGTTTCGATCCTCCCGTCAAGAAGCTGCAAGAAAGATCCGGCCAGCGAGCCGAGTGGGTGGCTGCGCGAGGAAATGCGCGCGGGCGAATTCGGGTTTTTGATTGGGCTTTCGGGAACGAAGGTCCAATCCAGCATCCGAAAGCTGCGGGCGCGAGCCGGCGGCCGAGGCTGGAACCGAGGCCGGAAACGCTTGGGACTTCAGGGTTGAGGTTCGAAGGGCTGGTTCCGGGACTCAGCGATCTTTGACAACTGATTGTGCGGCGTCTATTTGTGCTCAATCCGCCCGGCGGATATCCGGGCGGAGATAGCGAAGGCGAATCTGCTCACAAGAGCAGTGGCAAGTGGCAAGCCAGAGGAACGGCTAGTCACCAACCACTGTTCTCAAGTGTGTTGAGCAGATTTTATGGTCAAGCTACTAAGGGCGTACGGTGGATGCCTTGGCGCTAGACAGCGAAGAAGGACGTGGCTACCTGCGATAAGCCTCGGAGAGGGGGAAGCACCCATTGACCCGGGGATGTCCGAATGGGGAAACCCGACTGGGCAAAACCCAGTCACGGCCCGCTGAATCCATAGGCGGGCGCGAGCGAACCCAGGGAAGTGAACCATCTCAGTACCTGGAGGAAAAGAAAACAACCGT
>JAKAWN010000041.1 GCA_021827245.1 Acidobacteriota bacterium | reverse complement strand
ACCACTCGGTCCATCGAATCAAGAAGATACTCTTTCTGGTCGTCGCCCTGGAGCAGTTGCCGCCGCAGGCCGTAAATCGTTTCGCGTTGCTTGTTCATGACATCGTCATATTCCAGCAAGTGCTTCCGCGATTCGAAGTTCTGGCCTTCAACGGCCTTCTGGGCTGCCTCGATCCGTTTCGTGATCAGTCTTGACTCGATCGGCACGCCCTCTTCCATGCCGAACTTGTGCATGATCTTGGAAATGCGGTCGCCGGCAAAAATCCGGAGCAGATCGTCTTCAAGCGAGAGATAAAAGCGCGATGAGCCAGGGTCGCCCTGGCGGCCGGCGCGCCCGCGCAACTGATTGTCGATGCGGCGCGACTCGTGACGCTCGGTGCCGAGTATGTGCAATCCGCCAAGGTCGATAACGCGTTCATGTTCAACGTCGGTCGTGCTCTTGAACCGATTGATGAACTCGGTCCAGCGCTTTCGCCAATCCGCGTAAGCGTTGACGTAGGCCTGGTAGATTTCGTCCGCGGAGCCCGCAGCCGGACGTTCGGGAGGTTCCGGGTCTATGCCCTGCTGGCGATATTTCTCGGGGGACTTGCGGAATTCCTCCCGGGCCATGAATTCCGGATTGCCGCCGAGCAGGATGTCGGTGCCGCGGCCGGCCATATTGGTGGAGACCGTAACGGCGCCCACGCGCCCTGCCTGGGCTACAATCTGAGCCTCGCGATCATGCTGTTTGGCGTTAAGAATGTTGTGCTTGATTTCGCGTTCTTCGAGGAACTCGATCAAGCGCTGAGGGCGGCACTGAATTTGAACCAGGTAATCGAAGACCTGCAGTGTGTTACCTTCGGCGCTACTCACAAAGTTAATCAGCTCAGGGAACAGCCCGCCATCGAGGTCAGGCGCTTCCTGCGGGAAGTACCTGCGCACCCGGTGCTTGTGTTTGAGCAAAGCTTCGACGAAAGCGCCCTGCTGGCCGTTGGGACTGGTCGCCAGGGCTTGAAAGCGGCTCTCCTTAAGGGTTTTCTTCACCAGAGAAGGCGGCACGCCGGCCTGGACCAGCCAATCGACCAGAGCTGCGTGGCGAGAGACCAGGTCTCTGGCCCACTTCTCCAGCTTGGTCGTTTCTATGCCCGCGGCTTTCAGCAAGTCCTGGAAACGCTGGGGGAGGAAGCCGGCCTTGCGCAGTTGTGTGCTCAAGCGCTCCGATTTTTCGATGGCGATGGTGCCCACCAGCACGGGCTGGCCGCGCATGTGGTACTCCTTGATCTCTTCGATGACGGCGTTGAACTTTTCCCGTTCCGTGCGGTAGACCACGTCCGCGTGCTCGTAGCGGATCAGTTCGCGGTTGGTAGGGACGACAATCACTTCCAGCTCATAGATCTTTTCAAACTCAGCCGCTTCGGTTTCCGCCGTTCCGGTCATACCGGCCAGCTTGTCGTACATGCGGAAGTAATTCTGGAAAGTGATGGTGGCGAGCGTCTGATTTTCTTTTTCGATCTTGACGCTTTCTTTGGCCTCGATGGCCTGGTGCAGGCCGTCGGACCATCGCCGGCCGGGCATCAGGCGTCCGGTAAACTCGTCGACGATGATGACCTCACCATCTTTCACCACGTAATCCTTGTCGCGCTGGAACAGCGCATGCGCTTTCAGCGCCTGGTAGACGTGGTGGATGTACTCCATGTTGGCGGGGTCGTACATATTTTCGAGCCCCAGCAGTTTTTCCGCCTTGGCGATGCCGGACTCGAGCAGACTGACGGTGCGCAGCTTCTCATCGATCTCGAAGTCGTCTTTCGGCTTCAGGTGAGGAATCACCTTGTCGATGCGGTAATACTTTTCCGTCGATTCTTCCGAGGCGCCGGAGATGATCAGCGGGGTCCTAGCCTCGTCAATCAGAATCGAGTCCACCTCGTCGACGATGGCGTAATGGTGGGCGGGCTGCACGCAGTCGGCCAACTCAAACTTCATGTTGTCGCGCAGGTAGTCGAAGCCGAACTCGTTGTTGGTGCCGTAAGTGACGTCGCAGTTGTAGGCGATGCGGCGCTCGTCGTCGTCCATGTCATGGATGATCACGCCCACGCTCAGGCCCAGCAGGCGGTAGATCGGGCCCATCCAGGCGGCGTCGCGGTTGGCCAGGTAATCGTTCACCGTCACCACGTGCGCGCCCTTGCCTTCCAGCGCGTTCAGATAGACGGGCAGGGTGGCCACCAGCGTTTTGCCTTCGCCAGTCTTCATCTCGGCGATCTTGCCTTCGTGCAGCACCATGCCGCCCACGAGCTGGACGTCAAAATGGCGCATGTTCAGCGTGCGGCGGCCGGCCTCGCGGCACAGCGCAAAGGCTTCCGGCAGCAGATCTTCGAGGGTTTCGCCCTCCGCCAGGCGCTTTTTCAACTGCTCGGTGCGGCGCGGAAATTCTGCGTCGGCCAGCTTCTGCATCTCCGATTCGAGCGCGTTGATCTCCTCCACGCGCGCGGATAGCCGCTTCAGCTCCCGCTCGTTCTTTGATCCAATGACTTTGCCGAGTGCGGTTTGAAAATATGTTCCCATGATCCTCCGCGGAGCGCATGCCCCGCGCTTATCTTACCTATTCTACCTTGCCCGCCGCGCGATTGGCAAAGCTTGAGGGAGTCATGGGGTCACCGCCGCATTTGCTGTAGCGGCGATCTATGATCGCCGGATTTTGGATTGGTCTTCATTGGTGCGGCGGTCTCCCCACCGCCCGAATTGCCGCGGTGATCTGTCATCGCCGGCCGTCGGGTTGTAGGGGCGGGCCTCGTGCCCGCCTTGCAGTTCCGCCATCTGCGGTAATCCATTCCGTTCTGACCGTAGGGGCGGGCCTTGTGCCCGCCCAGGGCGCCCACAAGGGCGCCCCTACAGCGCCGCTGCACGGCGATTTTCGTTGTCTCCGGCTCATTGTTCAGTCGTTCAGGTCGGATTAGGGTTTTTGGGGGAAAAATGGTCCTCCGTCACCCGGCCAACGAGTCGCTTGGCCCCGTAGCGCAGGCCTTTACGGCCTGCGGTTCTTAGTTTTTTATCCGGGATTGCACCGAATCCGGCCGGCAGGGAGTTGCAGACATCTAAAAGCAAGACCAGCGTTGCACGAAGGTTCTCGCGGACGGGCCTATGAACCGTGAGCATCAAAAACAAGGCAAGCGGGCAAGACCAAAACAGGGGGGCCAAGTCCAAAAACCGCAGGCCGTAAACGCCTGCGCTACTCCTAGCTTAGGGGGTGGGTGCTGCGACGAGATGGAATTGGCGGGGCAATTCGCATGCGTAGCGGCTATAGGATTGGAAACCCAATGTCTTTTAGATACTCAAAGGTTGGATCGTAAAAGGTTTGATCTCGTGTCATGTCCTGCTTGTCGCCCGGCGGGACGACGATCACCATCCCCTGCCGGGCACGCGTCAGAAGAACTCGATAGGCATTCTTGAGATAGTTTTGGCGCTCGGGCTTTTTGATACGATTCCAGCGATCTCCGCAGAAGGACCAATGTTCCCAACCGTTCGCCGTGTATCTGAAGTCAGCGTCCCACGTGACACATGCCCAATCAAGTTCGAGACCCTGAACATGGAATTCTGTGGCAACATCCTCAAGGTAATATGAGGAACGCACGTCTTCTTTTCCGTCGAGAAACCAGTGGATTGGGTCAACGGGCGTTTTTACATCGATGGCGTGTGGCTTCAATCGCTGGGCTTGAGAAGAGACCACAATTCCATAACGTTCCGTTCCCCTTGCTTGCGTCCTCAGCCATAGTTTTGCCTTGCTCAGGTCGCGGGTGATGGCTATCGGATATTTTGCTTTCACATTTTTCCATGTCTTATGGACCTCGTCGGCTTTAAGGTCCAGCAATTGCTTTACCAAGTAGGACACGTTCTCGGCGCGAAATGACCGCATTGAGACTGCAAGGTGTAACTCCTCTATACGGGTGACATTCGGGTGCGTGGCCAACTGCCTCAGGACTTCTCCCGCGCCGTACTCGCTGTCAGTAAGTCGGGGAGAAATGTAAATATGCCAATCCGGAAACGAGCGGTTGAGTGATTCAATCCATTCGGTGATCCCGGCCTCTCCGGTGTTGATCTCCTGACCTCCGCCAACAAGGCAGACAATGACGGCCCAATCCGCATGGCGATTGAGGCAGGAAATCAGGAATTCCGGCTCGGACTGATTGAAGTCCGGGATGTGTTTTTTCCGCAGCATGAAGTTCGAGGTCTGTTCCGCATTCCACGCTCGCTGCGCCTCGTCAAACAGCGCCACGTGTTCGATGGGCGGAGAATTGGTGTCCACAAGGCACTCGTCCCGGAAATGATGAACGTTCTGCACAAATGCCTTAACCTCACTCATTGCCTCGCCTTTCTTGATCTTTCGCGCACGCTCTTTTTCGCGACGGATCTTATCCCTCGCCAGCGCTTCACGCAGGATCGCAACGAGCGGGCCGTTGCCGGAAAGGAAAACACTGTAAAGCTCTTTGTTTTTGTCCATGTGCGAGGTTGCTATTTTGAGACCGACCAATGTCTTGCCCGCGCCTGGAACACCTGTCACAAAACAGATTGCCTTGTAGGATTTTTCCTTTGCAGCGGAGATGACGGAGGAAATGGACTCGATCGTTCTGCTAAGGTTGATGGCACTTGCATCATTGCGAGAGATTTCGGCAACTGAGTGGCCGCTATAAAGCGCTAAAGCAGCTTCAATAATGGTAGGGGTGGGAGAATATCTTCCGGCCTCCCACTGTTCGGGGTCGATAATGCCACCTTCGAAAAATCTCAAAACCTGCTCAATCACATCACCGAGCAGGGTTACGTTGCTCTTGATAGGAAGAAGTACGTCGCCGTGTCGCAGAGTTGCAGCAACAAGTGGGCTGGCGCTGTCGGCTTCGGTAGCAATGAGGATTGGGGCTATGAAGCAATCATGACTTGGCTCATGGAAGTTCTTCAGGTCCAGGGCATAGTCCCAGACTTGATCAACGGCATGCGCGGGGAATTCTTTTTCGCCCACTTTGAACTCGAGAACAAAAATGGCCGGCCCGATCAGGAGCACAACATCAATGCGTTGCCCCATCCGGGGGATTGAATATTCAAAATAGATGGCTCCCTGATAGGGCGCCAGAACCGATTTGAGTATCTGAATTTCTTCCAACCAGGCATCACGCTGGGTTAGTTCCGAGGCGAATGTATTGCCAATCTCCAAACGGCCAAGAATCGTTTCGACGCTCGTACTCAGGAAAGCAGCGATTGGGTCAGAATAGTACGCCCTGTTCATGAATCAGCCCTCTTGTCTTCCCCGGTGGGGGACCATTCGGGGAGGGTGCGCAGGGTGGCAAGGAGGTGTTCCTTGCAGCGTGCGATGAGTTCATCGCCCTGGGTGGTCATGATGGCTTCATCCTCCCTTTGCCTTGTTTTTTGCGGGAACAAATATACACCGGAAGCGGGGCGGGGCGTAAGGCGGTAATCGATCCGCTCGGTGCACCCGTAGCGCAGGCCCTTGCGGCCTGCGGTCCTTGGGCTTTTGCAAATGGAGACCCACGGATTAAAGCCAAAAACCGAACACCAACGACGAGAACGGCAGGCCCTTATGGCCTGCGGTTCTTAGGCTTTTGCCAAATGGAGACCCCAAAACCATAAACCGAACATCAAACACCAACAAAAAGAGCCGCAGGCCGTAAAGGCCTGCGCTACGGGGCTGAGAATATGGGATAATGGCGGGCCGTGTCACGGCTGGGCCGAATCGTTCAATCTGACTGCTACTTTTTTGTGACCTGCAACGGGAGGAAATTCCTGCCCAGGGAAGGGTAAAGTTCACGGTAGGCTGAACCGGTAATGCGGCTGGGTGAGCAGGATTTTGCGCCGCTGGCTGACGCCTTCGAGGCCAGCCAGAAGCAGGTTGGCTTTCTGCTGACGGCCTGGGTGTTTCTGCCCGACCACTGGCATGCCATCCTTTGTCGGCGTCCGCCAATCCGAATTTCCGACGCCATGCAGATGATCAAGCAGCGCTCCACGCACGCGATTGGCGCGGCCAGGAGCGGCACCAGCCGCCTCTGGCAGCCGCGTTTCCACGACCATGGTTTGCGGACAGTGAGGGAGTACATGGACGCCGTGACCTACATTCACCTGAACCCGGTCAGGCGCGGGCTGGTGCGCCGGCCGGAAGAATGGAAATGGTCGAGCGTGCACGATTATTCGCCGGGAGGGATCAGCCCGCTGCCGGTTGACCGCGCGAACCTTCCTCTGGACCAGGACGCGTCCTTGTGGTTACCGTAGCGCAGGCCCTTGCGGCCTGCGGTTCTTAGGTTTTTTGCCAAGACAGGGCCGATGAATCAGAGCCGGACATCGAAGATAAAACGTCAACAGCAAAGGCCGCAGCGTTAGCAGGTTGCTGAAAAATCCAGAGCCTGAGCCGTAGCGGCGACTTTAGGTCGCCATAACTTCAGCCTTTTCAATCGATGTATGGCGGCATAAAGCCGCCGCTACACGTTTTTCAGCAACCTGTTAGACGAGAACCCAGAGACGAAAACCCAAAAGCAGAACCAAAAACAAGAACAAGAGCCGCAGGCCGTGAAGGCCTGCGCTACGAGTAGGGGTCGTCGAGGAGGTCGAAGAGTTCGGGGTCGGTGGTGAGGGATTCGAGTTCGAGGCGTTCGGCGTCGGGTTGGCCGGCGAAGGGGTCGATGAGGCGGCGGCCGGTCTGGAAATTGGGATCGCGGCCGAAGCGCAGGCGGAGAAAGCGGCGCAGCAGGCGCTCGGTTGAGCCGAGCAGCCGCCAGGCGCGGCGGTGGGACTCATCGCGGTCCAGTAGAACGCCGAGCAGCGTGTAAGCGCGCAGACGGGTTTCAATGGGGTCAGGCTCTTCAATCGGCGGGGCTTTGCTGAGAAAGAAATTCAGCCGCTCAAGCTGCCGGGCGGCCTGGGCGAAAAAGACTCGATGCTGGCGCCAGAGCGAGTCGGCAATCAGGTGCGCGAGCTTTTCTTCTTCCGCGTTCTGCGGGCCGAGATAGCGGGCGACCAGCCGGTGCAGGGCTTTGTAATCGCGCGGATTTTCGCCGAGCGGCGCCAGCGGGCCGCACAGGCGCCGGGCGAAGAGTCCGTGCTTGAGGATTTTTGCCGCCTGGCGCTCGATGCCTTTGCGGGTGCGGGCGGCGCGGGCTCGCGCGATGGTCTCGCGCAGCGTGGCCAGGTGTTCGGGCGAGCGGCCTCGGGCTTTGATCGCCTCACGGGCTTTGGCGACGTTGCGGCGGCAGGCTTCACGCTGGGCGGGCGAAAGAGGCCGGGGATGCCGGCGGTTGGTCCGCTGCGCCAGCTTGATGGTTCGGAGGGAGGTTCGACGGCGCGCGGGAGTGAATTCCCAGTGGCGACGGCTGGACTGCCAGGCCTTTTCAAGATTCTTGAGGGCAGCGGCACGGCGGCGCGGCGACTCGGGACGGGATGGGATTCGGTTGGTCTGTTTGCAAGTCATAGCTATTCAGAGGGGCGTCATGTACGCACACATCACAAACAACGTGATGTATGCGCCACCCGGCGATGGACCCTCACCCGGTCGCTGCGCGACCACCCTCTCCCCCGGAGGGCGAGGGTTCTTTTTTGTTTGGGACGCACACATCGCAAAGGGCGCGACGTATGCGCCATTCGGGGCAGCATTACTTAGGTAGGCTAGCATAAGAAGGCCGGATTGTCAAGGAAAATCGTGCGTGGCGGCACGTAGGGGCGGGCCTCGTGCCCGCCCTGGGCGTGGGCAGGAAAACCTCGGGCGCCCACAAGGGGCGCCCCTACTGTTATTTGCCTTTGGTGGCAGAAGGTTCTGAAGCGAGCACTGCAGCGCACCCTTCCGGCGTGACTTCGCCGCGCCGGAGCGTGGGCCTTTGGGCTTCCTCGTGCTGAATCTGGGCCTTGGTTTTGTGGAGTTCCTTCTTCAGCCTCGCCTGGATCTGGTCAAACTCCCGGGTGTTCGACAGGTAGTGCCGGTTGGGCTCAATGGAGTTGAGCACCGTATACTCCTTCAGCGAATTCAGGGTTCGGTCGCCGAAAGCAGGGTGCGTGGCAAAGAAAGAGGTCCGGCTGGCATAACCGCTCCTGGTGGCCATATAGTCGAACAGCGTGATGATGCCCCGCGGGTCGTAATCCGCTTTCCACGCGTACTGCATTCCAAGCTGGTCGGCCTCAATTTCAGATTCGCGGCTTACCCCGAGCATGTTGATGGTGAAGACCAGGCCCAGGCCGTTCATGATGGACTGCAGGAGCAGGCCGTTCAACTGGGCCGCAAGATAACTGCCCGCCTGGAAAAGGCCCGGAGCAAAAAGCGACAGTCCGATGACCGCGGCCATTTGCAGGAGCCCGAACTTGCTTGCCTGGCTGGACATGCGCGCGGAGTGGCGGGCCGTGACGTGGGCGATCTCGTGAGCGATGACGCCGGCCAGCTCAGATTCGTTCTGGGCGGACATGATGAGGCCCGCAAAGACAAAGATAAAGCCGCCGGGCAGAGCCATGGCGTTGGCCACCTGCTCGGGTTGTCCGTCTTTGCCCAGCACGGGACGGCCGTCCTTGCGCACCTCCTGTTGAACAACAAATACGTGCAGCGGCACCTGCAGGTCGCTGTTTCGCGCGATGTTCTGAGCCATCTTCGTGACATATGCCGTCACTTCGGGATCTTCGACGGGCTTCGGAAGGAGGCCGCGCTGCCGCGCGTTTTCAATCTCTCTCTGCCCGATCGCAATGTCCTTCTGCTGGCCGGCGAAGGGCTTGGTGCTGCCGCGGTGGCCGATGTCAAGCACGTTGCCAAACTTGCGCGTGCTTGCCGTGCCGTTAGCGACCTGCTGCTCAATTTGCTGATGTGCCTCCTTCCAACCCGCGAGCAGGTTGAGCCGCGAGATTTCCACGTCCCTGGCGATCTGGTCCTGCAGGAAACCGTAGGCCTCATCTGTCATCCCTTGCTTGATCTTCATGATCTCGCATTGGATTTTCTGCCGTTCCTTCACCACCTCGGGATCAGTGCGCGTTGTGGGCAGCTTGGAAAGCTGGTTTTCCTTGGCTGCCACCTCCTTATCCGCAGCCTTCGCCTGCTTGGCGTAAGCTTTCTCGCGCTGCTTGCTCAAGCTTTTCAGGGATTCAACATGGGCATCGACTTCCTTGGGATCGTAGTTGAATCTTACGGCCAGAGCTGCAACCTCGAGCGAAGGCATGCCCTCGACTTCCTTCAAAGGCGGAGGCGACTTGAAGGCGTCTGCGGCCCTCTGGTCGCGCTCGACAATGGCTGCCTCGGTCTCGCTTGCGACTGTTCCCGAGGAAGTCGCTCCCGAAACTGCAACGGACGTTTGAATGAAGAAAAAAGCCGCCAGAATGGCTGAAAAAATACGCCTGGTTTGCAGACCCATCGAATGTTTTCCTCCCCTCGACGATGTTGTCCGCAACTTGCGTCGGCGGACTGCGGTTTTTGGCTGTGCGGACTTCCGGCTAGTATACGCCCCCGGCCGGCGGTGTGCAATCGCACTCTGCGCGAAGAGAAAAGAATGGCTTCGGGCCTGCGTTACAATGCGAGGCGGAGTTTTTCAATTCAACGCGAGGGAGGACGCAATGGCAACGCTGGGGTTGATTGAATACAAGGACGCGAGCCCCGAGGTGCGGGCCGTGTATGACGACATCATGGCGACGCGCAAGACGGATTGGATCAACAATTTCTGGAAAGCGCTGGCGCACGACCCTATGACGCTGCGGCGGACGTGGCAGAGCATCAAGGAGATCATGTCCGCGGGCGTGCTGGACCGAGTGACGAAGGAGATGATCTACCTGGCGGTGAGCGTGACGAACCAGTGCAACTACTGCATTGCGTCGCACACCGCCGGAGCGCGCAAGGCCGGCATGACCGACGCCATGATGGCCGAACTGATGGCCGTTGTGGGCATGGCGAATGAAACCAACGCACTGGCCAGCGCCTACCAGATTGAAGTGGATGAGCAGTTCAGGACGTAGCGGCCGGCGGAAAGGCCCGCCGCGCTCCAGGGCGGGTTGCTTTCGCCGGGTTTCGCTCCTAGAGTTAAGACATCTGGTTCGCAGGGGCTTGGGGAAAGGAAACATCTGTGGCGGCGTTCATTGGTTTGCTGGGAATCGTCCTGCTCGGCGGCATTCTCTGGGACGCTTTTGAAACCATCATTCTGCCCCGCCGGGTGACACGGCGCTACCGGCTGACGGGAGCGTTCTACCGGTACACGGCAACACCGTGGCTGGCCATCGCGCGGCGCATCCGCTCGACCAAGCGGCGCGAAGGGTTTCTGGGGGTGTTCGGGCCGCTCTCGGTGCTGGCGCTTTTCGGCGTGTGGGCGGGCGGGCTGATCCTGAGCTTGGGGATGGTGCAGTGGGCGGTGGGCTGGATGATGGGCGATCCGGGAACGGTGCAGTCATTCCGGACGCAGCTCTACCTGAGCGGCAGCAGCTTTTTTACGCTGGGCATGGGCGGCGTGACGCCGCACACGGCGTTTGCGCGCTTTGTGACCGTGGCCGAAGCCGGCATGGGCTTTGCCTTCCTGGCGGTCGTCATTTCATACCTGCCGGTGCTCTACGGATCGTTTTCGCGGAGGGAAGCGAACATCTCGCTGCTGGACGCGCGGGCGGGCTCGCCGCCGACGGCCGCGGAACTGCTGCGCCGGCACGTCCGGCAACAGAATCTTGACGCCCTGGACAGCTACCTGCGGGCATGGGAAAGCTGGGCGGCCGAACTGATGGAGAGCCACCTGTCGTATCCGGTGCTCTGCTACTTCCGCTCGCAGCACAACAACCAGTCGTGGGTTTCGGCGCTGGCCACCATCCTGGACGCCTGCGCGCTGCTGATCGCCCACACGGAAGGAGCGCTGCGGTGGCAGGCGGAATTGACCTTTGCCATCTGCCGGCATGCACTGGTGGACCTGGCACAGGCTCTAGCCATTCCGCCCCGGCTGGTTCCCGTGGACCGCTTCGCCGCGGCTGTGCTGATTGAAATGCGCGAGATTCTGGGCGCCTGCGGGACGCCGCTTTGCAAGGCGCGCGCCGCGGAACAGACCCTGGAGCAGCTGCGTGCGATGTATGAACCCTACCTGTTTGGCTTTTCGGAACGGCTGCTGATGACGCTCCCGGCGTGGAGTCCTTCCAAAAGCTCGGTGGACAACTGGCGCACCAGCGCCTGGGAACGGGTCTCGTCGGCTGCCAAACCCTCAGCGGTCCTGAACCTGGAAGACGACGAACACTCCTGACAGCAGGCGGCGGGCCAGGACAAACGGGCTTGTCATGACGCTCGAAAACGGTGCTCTGAACACCGGGAAGGGATTCCGGCAGTGCTCTGCGCCCATCTTTTGTTTTAACCGCATCTAACAACATGACCTTATCAACATGGGGGACTCATGCAACGCTCGACGGCGATGTATTTAATATTAAGTCTGGCACTTGTTTCCTTTAACCTTAAGGCACAGATGGTCAATCCGGAGATTGACACACCGGGAGAGCCATTCAGTTACCCTGCCTGCTCGACGGATGAAATTGCTGTACAGAATGCGGCGATGGGCACCGAGATCACGCCCCAGGGATATCTCTACACCGGGTATGGCGAGCTGATGTTTTCGATCGGCAATCCGCCGCGCCCGGCGTCACAGCGAATTCGGACCCTGGAAAAAGGTTACCTGCCGATCATTCATTACACCTATCGGGACGGAACCGTCCGTTATGACCTGACAACATTTGCGGCCGCCCTTGCAAGCCAAACCGGGAATTCGGATCCGGTGGATTTCATCCGCGTGACCGCGACGAACACGGGTTCCAGCAAGCTCACTTCTTACTTCAGCGTTGCCTTCCGATATACAGGCGGCGAAAGCGAACATGGCCTTTGCAGCATGGTTTCTCATCGTTTCCCGCGCCCTGCGGTCCGGGCCAAACCCGGCGACTACTCGCAGCCGGGCGTCGTCTTCAACCCCCACTGGGTCTATGGATTCACGGACAATCTGGCGACGCGGTCCGGCGAGGTTGTCTACGAATTTCCCACTTCTCCCAAACCGGTCCTGTGGTTGACGGAGACCGCCCGCTACAGCAGGGCCGGGCAAGCCAAGGTTTCTCCCGAACAACCTGTGCTGGTGGCGCGGTACGAGATCCACCTTCAACCTGGCGGCTCGCAAGCGCTGATTTTCAAGATGCCGGTTCGGCCGATCGCAGTCGACAATGGGGCCGCAATCAAAGAGCTCCAATCCTCCAACTTCGACACCGCTTTCAACCAGACGGCGGCGTTTTGGGAAAAAGAGCTGAGCCAGGGCATTCAAATCAGCCTGCCGGAAAAGGAAGTGACGAACACCTTCAAGGCAAACCTGATTTACGACATGATGGCGCGCGAGCGCGTGGGCAGCAGCTTCATTCAACACGTCAACGATCTGCAATACCACGCCTTCTGGCTGAGGGACGGATCGCACATCATGAACGCTTACGATGAAGCCGGGTATCTGAACCTGGTACGGCAGAGCCTGCCGTTTTTCCTGAAGTTCCAGAAGCCCAATGGCCTTTTTATTTCCCAGCCAGACGAGTACGACGGATGGGGGCAGGCCCTGTGGACTTTTGGACGCTATTACCAGTTTTCCCATGACCGTGCTTTTGCGCAGAGAGTTTTTCCCGACGTTCTGCGGGCGGTCCATTGGCTGGAGCAGGCACGCGCAAAAGATCCGCTGCACATTATGCCCGCAGGAAACCCGCACGACGATGAGTTCCATGAGACCGCCCACGTGACGGGACACAACTTCTGGGCGCTCATTGGATTGAAAGAGGCCATCGTGCTGGCCAAAGCGGCAGGCACCCAGGCCCAGGTCCGGGAATTTCAGCAGGACTACGATAACTATCATCAGGTCTTGTTCCGCTTGCTTGACAAAATCGGCGCGAAGGATGGCGACTACATTCCGCCGGGGATTGATATTGCCGGAGGACAGGATTGGGGCAACATGAACGTTCTCTACCCCGAAATGCTTGTCTCGCCGGACAATCCTTTGGTAACGGGCACCTTGCGGCATGTGCGGAAGGAATACGCCGAAGGACTGATGACGTACGCCGGCCTCCTTCACGATTACATCGGATTCAAGAATACAGAAACCGAGCTCATCATGGGAGAACAGGAACAGGTGATCAAAGACCTCTACGCCGAGCTTGTTCACACCTCCTCAACCCATGCGGGCTGGGAAGTAGGTCCTTTGCCGTGGACCACGCGGGATTTTGGAAATGACCTGGCTCCGCACGGCTGGTTCGCGGCCGACTATGTGGCCCTGCTCCGCGACATGCTCCTTCGCGAACAAGGGGACGATCTGCACTTACTCTCGGCGCTTTCTCCCGACTGGACGAAGCCGGGCGATACCATCAAGGTCTCCAACGCGCCCACGGAATTCGGTCGAATGGCCATGACTTGCACGTTCACCAGCAGCGGGATGCATATGGATCTCGAAACCGACTTCCAGCAGAAACCCGCGCACATTGTCGTGCACTTGCCCTGGTTTGTCACGGTCAAGAGCGCCACCGTGGATGGGAAGCCAGCCGAAATTCACCAGCAGAGCCTTTCGATTCCGCCCACTTCGCGGGAAATCAATGTTGACTGGACCGTTGGAAGTCCGGCTCCCACAATGAGCTATCGGTCGGCGGTGAGGGCTTTCGAAGCGGAATTACAAGCGCACTACCAGAAGTTCCTCCGGGACGGGTCGCCCGTCCGGAAGCCAGTCAAAATGTACTGATCCGGCCGTGTTCCGCGGCTGCAGACAATAGGATTGAGCAACCATCCTTGACGGGACGGCGGGTGAGTGTTCCGGCCATCAGCCTGGTTCGTGCTGGATTGTTAGCCGTCGTTCACGTAGGATGTTTTGTTGCGATGGGACTCTTTGCGGAGCGCAAGGGATGAACAGCCGCTTGTCAGCCCCCCAAATGTGGTGGATGTGGAGGATGACGACAACTCGTGAGAGTGCGACCACGTCAGTGGCGAAGAGGAGTCCTCACATGTCGGCGCAATCTCGCGTTTGTTCTGCTTGAATCCAGCGCATATGGATGGGCCGGATTCGAGCTCCGACGTCCGTCCAAGGCTCCGCGCTCAAGAAACTGCGATTCGAAAAACTGTCTAGCGGCCCTGAAGATGTCCGACGACATCCTTACTCGGGCTGCAAAAATCAGTTCGTTCTATAGGTTTCCTTGATTTCCAAAGTGCTTTGCATTGCAAAGAGCCCAGCGATTAGGTTACCCTGACCCTTCGCAGACGGAAGAAGCTCTACACGAAGCACATACAGTCCCTACCGGGGCTCTTTTGTAAATTTTTGAGGGCACTAAGATCGTAGAGAACATTGGCGGAGTTTCAATCAGGGCAAAGTGCCACTCCTTGCTGATCTCGGAATCACGCGATATCGAGGCTCAGAATCAGCAGCGAATGACAGATGTGGAAGGTGAAAGCGCTGGGCGACTCTTATCAGTGCCGGGATTCTTCGCTGCGTTGAAAATGACTATTAAACCGGCTCATGGCGGGGATGCCGAGGCCCCGTTGGGAGGGAAACAGACCCTGCGAAAATCCATCGAACGGGAGGTGAACATGCAGAGCGGCTGTTGTCAGAACGAACGGCGGAGGGCGGCATTGATGGCATTCACTTTCAGGTCGCGCAGCAATGCGCGGGTTCAAGAACCGGGCGCCCGGTGGGCCGCCATTGGCCTTGCGGGCGTTACACTGGCGCTGATGCTGTGGCCGGCGGGACGCATTGCCGCAGCAACAGACGGCAGCAGCACCGCCAAGAGTTCCACCATCTCCACGGCTCAGCTTTCCGGTCCGCCGCAGGCCGCAGCCGCTGCTGCGAGTGACGCCAATGCGCCGCTGACACTGACGCTGCAGGATGCGCTGAAGCGCGCACAGAAATACAGCCCGCAATTCCAGGCGGCGGTGACAGCCACGAAGATGGCGCGGGCGAATGTGGTTCAAGCCCGGTCCACGCTGCTGCCCTCCGCCGACTACACGACCCAGGAACTCCTGACGCAGGGCAATGGCAGGACGGCGGTCGGCCGGTTCGTTACCAACGACGGTGTACACGTTTACCGGGCGTGGGGCGTTTTCCACCAGGCGCTTTCTGCCGACACCTTCACGCTGGCCGGATACCGTCAGGCGACGGCGGCGGAAGACATGTACCGCGCGCAGCAGGAGATCGCCCAGCGCGGGCTGAACGTGGTGGTGACCCAGGCCTACTACGGGCTGGTGGTGGCCGAGCGCGATTACGCCACAGCGCAGCAGGGTCTGGATCAGGCCGCAAGGTCCCTGAAGGTCAGCCAGGAACTCGAAAAGGGAGGCGAGGTCGCGCACAGCGACGTGATCACTTTTCAGATTCAATACAACCAGCAGCAGCAGGCCTTCCGTCAGGCGAAGCTGGCCATGGAAAACGCGCGCCTGAACCTGGCGGTGCTGCTTTTCCCCAACTTCAATCAGAACTTCAACGTAGTGGATGATCTGGACGTTACTCCGCCGCTGCCTACGTTGGCGGACGCAATGAAAATGGCAGAGGTAAACAATCCGGAAATTCGCGCTGCTGTGGCCGCCTTGCGCCAGTCTAAATACGGGGTCTCGATCGCGCGAAACGCCTTTCTGCCTACGATCTCGCTCGACCTCGATTACGGCATCGAGGCGAACTATTTTGCGCTTCAAAGCATCAACGTCGAGCAACCGGAAGCGGGAAGGCTTCCCAACCTCGGCTTCTTTCTGACGGCATCGCTGAACGTGCCGGTGTGGCACTGGGGCGCCATGATCAGCAGGCTGCACCAGGCCGAATATCAGAGGCATCAGGCGCGGGTGGAGCTCAGTTACGCCCAACGGCAAATGCTGGCGAGCTTGTATTCTTACTATAATGAGTCTAGTACCGCTCGATCCGAGCTGAGCACGCTGCGGAGTTCAGCGAATCTGGCGGCGGAGAGTTTGAGATTGAACACGCTGCGTTACCAGGCTGGAGACGCCACGGTGCTCGAGCTGCTGAACGCTCAGAACACTTTGACCCAGTCGCAGGACAGTTACGCGGCCGGACTGGCGCGCTACCGCGTGGCCCTGGCCTATCTCCAGACGCTGACGGGGAGTTTTTGACCCATGCCCAACGTACCACCGCCGCGAAGACCGGAAATTGCCAAGGGCGAACTTTGGCCAGGAACTGCCTCGCGCCTGCCTGGCGCGCTGGCCTTGCTGGGGCTGGGTGCGTTGATGGTGATGGCGGGATGCGGAGGGAAAAAAGCTGCGGAAAGCGAACCCGTGGTTGCGGTCCAGGCGGTCCATGTGCAAAGGTCGGACATTCAGGAGCAGGTTTCGACCGAAGCCGTTCTCTATCCGCTCCACGAGGCGGTGATTGTGCCCAAAATCAGCGCCCCGGTGCAGAAATTCTATGTCAACCGCGGAGATCCCGTGCGCACGGGGCAACTGCTGGCCGTACTGGAAAACAGCGATCTGACTGCTGCTGTTGCTGAAAATGAGGGTGCCTACCAGCAAGCCCTCGCGAATTACGAGACAACGTCAGCCGCCAGCCTTCCCGAGCAGATCCAGAAAGCGGAAGCTGCGGTGAAGAGCGCGAAGGCCTCCTACAAAGCCGCCCAGCAGTTGTATGACAGCAGCAAGAAACTGTATCAACAGGGCGCCCTTGCGGGGAAGCAATTGAATATGGCGGAGGTCGGACTGATACAGTCACAGACACAGTTGCAGACTGCTGAACAGCAGCTCGAGAAGCTCCATTCTGTACAAGAAAAAGCGATGATAAAAGCGGCCCAGGGGCAGCTTGCCGCAGCCAAGGGAAGATATGAGAACGCAAAGGCCCAGCTTTCCTATTCCGAGATTCGAAGTCCTATCGATGGCGTGGTCACGGACCGGCCTCTTTACGAAGGGGAGATGGCCACTGCCGGCACGCCGCTGATGACGGTGATGAATCTGTCGCAGGTGGTGGCGCGGGCGCATATTCCGGCATCAGAAGCGGCGGAGCTGAAAGTCGGCGACCCGGCGGAGATTTCCGTGTCGGAGACGAGCAAACCGGTTCCGGGCAAGATCACCGTGGTGAGTCCGGCGCTCGACCCGAACAGCACCACGGTGCAGGTCTGGGTTCAGGCGGCGAATCGGGGTGGCGAACTGAAACCGGGCCTGACGGCTAACGTGACCCTCATCGCGAGGAAAGTGAAGGATGCGCTCGTGGTGCCCCAGTCGGCACTGGTGTCAGACTCTGGTCACGGGCATTTTGTGATGGTGATCGGGTCTGAGGGCCACGCTCATCAGACGAAAGTCGAGACCGGCATCGAGCAGGAAGGCAAAGTGCAGATCGTCAGCGGGCTGAAGGCTGGTGAATTGATTGTGGGCCAGGGAGCTTACGGCCTGCCCGACGGGACGATGGTGAAATACTAGGCGGACTTATTGATGAAAAATCCAAAGCTCAACACAGAGACGAGGGAGAGGCAGCCACGCTCCACTCTTCGTTGCCCGCGGCTCAGAGGACACAGAGAAAGAAACCGACGAGGCGTTCGCAAGCGGCTCGGTGTGCCCTGTCAGCAATTCTTTTTCGATGCTACATCGGCTTCTGCTGAGTGGAGGTTGCAGGCTTGCAACCAAAATTCGACGCACTTTTTGCAAGCAAATCATAAGAGTCCGCCTATCGTGCGAATCAGGCTCTAGATGGATAACCGCACAAAATCAAATCCCGATATTCCCGGGCCTTCCGCGCCGGACGAGAAGGACGCTTCCTCGTACTGGTTTGCGCGGGAGACCAAGCCGATCATTTTCCTGATCATCACCCTGGCGCTGGTGGGCGGCTATCTCGCCTTTACGATCCCCATCGCCGTTTTTCCGACCACGAATTTCCCCCGCATCATCATCGGGATCGACAACGGCGTGATGCCCATTGACCAGATGATGGTGACTATTACCCGGCCGGTCGAGGAGGCGGTGGGCAGCGTGCTGGGAATCGAGGACGTCAGATCCATCACCAGCCGCGGCTCGGCGGAAATCGACCTGTTTTTCAGTTGGCATGTCAATATGTTCCAGACGCTGGAACGCGTCAACGCAGCGATTGCCCGCGTGCGTCCTGAGCTGCCGCCGACGGCCACCATCCAGACACATCGCCTGGAATTTTCCAGTTTCCCTATCCTAGGCTACGGGTTGACCTCGAAGACGGTGCCGCAGGCCGAACTCTATCAACTGGCTACCTATGAGATGAAGCCGCGGCTGACGGCTCTGCCGGGCGTGGGCAGCATTCTGATTCAGGGAATGGATGTGCCGGAATTCCACATCACGCCCGATCCGGCCAAACTTCTGGTCACCCACATCACCGTTTCTGACATCCTGAACGCAGTGGACCACGCCAACCTGATCCAGTCGCCGGGCCTGCTGACGCGCGATCACCAGCTCTTCCTCGATTTGATCAGCGGCCAGGTCCACAATCCGCCGGAAATCGCCAATATCTTTATCAAGGATGCTCCTGACGGCACTCCTATCTATGTGCGGAACGTTGCGACCGTGTCCTCGGGGATTGCGCCTAACTACACCATCACTACGACGAACGACAAGCCCGCGGTGCTGGTGAACATCAACCGGCAACGCGAGAGCAATACCATGCAGGTTGCCACTGAAGTCAAGGCGGAGTTGAAGAAGATCGAAAAGACCCTGCCGCCGGGGGTCGAGGTCAGCAACTGGTACGACCAGTCGTGGATTGTGGGGGAATCGATCAAGAGCGTGCGCGACGCGATCCTGATCGGGATCATCCTGGCTTCGGCGGTGCTGGTGCTTTTCCTGCAGGACTGGGGATCGTCATTCATCGCCGGCATGGTGATTCCGATCAGCATTCTGATGACCTTCATCGCGCTGAAGGTGCTGGGCGAGAGTTTCAACCTGATGTCGCTGGGCGGGCTGGCGGCGGCGGTGGGGCTGATTATCGATGACGCCATTGTGGTGGTGGAGAATACTGTCTTGCGGCGGGAGGCGGGCGAAGGCCGCTATGAGGCAGTTGCGCACTCGTTGAGGGAGCTGACGACGCCCTTGATCGGCTCGACACTGACGCCGATCGTCGTCTTTGTGCCCCTGATCGCTATCACCGGCGTGACAGGGGTCTTCTTCCGCGCTCTCGCCGTCACCGTGGGCGTGGCGCTTTTCTGCTCTCTTACGCTGGCGCTTACCTGGACGCCCAATCTTTGCCTCTACCTGCTGAGGCAGAAGCCCAGGCCCGAATCGGATTTAAAGAGCGGCGACGAAGGCGGCGCAGTGCCCGTTAGTGCTTTGTCCGATGCGGCGGAGGACGATCCTCCGGGCGATCCGGTAGAGGTGGCGTCCGGGCAGACCGATATGCGGCGGATGATGGAGCTGGAAGAGCGCTCGATGGGCAAAACCATCAGCCGGGTCATCGGCTTTTACGACCATTGGTTTCGCCGCATTCTGGAACGTCCGTGGCTGCTGGCGATTCTGGGCGTGTTCCTTGTTTTCACTTCGTATTATTGTTACAAGCGCATCGGCTCTGACCTGCTGCCGAAAATGGACGAAGGAAGCTTTATCCTCGATTACGTGACGCCGCCCGGCGCCTCGCTCCAGGAAACGAACCGCATGATCGAGCACATTCTGAAGATCGTTCATTCGGTTCCGGAAGTAACAAACACCTCGCGGCGCACCGGGCTGCAGTTGGGACTGGCGGCGGTGACCGAGGCCAACACGGGCGACATTTCCGTCAAGCTCAAGACCCACCGCAGCCGCACCGTCTGGCAGATCATGGACGAGATTCGGCGCAAGGTCAACCAGCAGGAACCCGCTGTGGAGGTCGACTTCACCCAGAAGCTCCAGGACATGATCGGCGACCTGACCAGCGCCCCGCAACCGATTTACATTGAGCTTTTCAATCCCAGCGAGCCGTTGCTGAAGCAATGGGCCATTCGGGTGGCCGATGCCATCGCCAGGATTCAGATGAATGGCAAGCATCCCGTCGTAGACATCGATGATGGGATCGCTTCCACTACCAGCGGCCCGGTCATTGATTTCCACGTGAACACGGCGAAGGCAGCTCAAGCGGGTTTCACGCCTCAAAATGTCGTGACGGAAGCCGATGCCATGCTGGACGGCGTGACGGCATCGCAGCCGGTGGTGGTGAATGACATTCCTTATGCCCTCCGCATTCGTTTCCCGCAGGCGTACCGTTCATCGCTCAGCTCGATGCGCAACACCCTGCTGATCAGCCCCACAGGAAAGCTGGCCAGCCTGGGGACGCTGGCCTCGATGAGAGAGCTTCCCGGCCAGATCGAAATCCTGCAGGACCACCAGTTGCGCTACGTGGCCGTCACGGCGCGCCTGGAAGGCCTGGACATGGGGCACGGTATCGCGGCGGTCAAAAAAGTGATGGCCAGCCTTCACCTGCCGCCTTCCATTCGCGTGGCGTACGGCGGCCTCTATGAGACGCAGCAGAAATCATTCCGGGATCTGGTCATGGTGTTGTTTCTGGCCGTCATCTTCGTCTTCCTGGTTCTGCTTTTTGAGTTCAAGAGCTTTTCCGCGCCTATCGCCATCCTTGCCTCGGCCACGCTGTCCACGGCGGGAGTGCTGTTCGCCCTGTATATTACCGGGACCACCTTTAATCTGTCGTCGTTCATGGGGCTGATCATGGTGATCGGCATTGTGGCCAAGAACGGAATTCTGATTCTGGATGCGGACGGGAAGTTTCGCGCGGCCGGCTTCAGCGCCAAAGAAGCGATTGTGCAGGCGGGGCGGCGCCGGCTGCGGCCCATCGTGATGACGGCGCTCGCCGCCGCGCTCGGATTCCTTCCGCTGGCGCTGGCACTCGGAGCGGGATCGCAGATGCTTCAGCCGCTGGCCATCGCAGTGATCGGCGGCATCCTGATCGCCATCGTATTGTCACTGGTGGTGACACCCACCCTTTATTACTACCTGAGCAGAGAATCGGCATAGGGCGAAGCCCCGGCAGCTGACTCCTAAGCGGCCCTCCCTTGGATAACCAGCCTTCAATGGGCGAGCCTTACTGAGTCGGCGATCTGCCTTAAGAGTTTCCTGCTTACCATCCCGGGTTGGGCCATGTCAGTCGACTCGAAGGTTAGCACCTTGCCGGAGCTGACTGTGGGCAGAAGCACGGCCTCAACGGGGCCGACGAGGCTTTCTGTGGTTTTGGGCGGGTCGTAACGCTTATACACCTGCTTCAGATAGAACTCCACAACTTCGAGGCCATTGCGGTTTCGAAATATCCTCTTGCCAGTGATGCCAGGGCAGTAAACGGTGCCCTCCGGCCCATCCGCATCGCAGGCGAGCCTGGCTATCTTGATGGCAAATTGCTCCATGGGCATTGGAGATTGAGAATTGGTTGCATAGTCGGCGCGGTCGGCAATACCAATGTCGATCAGCCAGGGCGTGTTCTGCTTTTTCATCAAAGCGAAAATGAAACCGAATTTGGCGTTTGAGTGGGCATCCAGCAGGAAGTCGTCGGGGTAACTGAACTCAAACGGAGCCAAGGGATCGTGATAAGTCTTCCAGTGGGGCGGTTTCTGAGGATTATCTGCATGTTGCGCCAGCTCCGAGCCCCGGACAGGGTGTCCCCAAGGCAGCGCCAAGAGGCTGGATCCGCCAACCAAGAGAATCAGCAGCCGCGTTCTCTGAAGCGGCGAGAAAGCCATTCGAATGACTCCAAGTCGGGGCGATTTTACACCCTACGCCGGTGCTTTGGAAGGCCTGAGACCCTATTCAACCTCGCGCCGAAAAAATCTTTTGCTTCTCTTCGGTTTTGCGATGCGGAGAGGTATAATGACTCAGGCGGCGTGAAAGATATTCGACGCCCGGAGGATCATTATGGATGGATTGTTGGAGCCAACTCACCTTTTCTTTATTCTGCTTATCGTTCTCATCATTTTCGGACCCGGAAAATTGCCCGAACTCGGCCGAGGCCTTGGAAAAGGGATTCGCGAATTCAAAGGTGCCATTAAGGGAGTAACGGAAGAAGTCGAAGCCAAGAATACGGGCAACAAGCCCAGTTAGCGGGTTGCTGCAGGGCGTCTCCAGTCTGTGTGATTACGAACGCTGATGGCGCTGGCCGGGAGGCGAAATTTCGGTGCGAGATTGACCGGGGCAGGAGATGCCTGATCGGCGTTTGGCTATGCCGGGGGCAAGCTCTGTGGCCAAGTGGAGCGGCCGGGAGCACAAGCTTCTCAATATCCAGGATCACTTATAATTCTTCGCTAAGAAAAACGATCGGGCGCAAACGCGCGCCTCGAGGGGGACTGCGGCTGAATTTGCGGGTCCGCGGGCGGCGGACAGGAAGGTCTGCTGCGAGGATGCCTCAGGTTGAAACCCGATGAAGAGCCTTTTCCGCGTCGGGCTAGCGGAGGAATGACGACAACAGGCCCCAGAGCAAACCGCCGAACCACAACAGGAAGATGGTTGCCCCGAGAGCTGGCCCCAAGCTGAAGAAAATAACGACGACCGCCTCATTCAAGATTTCGCTAAGGCTTTTTGAGGGCTTGGCTGGAACCGCGGAGCCACTCCCGCCGCCAGTAGTCAAGACAGGTATTAACTGTAAGCTTGCCATGATGGTCTCCCCTTATTGCTTCTTGCCTTCCCGGTTGTTTCAACGCCAACTTCAGCGAACGACTCGTGCCGATCGGTCTTGTGGGGCCCTCCGGCAACCGTTCGCTGCGGCAGCACGCAACCGTGCTACTCCTCGATAACAATCATAGAACTTTCCTTTGCGGAGGCTGTGCTTCGGATCACATCTCGTTGTGAGCTATCTCATATTTTGCTTCCCCATTTTCCTTGGAGAATACGATAAGATTTTGCATGTCGCCCAGAAAATGGAACTGACTGCCAACATCGTTGACCAGGGGCTGGCGCGGGTCAAGATAGAAGCCGGACGGATTGCTTCCGTCCAAAACCAGGGGCCGGTGGATGCCCAAAAGCCTTTCGTTAGTCCGGGGTTTATCGATATCCAGGTGAACGGCTTTGCCGGGATCGATTTTTGCGACCCCACGCTGGAGCCGGCGAAAGCGGCGAATGTTCTGCCCGCATTGTGGAAGACCGGAGTAACCACCTTCTGTCCGACGGTGATCACCAACACTCAGACGAACCTCATTCAATGTTTCCGCACGCTGGAGGAGACCCGGCGAATCGACCCGCATTTTGCGCGGTCCGCACCCTGCTACCACCTGGAAGGGCCGTACATTTCTCCGGGCGAGTCCCATGGCGCTCACAATCCGGAATTGATGCGGCCCCCGAACTGGGCGGAATTTCTGAAGCTGCAGGAGGCAGCGAGCGGCCGGATTGGAATTGTGACGCTTGCGCCAGAACTGCCCGGAGCGCTCGAATTTATCCGCCGAGCGCGCGAGGCAGGAGTGGTGGTCGCCGTGGGCCATACGGATGCCACTCCCGAGCAGATCCACCAGGCCGCCGAGGCCGGAGCCCAATTGAGCACGCACCTCGGGAACGGCTGTCCGCAGAAGATCGACCGGCACCGGAATGCGCTTTGGACGCAGCTTGCCGTCGAGCAACTGGCCGCCAGCCTGATCTGCGACGGCTTCCACCTTCCTCCGGACCTGGTTCGAGTGATCGAGCGGGTAAAAGGGATCGACCGTTGCATCCTGATTACGGATGCGGTTCACGTGGCGGGGCTCGGGCCGGGCCGCTACCGGCTGGTGGATCTGGAGATCGAACTGCTGCCGTCGGGACAGGTGGTTACGGCTGACCGGCGCTCCATGGCGGGATCGGCGCTGAGAATGAACCGCGCCGTGCGGGTTTTCATGGATTGCGCGGGAGTTGGGCTGCGAGAGGCCATCCGCGCAGCCACTGCCAGCCCCGCCCGCCTGCTGTACCGCTTTGAAACCTGCAGCGAGGTTGCGGAAGGCCAGCCAGCCAACCTGACGGTTTTCCGAATGCGGGCTGACGAGCTGGAGATTGAAAATGTGATGCTGGGCGGCGAAATTGTTGGTTCGTTCTGAACAAGTCCCGGCGCGGCATCGCTCTCTGAGGATTGGAAGTGAGCTCGAAAGCGGGACTTGGCTGGGTTAACCGCCTCGGCTTGCTGGAGGAATCCGTATCCGCCAGTCACTCGTTTGCCTGATGGAACGGACGAGCGAGCCGAAATTCTTTGCAACCAAGGCGTTGGGGTGGCACCTTACGCATTGTATACTGTAGTAAATGCCCGGACGTCGGAGCCGCCGAGCGCAGTGGCATGACCCTGAAACTGCAGACGCCTCGTGGCCGAGTCCTGGAGCCGGAAACGGAATCAGTTGCAGAGGCGTAAGACCGCGCGGTAGCGACTCAATTTGATTGCGGCAGGGGCGTCCTCGCCCGTGGCGCGCTCAAGACACACGGCCAAGATGGCCGTGCCACAGAATAGGAAATGAACTGAGTCACCGCCGACTGGGCGGGTGCGGGACATAGAAGTGAAGGTTAAGCCGCCCGGCGGCCCTCCCAGTACTCCTCAAAGCGACCGTTGCGGTAACAGCAGCGTAGAGCGAGGATGGCGTTGGCGCCCAGCATGGT
>JAKAWN010000528.1 GCA_021827245.1 Acidobacteriota bacterium | reverse complement strand
TTGAAGTTATCAGGCCGTTCAAATCTTGTTGGTAACACTCTCTTGCTGTCTGTAAACGAGCTTCACTTCAAACAAGTTGAGGCTCATTTCACGCGTCTCCGATCTCAACGAGAGGTTAGTCGCCAATTCACCTATCGAGCCCTACTATGACGTTCGTCGTTGTTGGCGGATGACGACCTGCACGGAAGGTTGGCTGCCCCGCAGTCACGTTGACGCGTAACGGGCTACTGTTTCCGTGCCTGATCACCTTCGGGATCCAGTTCGCAAGGGCAGTATGCCGAATTTTCAGTCAGAATCCCGTCGCGAAGTAGTCGTCTTATTTAACGTTCGCAAAACTCGACGCCGCGAATGTGACCCCCTCTCGTGTCATAGTGCCACGAAAAGGTGCACGGCATGGATGCACACGAACGCCAAGTATCGCTGTTTCAGTTCACCCGCGATCCCAAACCGTGTGCTGCTCGAATTGCCGCAGTTGAGAGTCGTAGCCAAAAGTTGTGGCGACGAGTTCCTTCCCGGCTTCCAAGACGGCATACGTCGCGCCTCCCACAACCGACCCGTCTTCCCTCTTCACCTCAAGATGAAGAGTATTGGGGTTTGGACGTTTCGCAATGGCCGTCAGCCCCGGCAGTTCCGGAACAGGTCGTTCCCTGCCGTCCGGAATGAACGTAACCGGCCGCTCGGCAACCTTTTCGCCGTTTTCCTTTGTCCCCTCGGCCGTCATTAGGTAATGGACCTGTGGCTTAAGTTCAAAGACCATCGTGCCCGATGACGGTTTGTGATTGGCATCGAACTTCGACTTTTGAAGATTGAGCGCCCACTTTCCGACAAATACGTCATTCATGTTTTTACACCTCCCTTTTTGCTGATGCTAATCCGCGACCGGTGGGCAAGTCCTTCAGATTTTGTTAAGATTTGCCTAAGCTTTATGGGTTTCCGCGAAATCTACGAGTTCGAAGGGTTCACCCTGGATCCGGCGGCTCGGCGGCTATCGGAGGGAAGCCGAAATGTGGCGCTACCCCCGAAAGCCTTTGACGTACTCGTGACCCTGGTACGTTATGCCGGGCAACTTGTGACCAAGCAGGAACTCCTGGATGCAGTCTGGTGGGGGGCGTTCGTCGAGGAAGGAATCATCACAGTCCACGTTGCCGGACTGCGCAAGGCGCTCGGTGGAGATCGCCAGAGTTTCATCGAAACGGTTTCGCGGTCGGGTTACCGTTTTGCCGCAACGGTCATGCGGATGGCCGCCGGTCCGAGCCATCCGCGTATTGCAGTACTGCCCGCACGGCCCATCACCACCGAGATTCTTTCCGACCGCGACCGCTACATTGGTCTGACGCTTTGATCGCGGGAGAACTGCGTGCAGAATGGACAAGTAGGAATCGGTTACAGTTTGAAATCTCGGCTGGGCAGGCAGGCCAGAAGGCTTTGACCTGCTTAAGCCAAACTTGAATTCTGCCGCGAAAACGACGCTCCCGGGTATATTCGCGTGTTCCCAGTTGCCGGGACAATCCCCCAGGACCCGTGAGCGGAACTCTTGCTTCCCTTCCCTTCACCGTCCAACTCTTCCAGACAATCCACAGGTAGAAATCAAGAATCCCTGGCGCGTGCGCCAGGCCCGCAACTACGTGGCGCTCCACCGGTATGCGATGTGCATCGATTTCCTGATAGAAGGATTCGCTCAATGTGATGGCATTGCCCCGCGTGCCGGCAGCCTCTTGGGGCCGCTTCGCGTTGAACCATAATTTTATCTGGTCAAAGAAGTGGAATCTGGCCCAGTCGATCATGCACTGACCGTCAGGATGTTCCTCGGTGCCGAAAAAGATTGTGGCCGAAAAAATCCGCTTGAAACCCTGGACCAGTCGGTGGTAGTGATAACCATCTGGGGCAAGCTTGAAGAAGTCAAGCATCTCAGAAGCAGTTTCAAACTTCACTGTGCGGCTCTTCTGCCTCAGTGCCAGGGTTGCAACCCAGATGGGGATCAATCGGTCCTGGCCGAAAGGCAGCCCGTATTCCGGATGACCGATGATATGGAGAAAGAATTTTCCGCTATGCCGGGAGTAAGTCAGTTGAGTACGGGGTGTTTGACGCAACGGGATTCCGCAGAGAACGAAGGGCCTCGCATTATAGGCAAGTTCCTGCTTCCCGATTTCACGCTGGTGTCGAACGAGTTGGATGGCATCGAGCTGTTTCACGCGGCGCGTCGTGATGCCAATGGAGGGGAACAGTGAACCTACAGAGGGAAACGATGGCGCGGCAGTGCGTCGCTTTGCGGGCCATATTTCGGCTTTCGGGACCGGACTGTAACAAAACTGTTCCAAAACCCTATGTTTTTCACAGGAAAAGGGTTCTGATTTGAGCGAAAGCAGAAACCCTGAATTGATGTAAGGCTATGAAAAACAAAGGAAAGGAGGAGAAGGATCAAAAGGGGCAGGCTTTCTCTTAATCAGTAGGTTGGGGGTTCGATTCCCTCACGGCTCACCACTTAACTCCTTTACAATAAATCAACTACAATAGATTTTGTCGTAACGGCTTTTGGCGACGAATTTTGACTGTGGCCATTTTTGTGCCTACCCAGCTTCCGGAACGCCCTCTCAATGGCGTCCGCCTGTGGATGGCAGTACCTCTGAGTGATAGTGATGGAGCTGTGTCCAGCGATTCGTGCAAGCGTAAAAGCGTCACACCCAGCTTCGGCGAGCCGCGTAAGCGCGGTATGGCGCAGGCAATAGGGCTGGAAGGGCTTGAGGCCAGACTTAATTATATCTGCGTGCTTCCTTACAAATTTCGTGTCCAAGCCAGTCACGATCGAGACAGCCTTCACCCACATTTCCCCCCCCTTCGCCATCAATCCACTCGATATATGCATCGTGAGCGGTCTTCAATTTCTTCAGAGCTCCAGCATGCTGATTCTTCGAGCTGCCCTGTTCCAAGTGTCCTGATTCGGAAATTGAGGGGAAAACCCAACTTTCCTCGGGGCGTCCTTGAACTTCCCAGCGGAACTTGAGCGCATCGTAGACTTCGGGAAGCATTGGCAAAAATCGGCGCGCTGCCATCGACTTTCCTTCAGCAACTTGGATGGTGCCTTGCTGCCCTTTGAACGAGACACGTTCCCAGCGCAGACGGTAAGCTTCCGATGGACGCATGCCTGTTCCGTAGAGCAAGGTCGCAACGTCCATCCAAGGCTGTAGGCAGGCATCGCGGTACGCGTGGAACTCAGCTTCGGTGACAATCCTGTCACGCTGACGCTCACCTTTGGCCAGATCGACCTTTGGAGGCCGGTCCAGCTTGCCCCACTCCGAAGCGAGATTGAGGGCCCGCCGCAGACTTCGAAGTCCACAGTTGATGGTGGAAAGTGAAAGCTTGGCATTGCGCGCCATAAACGCAGCGCTATGCTGTGACGTAATTTCGTCAAGTCTCATTTTACCCAGATCGGAACTCACCAGTAATCGAACACCGTATGAATAATAAGCGGCAGTCTTGGGTTTGGTCACGAAATGGGACTCAATGAATGGCAGGAATTCTCCCTTGAGGAACTCTGTCAGTGTCGGCGCGGGCTCCCTTTCAAGGATACCGACTTCACCTTTTGCCAGTGCCGTTCGGTGCGCCGACTCCATGGTCCGAGCGACCTTGTCATTTCCCTGTTTCGTATACGCGCGGATGGTCTTCCCATTCCAATTGAACTTATACCAGTACATTTTTCCGCGTTTGTAGATGCTCACTACCGGTTTCTCCCATCCGGGTTGTCACGCTTGATTCTTGATTCCTGGCTCTTGCACCTTCCCCTGCGGTGATAATTTGCCAGCGACTGTTCGCGCTTTTTGTCACCGTAACATCGAGGTGAGCAGAATTTCTGGGCTGTCTTCTCGGCCACGAAACACATCTGACACTGAGGACATATCATGGCTCGCCAGCGCCCTTGCATCAAGTCATAGACGGAACGCTGGAACGGGCATCCGAATTCCCACGTGATCTCCCCGCTGATTCCATTGACCACAGGGTTCCCGTTGGGAAGATCACTCCACGCCGGTTTCTGTTGGCCAAGAAATTGTCCCCGAAAGGCGCTACCTTTCCAGTCGGGAGGCATTTCCGGGGTGGTCTCGGACTTGAACAAATTGAGGCCGACCCCTCCATAGACTGCCTGCGACTCAAATCCCAGCAGGAACCTGAGGCAATTGCCGTTCTGGTCGTCCCTGCTCCATACCCTGCTCCATACCTGGCGCAACAGGTCACGATATAAAAGCGTGACCTTTCAGGAAGCGTGTGTAAGTGGAGGTTTTTTGTCAGCAGGGTTGATCGTTGGCTTGTCCGAGGGTCGCCCGGTAATTCCACGGCATCCAGGCGGTGGGATTTT
>JAKAWN010000040.1 GCA_021827245.1 Acidobacteriota bacterium | reverse complement strand
TTCTTTCGGGCTAATTCCAGAATCTGCTCAACTACTTCTTCAGCCGTCAGGTGCGTGGAGTCCACAATCGTGGCATCTTCGGCGGGAACCAGCGGCGACACTTTCCTTTCAGCATCGAGCTGATCGCGGCTCGAAATCTCTGACAGCGTGTCACTGAGCGTGGAAGGGCGTCCTTGTTCATGGTTCTGCTGCAGCCTTCGCCGCGCTCGCTCACCGGTGTCCGCCTTGAGGAAAATCTTCAGGGGCGCGTCAGGAAAAACCACGGTTCCGATGTCGCGGCCTTCCATCACCAGCCCCGCACCTTTCAGCAAAGATCGTTGCAGGGCGACCAGTTTTTCGCGAACGGCAGGCAGGCGCGAAACGCGGGCTGCCGCCAGAGTGACATCAGAAGTCCGGACCTTTGCGGTAACGTCCTTTCCGTCCAATAGGATTTGCGGCTGTGGCTGGCGAGGAACAAATCGGATTTCCGCCGCCGCTACGACTCGAGCGATTTCGCATTCATCTTCAGGTGAAACACCGGACTCCAGCACCTTGAGCGCGGCGGCCCTGTAAGTGGCGCCGCTGTCCACATAGGCCAACCCCAGGCGTTCGGCAAGCAACTGGGCAACGGTGCTCTTGCCGGCGCCCGCAGGCCCGTCAATCGCAATTACAAGCGGTTTGGTCATGCTGGTTCGAAACTGTCAGCGGTCAGCCGTCAGCTTTCAGTCCGTGAATGGTCGGCCGCTGATGGCTGACAGCTGACAGCTGTCAGCTAAATCCTCTTAAAGGCTTTCTGAATCTCCTTCATGTCGTACCGGAGCACGATCGGGCGTCCGTGGGGGCAGGTCATGGGACATTCCGTTTTGCTCAATTCCAGTAGCAACCAGCCCATTTTCTCCTGATCAAGCGGCATATTGACTTTGATGGCCGCATGGCATGCCACCGTGGCCGCGATGCTTCGCCGCAACTCGTCCAGCGAAAGTGCGCGCGCTTCGCGCCCCACGCCGTCCAGAATCTCGCGCACCAGCTTTTCCACGTCTTCAGCACGGATGTCGGCGGGTGCCGCCTTCACGGCCACGCTTCCCTGGCCGAAAGGTTCCACCTCAAATCCGTCGGCAGCCAGCTCCCCTGCAATCTCCTGGTAGGTGGCACGCTGCTCCGGCTGCAAGTCTGTGACAATTGGAATCAGCAGCCGCTGTCCTTCGAGTTTGCTATTCTGGCGCCTTCGCAGGCGCTGCTCAAACAGGATCCGCTCATGCGCTACGTGCTGGTCGATGATCCAAAGCCCTTCCGCGTTGGTGGCCACGATAAAGCTGGACTGCACTTGGCCGAGGGGCAGAAGGTCGTTGGGAAGTTCGCCGGTTCGGGATTCGGACGAAGCGAGCGCAACCTCAGTGTACGGAGCCGAGCAGGATACGGGTGCCGCGGGAGCATAAACGGAGAGCGCTGCTTCGGCCAGGGGAAGATATCCCGGCGAGGGTGCCGGCCTGGGCGCTGAGAGCTGGAACACTCTGGACGGCGCCGAGCTGAATGTGTCTCCAGGCTTTGCCGAGGGCATCCACTGCCTCGTTCCCGCTGAACGTGGCGTTATTTCATCGCCCGTTTCGATCGCGTCCTGCCGGTCGTCAGCCTGTACCGGCCTGCGCATGGGAAATGCTGCGACAGGCCGCGCGGCCATCAGGGCTTGAAGCACCGAATCGCGAATCAGGTCGTGCACAAGAGATGAGTTGCGGAAGCGGACTTCGGCTTTCGAGGGGTGAACGTTCACATCCACTTCACCCGGCGGAAGATCGAGAAAAATCATTGCTACCGGAAAGATTCCGGCGGGCAGAATGTTGCGATAAGCCTCATTCAGCGCGTGCAGAACCAGCCGGTCGCGGATCAGCCGACGGCTGACAAAGAAGTAGATCTGGTTGCGGTTCAGCTTGTGGACTTCGGGCCGTGAAACAAAACCGAAGATTTTGAAAATCGGTGCTGCCCCAAGCTCAATATTGTCTTCTGCTTCTTCGCCGAGATTCGTGTTGCTGGCAAGCGGCAGCAGTTGGCGCTCGATGGGTCCAAACTCCACCAGTTGTTCCAGCGCCTGCGCCCCCATCACTTGGTAAATCCGCTCGCGATGGCTTGCCACGGGAGAAACATTCAAGATTTCATTTGACACGGACTCGAGCCGGAACGATTTGTCAGGGTGAGCCAGCGCGTAATGCGTGACCATGGAAGCAATATGGCCAAGTTCGGTGGATTCCGATCGCAAGAACTTGCGGCGGGCCGGGACGTTGTAGAACAGGCCCTGGACCTCAATCGTGGTGCCCGGAGGCCGGGCCATTTCCTTGACGTCGCGAAGCTTGCCGCCCGCGAATTCCATGCGCGTGCCTGCTTCTTCGGAGGCATGCCGGGTTTCGAGGTTCAGGCGGCAGACAGCCGCGATGGAGGGCAAGGCCTCGCCGCGAAATCCCAGCGTCGCAATCTCGTCCAGGTCTTCGGCGGACTTGATTTTGCTGGTGGCGTGTCGTTCGAAGGCCAGCAGAGCATCGTCGCGGGTCATGCCGCAGCCATCGTCCACCACGCGGATCAGGCGCTTGCCTCCGCTCTCCACGCGGACTTCCACCTCGCGCGCCCCCGCATCAATCGAGTTTTCAACCAGCTCCTTGGCCACAGAAGCCGGTCGCTCGACCACTTCGCCCGCCGCAATCTTGTTGGCGACGGCCTCGGGAAGGATGTGAATTACAGACATGCAGCGACCTTTGCTTCAAGGACTATAGCCCCTTTTGGCTCCCCTCTCTTTTGTCGGAGCTGAAGCTCCGACCTCATAAGCTCCTCAAGCAACAGGGATGGACTCCAGCAAGGACTCAATACCTCAGAATCTTCAGCCCCAGTTCAGTGAGCTGTTCGGGATCGACGGTTGCGGGCGCGTCGCACATCAGGTCGGTGGCGCTGGCGGTTTTAGGGAATGCGATGACCTCGCGGATGCTTGATTCGCCGGCCAGCAGGGCGATAATGCGGTCAACGCCCAGCGCAATCCCCCCGTGCGGCGGCGCTCCGTATTCGAGCGCGTCCATGAAGAAGCCGAATCGCTCCCGGGCCTTTTCATCGCTCAAGCCCAGCACTCTGAAGACCCGCTTCTGGATGTCGGGGCGGTGCATACGAATTGAGCCCCCGCCGATCTCCTGGCCGTTCAGAACCAGATCGTAAGCCAGCGCCTTGACGCTGGCGGGATCTGATTCGAGCTTGCCCAAATCTTCCTCCCGCGGCGACGTAAACGGATGGTGCATGGCCGCATAGCGCTTTTCGTTCTTGTCGTACTCGAACATGGGAAAGTCAACAATCCATGCAAAGCTCCAGAGGCCCGGCTTGACCAGTTCAAACTTGCTCGCCAATTCCAGCCGTAGCCAGCCTGATGCCTGATCGAGCGCGCGCACGTTTTCCACTGAGTCCGATTCCGCTCCCAGCAGTATCACAAGGTCGCCGAGTTGCGCTTCGGTTGCTGCGACGATTTGCCGGAGGCCGTCGTCGCCGAGCGCGTTTTTCATCCGCGATTGGACACCTGCCTCGGTAACGGTCAGATACGCCGAGTTCGCGGCTCCCTGTGCCCGCAGAGTTTCCTGGTAGCGGTCAAACTGGCTGCGGGAGATTTTTGGTGCGGCGCCAGGAACGCGGAGGGCCTTGACCACCTGAAATCCTTTCACCGCGTTCAGCTTGCTGTCCGGCAACTCCGGGCGTTTCCATTCCAGCCCAAATCTCAGGTCCGGCTTGTCAGAGCCGTACTTCTCCATCGCCGTGCCGTAACTCAGCCGCGCAAAAGGAATCTCAATTTTTACATCCACCAGCGCCAGCAGCCTTCGCATCAGGCCTTCCATGATTTCGAAAAGCTCGTCGCGTTGCGGGAAGGCCATTTCGACGTCAATCTGCGTGAACTCGGGCTGCCGGTCGGCGCGCAGGTCTTCGTCGCGGAAGCAGCGAACGATCTGGAAATAGCGGTCGAAGCCGGCGATCATCAGCAACTGTTTGAAAAGTTGCGGCGACTGCGGCAGCGCATAGAAATGGCCCTGGCGCACCCGGCTGGGCACAAGATAATCGCGCGCGCCCTCCGGGGTTGAACGCGTCATGAAGGGGGTTTCGATCTCGATGAAGCCGTGGCCACCCATATGCTTGCGCACTTCCAGGCAGGCCTCGTGGCGAAGGCGAATGTTACGCTGCATGCGGCTGCGGCGCAGGTCGAGATAGCGGTAGCGTAGGCGTGTGTCCTCGGCCGTTCGGGCTTCATCTTCAATGGGGAAGGGAGGCGTTTTCGCCTCATTCAGCAGCAGCAGCGTTTGCGCTTTCACTTCCACTCCGCCCGTTGCGATCTGCGGGTTCACGGTTTCCGGCGCCCGCAGCACCACTTCGCCTTCCACGCCCACCACGTATTCCGCCCGCACCTGTTCGGCCTTGGCGTGCGCCTCAGGGCTCGATTCCGCGTTGGCCACCACTTGAATGATGCCAGTGTGGTCGCGCAGATCAAGAAAGATCAGATTGCCAAGATCGCGCCGGCGCGCCACCCATCCTGCCAGAAACACTTTCTGGCCCGTATGCGTCTTTCGCAACTCCCCGCAATGATGCGTTCTCCGCCGTTCGCCAAGTAAGTCGAGTTCCAAAGTGATTCCTTACCTTTCCGTCATTTTTGTCCGGCCAGATGACTTTCGGCCGGCGAAGGCTCGCGTAGCTTCGCCTTCAGAATATTGACGATCTCTCCGGCACTCACGCTCTCTTGTTCGCCGGTTCGCATATCCTTCACTTGGTAGCTTCCGCTTGCAACCTCTTGTTCACCGATGATGATGGTATACAGCACTTGAAGTTTGCTGGCGGTACCCATCGCCTTTTTCAGCTTGATCGGATGATAACTGATTTCCGTGCCGATGCTTTGGCGTCGGAGTTCGCGGGCCAATAACACGGCCGGTTCGCGAGTGGCTTCACCCATCCAGGCGACATAAACCGTCAGCGGCTGAACGGGCCTCAAAGCCGCCGTCGCTTCCACAGTCAGGACCAGGCGGTCCTGGCCGATTGCGAAGCCAAAACCTGGCGCTGGCGGTCCGCCCAGCATCTCGGAAAGACCGTCGTAGCGTCCTCCGCCGAGTATTGCATTCTGCGCGCCCAGCAACCCGCTCGTGATTTCGAAAGTCGTCCGCGTATAGTAATCGAGCCCGCGCACCAGGCGCGGCACAATTTCGAATGCCACGCCGCGCTGCTTCAGGTCCATGGTGACGGAATCAAAATGCTGGCGGCACTCCGGGCACAGGTGATCAATGATTTTGGGCAACCCTTCGATAACGGGCTGGTCTTCCTCAATCTTGCAATCCAGCACGCGCAGCGGGTTGGTGACGGCGCGCCGCTGGCAATCCTCGCACATGCGTGTCTTAACTCCATCGAGCGCCTGGCGCAGGATCTTCAGGTATTGCGCCCTGCACTTAGGGCAGCCGACGGAGTTGAGCAGAAGCTTGAATTCCTTCAGCCCCAGTCGTTCGAGTAGCAGGACGAGCATCTCCAGCACCTCGGCGTCAATCGCCGGATGGTCGGAGCCCAGCACTTCCGCGCCAATCTGATAGAACTGACGGTAACGTCCCTTCTGCGGCCGCTCACGCCGGAACATGGGCCCAAAGTAATAAAGCTTGTGAATGCCGCCTTCATTGTAAAGCCTGTGTTCGATATAGGCGCGCACGACGGATGCCGTGGCTTCCGGGCGCAGGGTCAGCGATTCGCTGTCGCGATCCTCGAACGTGTACATCTCCTTGGTGACGATGTCGGTGTCCGACCCCACGCTGCGGGCAAAAAGCGCTGTCTGTTCCAGGACGGGGGTGCGGATTTCCCGGAAGTTGTAAGCCTCAAAAACCTTTCGCGCTTCGTCTTCCACCCGCTGCCAGAGTGGCGTTTCAGCGGGCAGCAGATCGCGGGTGCCTTTGACGGATTGGATAAGTTCGTTCTTCTTGGACACGCTTATTCTTATTTCGAACTGATTCCGGCCGTTTACATCCAGCCGTGCTGCGCCCTATCAGGAAGTGGCTTGCTTGCCGGTCTCAGCCAGGTAAATTTCCCTGTATTCCAGGTAACGGCCGGCGTGGGCGTCAACGAAAGCGCTATCTTCCTCGCTGAGTTTTCGCCGCAGTTTCGCAGGCACGCCGACGTAAAGGCTGCCGGGTGGAATCACCGTATCTTCCAGCACCAGCGCTCCCGCCGCCACAATCGACCCTTCCCCGACGCGGGCCCTGTTCAACACGATGGCGCCTATGCCAATCAGGCAGTGGTCTTCAACTGTGCAGCCGTGCAAAACCACCCGGTGGCCCACTGTCACCCGGTTGCCAACGTTGACGGGCAGCCCGCGCGCGCCGTGCAGAACGGAGCCATCCTGAATGTTACTATGCGTCCCCACGCGAATCGGGCTGACGTCTCCGCGCAGCACCACCTGGAACCAGATGCTGGCGTCTTCGGCGATTTCGACATCACCGATGAGATCGGCGCTGGCGGCAACAAATGCCGATTTCGCTACACGAGGAGAAGCGCCTTTATAGGTGGCAATCATGGATTCGCCTGCTCAGCCGAAAATCCTGCGATGTCTTGAACCTATTGAACTTAACATATCCGCTCAAATGGCCGCAAGGCTGGCGGCTGCTGAGCTTCCCACCTCGGTCAGGATGGATTCACAAAGGACCTCAGGTTCTCTGCCTATGCTGCAAGGTCACAATTCTTGTTTTTCAGCAAGCATTGTTCTCGGCGTGCTCAGTGGGTAAAAAGCTTTCGCATAGAGAGCACTGAAACTCTCCGTGCGCTCTGTGCGAAACCTTGCAACGCAAGGAGGGCACAGAGAAATCTGTTGCGGATCTCTGTCACCCATAGACAGGAAAGGCCCGGCGCGCTCTTGGCGCCGAGCCTTTCGGACCCAGCCACCTCACAATCAAATGCGGATGCCCCTATCTCTTCATGGCTTTTGTCCAACCACCACGCTGTGTGGGCCCGAAAGCACCGGATGCGCGGTAATGTTGCCGAAGCCCGCTTCGAGGTACATGGCCTCCAATTCCCGGAAAGTGTACGCGTCGCCTGAAGGAGTGCTGGCGAGCATGGTCATGCTGAAAGCGGCGGCCATGGGCGGCGACACCCGGTCGTCATTCGGCACGAATTCCAGGGCAGCAGCGCGGCCTCCAGGTTTCATCGCTGCGTGGACCTTCTTCAGCAATCCCGCGTTGGTGGGTGGATCAAAGTGGTGCAGGAAGTTGGTGAGCAAGACAACGTCATACGGCCCTCCGTATTCGACCTCGAAGGCGCTGCCCGGCAGTTTTGTGTAACGGTCGGCCACGCCGGCCTTCATTGCATTGGCATGCGCTACTTCGAGCACGGGCGCCCAGTCGAGCGCGACGACCTGCGCCTGGGGGTTCTGCCTGGCCACCTCGATGCCGAATAGGCCATGGCCGGCGGCGATGTCGAGCACCCGCACCGGACCCTTATGGCCATCCAGGACGATGGAACCGAGAGGTCTGGCCATGGGCGCCATCATGGGAGCCATGCTATGCGCGAATTCCACCCAGACCGGATTTTCCGGCTCGACCGAGCCTTGCCCGGGCAGCACGGTGTGCCCGTTCCGGACGATCTCGGTGAGCCGGGTAAAGGGTTCGTGCAGGGCCGGATTTCCTAGGAAGCGAGCCGTCGCGGCAAGGCAGGACGGTGAGCGCGGATCGAGAAAAGCCGCGCTCGTTGCCGTGTGCTGGTAACGGCCATTCTCTTTGTTTAGCAGACCGATAACCGTGAGATAGTCACACAGAATGCGGATGCCGCGCTCAGAGGCCGAACAGTGTATCGCCAGTGATGCGAGGTCGCCGGGACCTTCTCCAATCGCGCGGAACAGGTCAAGCTCAATGGCTGCACGAAGCGCTGCCGAACGCTGGTAAGCTGTCAAAGTTTCAAAAACCTGTGCAGGATTCGGCGCTGCCGCCGCCTGTGGTGTTGATGCCATAAATTCCCTCCTCCGCCGCGCCTTCCGGCGTGTGCTGCCGACAAGGATGCGTAACCTTGCATCCGGAATTCTTAATGTGGGAACCCCAGCGGCTAAGATACACGGGGAAGAAGCAGAAAGCAATTTTTTTCGGGTTTATAGTGCTGAGTGGAAACAGGCCAGCGTCCGGTCGGGGAGCTGGCCTGCAACGTGAAATGGTCGATCAGAAGTTTGGCATCTGCATTTTTTGAGGCTCGCCCTTGACGTGGGAAGTTTCGTTGCTCAGGACCTTTTCCAGGACCATTGACGTGCCGGCGCTGGTCATCTTGACCAGGCCGTAAGGAGGAACTTTTGTGGAGACCCAAAAATCAACCGTCTTGTCTTCTTCCTGTTTGCGATAGTGTTCGCACTCGAAGGTACCGGCCGGCACCGTGATGCTCTCGGTCCCGATTTTCTCTCCCAGGCCATTTCCAGTTTCCTGGCCCGGTTGAGAGCGTTGTTGCATCATGCCCATCATGCCCAGAGGCATCTCCATGGGTGGACGTCCTGGGGGCTGAACGATCATGCGCTTGATCTCGGGATGAGGCGTGCTCATCACCATGAGCTCTTTCATGATCATTTCTCCCTCTGACTGGGGGCGCTCGGTTCGAATCTCAAGCCAGTAGCCCTCGTTTCCCTCCACCTGTTCCTTGCCGACTACGGCGTAGGTGAAATTCATGGTGCCCTCTTGCGTGGTCATCTGGTAGCGAGCGCCCGAACCCATGACCGGATGGAACGGGGTCGGCATTTTCGGCGCTTGGGGGCCACGATGCATAAACTGAGCCCCTGCACTGGCGGTAATGCTCAAACATAAGGCGCAAAGAACGGCTGCTCTACGGCTGATGCTCATTGCTTTCACCTCCGGGATTTAGTCCCCTCCCTCATTTTCCGAATGGCCCTCTTGCCACCAGAGCCCTCAAAAAATAAGAAAAAAGCCGTCTTGCCGATGTGGTCTATATCCCTGACGAAGCAAACAGGGATGCTCCAAGTATAGCAAAGTATTTCAGCGGTATGGATTGGCAACTCCAAGGTTTTCCGGTTTTGCCTTTGGTTTTCTGCAGCCATTGGCGCGGGTGGCTGTAATTTCCGCGAATTTACCGATCCGTGTGGAGCAGGGTTCGTACGCCTCCGAACGAGAAGGTATAATCAGGGACGCGGAGGGCTGTTTGCGCTATCTCATCCTGAGTGATATCCATTCGAATCTCGAAGCTCTTGAGGAATCCCTCAAGCTTGCCGAGGGCAAGTACGAGCAGGTCTTGTGCCTGGGAGACGTGGTCGGCTACGGTCCTGACCCCAATCCGGTGATCAGCCGTATTCGGCCGCTTGCCCGGGTTATAGTGCGCGGCAATCATGACAAAGCCTGCTGCGGCCTGACGGACGCCGAAGACTTCAACTTTCTTGCGCGCATGGCGGCGGAGTGGACCCGTACTCAGCTTATTCCAGAGAATTTCGAGTTTCTCCGCGCCCTTCCGGGCGGACCCGTCCAGGTGGACAGCATCGAGCTGGTTCACGGCTCACCGGTTGATGAGGATGAATACATCTTTGACTTGCTGGGTGCGGCTCAAGCCTTTCGGGTAGCAACTGCTCCGCTGGTTTTTTTCGGGCATAGCCATCAGCAGGGTGGATTCCTGCTGACACCCGACAGGCGGCTTCAGCCCATTTCCTTGCCTGCCATCCAGGACGACGAACCTACAGGCATTATTCTTCAGGAACGTACGCGATACCTGATCAATCCCGGCTCGATCGGGCAGCCGCGGGACGGCGACTGGCGGGCGGCTTTCGCCATCCTGGACCTTCAGCAGAAGCGCGTGGAGTTTTATCGGACGCCTTACGACCTGGCGGCGACCCAGGAGAAGATGCGCAAGGAAGGTTTGCCCGAACCGCTGATCGAACGGCTGGAAGCCGGGCGCTGATCTGCGCGAGCGGCTCAGGAATGTGTTATGCTGCGCGACTCACCCGATTTCCGGCCAGGCGTGCGGGTCGAAGTTGCTACTCGCCGGCCAGAACGACGCGCACCGGAGTGATCTTGGGTGGCGCTTGGTTCCAGAGGTCGGGAACCTGGTCGAATGACACCTGGAAAGGCCGCGTTTCGCCGGGATTCAGCGGCGGCGTGGCGCCGCCAACGGGATACGCTTTTTTCTGCTCGACGGTCTTCCCATCGATATCGTAAAAGGTCAGATTGATTTCAATGTAGAGGACCGTCTTCTTCCCTTTATTCGTCACCTGAGACTGAAAGGTTGTTACGGTATGGCCCAGAAAGTTTCTTGCGGCCTCCACGCGGCCTGTTGCGAACTGCAGATCTTGCAGGTAGGCCTTTTCTTCCGGCGTGGGAGGTGACTTCGCGGTCCGCCTTGTGCTGCTGCAGCCGGCAAGGCTGGCAACTGCAAAAGCGACCGCCATCGCTGCCACCGAATTCCGAATACTGCGGCGCATGGCGGAAGCGGACAAGCTCAAACATGAATTTCTGTGCATAGGGCTGTATTATGCCACCGTTGCGGGCTACCGTTGAGGGGCAAGCCTTTATGCACCTGCCACCGTCAGGCCGCCCACCCGCAAGGTGGGTGAAGTCACGGCGCGCCGGAATTCCAGATCGTTTCCGATCATCTCGATGTGAGTCAGAATATCCTGCAGGTTGCCGCCGATGGTCACTTCATGGACCGGATATGTGAGCTCGCCGTTTTCAATCCACAATCCGGCGGCGCCGCGCGAGTAGTCGCCGGTCACGATGTTTACACCGAAGCCGATCAGTTCTGTCACGTAGAATCCCTCTTTGACGGAGCGGATGATTTCCTCCGGCGAGTGAGTCCCCGGCTGCAGGTAGAAATTCTTGGGCCCCACGCTGGGTGCTCCGGCCAGCGCGCGCGATGCATTGCCGGTCGTTTCGAGGCCAAGCTTTCGCGCCGCGTAGGAATTCAGCAGGTAGTTCCTTAGCACGCCGCGTTCAATCACCGTGGTCGTTGAAGCGGGAATGCCCTCGTCGTCAAAAGGCCGCGAGCCAAATCCGCCCGGGCGCAAACCGTCGTCGAGCACGGTCAAGTTTTCTCCGCCGATCTTCTCGCCCAGCTTGCCCGTCAGGAAGCTGGCTTTTCGGTAGATGGCGTCGCCACGCACTGCACTAAAAATGTGGCCAACTAGCGAGGAAGCAGTTTCGGAGTCGAAAACCACCGGTACCTGCCGGGTAGAAACCTTGCGAGCGCCCAGCCGCCTGAGTGCCCGTTCCGCCGCCTTGCGGCCGACTGCTTCCGGCGAATCCAGCGCCGCCACGCTTCGAGCCACCGAATACCAGTAGTCTCGCTCCATGCCATCGCCCGGTTCGGCCTGGGCAATAGGCGAAACAGCTACCGAGCAGTAGGACGCGCGGTAGCCGCCCGCAAATCCTGCCGAGTTGGCATAGATCTTGGTGCCGACGTTCGATTCGAACCATGCCCCCTCGGAGTTCCTGATGCGAGGGTCCGAGGCCATCGCCGCTTCCTCAGCGCGGCGCGCATAGGCAATACGTTCTTCGGTTGGGAAGGCGGCGACGTCGGGGCAGTAGAGTTGCAGATCGCCTTCGTAGCGGCCCAGCAATCTGGCCTCGGGAAGGCTGCTCGCCGGGTCCTCGGAAGTCTCCCGCGCCATTTCCAGAGTTCGCTCCACCAGCATCCCGACCGAGGCGGGTGAGAAGTCGCTTGAAAAAGCTGAAGCGCTCTGTGTGCCAATAAAGACGCGGAGACCCAGGCCCTTGGAGGATGCCTCTTTCAGCTTTTCAATTTTTCCCAGGCGCAGCGTAGTGGAAAACTCTTCGCCTTCCAACACCACTACATCGGCGGCGCTGGCGCCGGCGGTCGTCGCCTTGTCAATCAGATCTATCGCGATTTGTTCGAGGTCTAGCTCTGCCATAGAAGTTCCAGGATTGAGTAACGCCGGTCTGTGATCGCCGGCCCTTCGGCGCTAATGGATCGCCGTTACAAAAATGCCATCATGCTCCCGGCTAAGTAAACGACTGCATGCCGCGCGCTGCTGTCCCGCCCACAGTCAGCCGGCTGATCTTGATGGTCGGAATGCCCACGCCCACCGGGACGCTCTGGCCGTCTTTGCCGCATGTGCCGATGCCCGGATCAAGCTGCAAGTCATTGCCGACGGCAGTGACATTGGTCAGTACGGTCGGCCCATCGCCGATCAGTGTTGCGCCGCGCACCGGTGCCGTGACCTTGCCGTCCTCGATCAGGTAGGCCTCGGAGGCCGAAAAGACGAATTTGCCGCTAGTGATGTCCACCTGCCCGCCGCCGAAGTGCACCGCGTAAAGGCCGTGTTGCACCGAGCGTATGATTTCCGCGGGATCGTCCTGGCCCGCCAGCATGTATGTATTGGTCATGCGCGGCATCGGGATGTGCTCGTAGCTTTCGCGGCGGCCGTTTCCCGTGCGCGTGGCCTTCAACTGGTCAGCGCTGATTTTGTCTTGCAGGTAACCGGCGAGCGTGCCGTTTTCGATCAGAATATTCTTGTGCGTGGGCTCGCCTTCGTCGTCCACGTTCAGCGATCCTCGCCGCGAGGGAATGGTCCCGTCATCCACCACAGTGCACAATTCGGCAGCGACCTTCTGGCCGATCCTTCCTGAAAAAGCTGAAATGCCCTTGCGATTGAAGTCGGCCTCGAGCCCGTGTCCGACAGCTTCGTGCAGCAAGATCCCCGGCCAGCCCGGACCCAGCACCACCTGCATCTCGCCCGCCGGCGCCTCTTTGGCGTCGAGCTGCACAATCGCCTGCCGCGCGGCCTCCTGCGCAAACTTTTCGGGGCTTCTTTCGCCTTCAAAAAACTCGAGGCCTACGCGCCCCCCGCCACCATAAGTGCCGGAGCGTAGTTTGTCATTTTCCTGGGCGATCACATAAACGCTCAGCCGAACCAGCGGCTGGAAGTCTGTCACGATCCGCCCATCGGAGCCCGCAAGCAGCACGTGGCGGCTCTGGTCGGCGTAATTTACCCGCACTTGTGAGATTCTGGGATCGTGGGCCCGCGCGGCAACATCGGCGCGCCGCACCAGTTCCAGCCGGTCGCGCAGAGCGCTCTCAGTCGATGGCGCGGCTACGGGATAGAGATCCCTGGGCGGCTGGACGCTCGCAAGTCCCACGGTTGAAACGCTTGCCGGCCCGCTGGCGATGCGTGCCGCAATCCGCGCGGCCTTCAGGATTTTTTCCGGCGCCAGATCGTCTGTGTAGGCGTAGCCCGTCTGCTCTCCGGCCAGGACCCGCACGCCGCAACCCATTGAAATGCCTTCCAGCGCGGACTTGACGAGGGACTCATCTACCAGCAGGGAAGTGGAAGTGGTGTGCTCAAAATAGAGGTCTGCGTAATCTCCTCCGTCGGAAAGCGCTTCCCCCAGGTAGCGCTCCGGGTCCGCCGCGGTCAGTCCATAACGGTCGAAGAAAAATCTGTCATTCGCTGCCATGATCTTTGCCTGTGGTGTGGAACTTTACCCTGGAGGTGTGCTTCGTCGAGGGCCAGCCACCTGAAATTTCAAACTAACATACCGGTTTGGAGGTGTCAATTTGCGCGGCAACCGCATGTCAAAGCTCTTTAGAAATGTCCCCTTGCGCGGCAACCGCAAGGCCCTGACCGTCATCTCAAAAAATGTATGGCGATTGTGCACGGCGTGGCCCCGAGCAGTTTCTGCTCTGGCGGCGTCCTGAATCTACACGCTGCGCGGCGGAATTGCCTCGCAGTTCTTGGAACGGAGGGGGCGCTGCAAATACCGTGAATGGAGTTAAGGTTCAGAACTTAAAGATTTTAAGCGATAATGATTGTGACAAATGATACAATCGGCACGGAACTTGCTTGCACGGATGTTGGGATCATGAACAAACGCTAAATCGAGGTGAATGGACTATGTCGCTGAAGCTGGTATCTCGTAAATTCCTGAAAGCTGCCATGGTCGGCCTGGCCATTACGATGTTTGCGTGGATGGCGCCCGTTGCCAGGGCTGGCGCAATCCGCTATGCAGGGAAGATGATTGCCAAAGGGACGGCGGTAGCGGCTGCTGCGACGGCTGCCGGCGGACAGGCAGCGGTCAACAAGATCCAGACGGATGCCGGACCGGCGGCGAACAATGCAGGAAATTCGGTCAAGAATGCGCTGGTCCATGCAGGCCAGGTAACCACCAATGGGGCCAAGGATGGTGGCGCTGCTATCTATTACGGGGCTAAGCGGGCTCCGCACACCATGGCGCAGGGCGCCCAAAAGTTGTGGCACGTCATCTGGTAGCGAATAATTTAAAGCTGTAATTTCGTTCCTCCTTATACCGGGGCATCTCAAAAAGATGCCCCCTTTTTTTGCCAAATCGCGTACCGCGGCCCGCTGGAACTCCGGCCTGTGATTTAGCGTAGTGTCTTGATTTCCAATCCTGCAGCTTGCTTCCGTTCCGCCGCGAGCAAACCGGTTTACGGTTGAATTAGGTTGCATAAAGTGATACAAGCTCCGGTGGAAAACGCGGCTGCTGGACCGCTTGCATGTCTTGGAGCAGGTTGATCTACGCGCGGCCGTCACAGGAGGTCTTGCCATGCACATATCAAAAGACAGCGGGCCGGAACGCCCCCTGCCGGGCCTGGTTGCAAGCCGCCGAAGGACTGCCGGACCGGCTCTCTGCGCCCTCGCGGCTGTTTTCTCGTCGTTCCTCATTCTAGCGTCCTGCGCTGCGCCGGTGCAGCCCGTGGCAACGGTCAGCGTCAACACGCAACAACTCGGCGCCCAGATTCCCAAAGATTTTCTCGGTTTCAGCAATGAGGTATCCACAGCCGGCATGGGCCTTCCGACTCCCACTGCGCAGGCGCGCGGGAGTATCCAGCCGCCGCCAGGCGTGCCTGCTGACGCTCAACTGGCGTACGTTCTGGGCGATCCCGGTGCTCCCAACACCGGTTTCTTCACATTCATGAAATACCTGGGTCCCGGTGTACTGCGCCTGGGTGGCAACAGCCAGGACAACACCTGCTGGAATCCCAAGGCCGCTCCTCATCCCAAGTGGTGCCAAGGTCCCATCACTCCCGGCCTGCTCAAGCTTTACTCAACCGCCGTAGGTGCTGCTGGCTGGCGCATGATTTTGGGACTAAATCTCAGGCAGAACTCCCCCCGCTGGGCGCGCAGCGAAGTTACGCAAGGAGTAGCCAGAGAGATCGCGGCCAATCAGATCCTTGGCTTTGAAATCGGCAATGAGCCGGATTTATTCGGGCGCACGCCCGCACGCCCCAAGACATATTCGCCGAAGGATTATGTGAAGGATGCGCTGGGCTACATCCATGCCTTCCGCGCCAATCCCATTGCTCGCAAGTATGACTTTGTGGCTCCGGCGGTTTGCTGCGGATGGAGGAATCCGGGCGATCTCGATACCATATTGAAGGGCATCGGCCCTGACCTGAAGCTCGTTTCCGTTCACAATTACACCACCACAACCTGCGGACAAAAGAACGTGACTGTCGCGGAATTGCTTTCGCCTGCGCACGTCAAGAGCTTCGACGACCTTTCCCGCAAGCTCGTCGCCGTCGCCCACCAGAACAAACTGCCCATCGCGCTGGCAGAAACCAATTCGGCTTCCTGTGGCGGCATGGCAGGCGTCAGCAACGCCTTTGCTTCCGTTGTCTGGAGTCTCGACTACATGTTTAACGTTGCCCGCGACGGGTACACAAATATCAACTTCCATTTCAGCTATCGCACCGGCGGCAGCGCCTACAATCCCATCCAGACTTTCAGTTGGAAAACCGGCAAGGAGGTGCACTACCGCAACGTCGCGCAGCCGCTCTACTACGCCATGTACATGTTTGCCAGGCATGCTTCGGGCGAACACCTTCTGCCCGCCACGATTACAACCAAATCCAATATCACCACTTTCGCCACCACGGCGTGCCCGGGCTGCACGGTGCATGTGTTCGTGATTAACAAGGATGAGAAGGCCTCCGGCCCGGTCACGGTGGAACTGGCGGGCCACGTGGGCGCGGCGTCGCTGCTGATGCTCCAGGCTCCCAGCCTCGACTCCATGGCTGACGCTACCCGCTACGGCGGGCAGCAGTTCGATAGCGACGGGCACATCGGAACTCCGGTCAGCAGCAGCGTTGCACCGGGCAGGAATGGCGACTACACGTTTACCCTGCCCAACGCTTCCGCCGCCGTGCTTTCCGTGGCGCGGTAATGGCGACCTTGGCAGCCACGGGCAGTACATGAGACTATGGGCCTTTTGAAACAGGGATAAACTACGGCCAGAAAATGGGTGGCTGGGTTGCTCGTGCTGGGGTTCCCGCGTCCGCGCGGGCTCTTGCGGTGCTGAGGGCTCTGCAGTTACAAGAACAGCATCGCCACAATTCTTATTCCTGTGTTATAGAAGGGAAGTGAAATGTGGCTGCTGGATATGTTTTCGAATCCGCTTTGGTATTGGGTTTCCAGGCTTCCCCTGAACCGGCGGCGGATTGTCGCCACGGCGCTGTGTTCCTACGATTTCCTGCGGCAGCAGGCGGATAAGAAACTCGTCGGGCCGGCCGAATCATTTCTCAGGGAAAATCCGGGCGCCCCCAGAACCTCCGGCGCCGAACTCGCCGGCGGCGTCAAAACCGAGCTTGTGGATGAGGCGCTTCTCGGCCTGTTGCGCTGCTGTAAATGTCCGGCATCCGATCCCGGACACAAGTTGCCGCCGGATGTGGTTGTGGGTCTCCCGGACTTGTGGGGAACGTTTGTCCTGGCGGATATCAGCCACCGCCTGCAGCTTCCCATGCCCAGCACCTTGGATCAAACTCAATACTCAGCCGACCCGGATGAAGCCGAGGCGCAGGTTCTGGCCCGTTGGATGGAGGTCCTCGGAGCCGCGGACCCGTCCTTCCGGCCGGAGGTGAAAGCTGCTGGGTTTCACGAGGCATGGGACTGGCTGCTGCGCCTGTACGTTGCCGACACTCTGGAAGGCATGGCCGTTGTCCCGGATAAGATGCTCTTCCAGCAGGCCCGGCGCGTCGTCGCCCAAATTCCGCCTCACCGCGAAACTCTTGTGAAACGCTTCGTCGACTACATCGAGAAGGCGCCCCCCTCTTACGACGACCTCCAGCAATGAGCCTGGATTTGCGCCGTGGGATTCCACCCGCGCCCCGGCTCCCGCCCGAGCGTTGCCCGGCTGCGAAGGCCGGCCAGCCCCTACAAGACCTGAGATCCGCCTTTCTCGAAGGTGGTAGACTTGTCGTGTTCTTTGCAGGCGGCTTAATCACGCAACAAGGGAGAGATTCGCTATGACTGACACAGAACTTGCACAACGGCTGGAAAGCCTTGAACGCGACCATCGGCGGCTGAAGCGCCTGGCCGCTGTGGGACTCGCGTTGATCGTAACGGCCGGTGTTGTTTATACGGTGTCATGTTCCTCTGCCCGGAAGGCTGCCGATGCCGTTCCCGGTTCCCAAAAGATCAAGGTGCGCGAGTTCGACGTGGTGGATCGCGCAGGTAAAGTGCGAGTTCAGATTGCCGTGCATTGTCCCACTGCGGCTGACTGTCAGCCGGAAATTCAAATGTTCGATCAGAATGGGAAGCCGCTCACCTCTGTCAGTGCTGGCAAGCTTACCATTTCCGGCGAGGAAGGGGAGGCATCGCTGTTGGGAGACCACCTCCAATTCCGTTTCGCCTCAAAAGGAAGGACACCCCACGTTACGGCCGAATTGGGAAGCGGCTCTGGCGGCGGTGGTTTGCTGTCACTTTCTGGCAAGGGAACGAATTCCGTTCGTGTCGATTCAAATTCTCCGCGTGTTGAGATTCAGGACTCCCAGGGCTACGTGATGGATCTGGGCTCTGTCGATCTGACCACTGTCGGCACGGGCCAGACGTCCCCGACCACCGCCGACTCGATCGCCATGTTCGGCAACGACAAGAAGCACCATCTGATCTGGCACGTGCCATGAGCATGGCAGGACCGAAGCCATGCGCATGCAGGATGCCTCTCGCCCGCCTGTTGCCGTCCGGATAGATCGGAACGCCGGCCCGTCCTGAAACCGGCCTCCGGGCCAGTTGCGTGGCGCTTTCGCCCCCCTTTCATGAATGCACGGCCGGCTGGAAATCGTTACGGCGGCGCAGTGCCGTGCTTGACGCGTAAAGTTGAACTTGCATACAATCATCGCGCCCCGAGGAGGGAGTCATGTGTGAAGATCACGGATTGCTTGGCAATCACAATAGCACCAGGCGAAAGCTGCCGGCGGCCGCTCCAGCCCGGTCTCGAAAGGCTCTCATTGGCCGGTTAATTGCCGGCGTTGTTGTATTGATCATTGCCATCTGCCCTGTGCTGCGCGCACAGTTTGGGCCCCCGCCGCCGCAGGGTCATGGGCCCAAGCTGCCTGCGCCAACGGCGTTTCCGCCCTCTGGAACTTTTCCCGTAACAGAATCTGTGACGCTGCTCGATGCTGCACACGGCGCGACGATCCATTACACCCTGGACGGCAGCGTTCCCACAGCCCAGAGTCCGGTTTTTAATCCTTCCCAACTTCTTTTCCTCACCGGCTTTTATGATGGCCTGCGGGGTGTTAAGGCAGGCTACACCATCCGCGCTGTGGCCATCGAGGACGGACATACGAACAGCGACGTCAGTCATTTCGAGTACACCATCGACCAGCGCGACCTCACTTCATACACCTCAGAGGAGATTCTGCCCGGTGTCCGGATGATCCGCGACTCCTATAACGACAAGATGTTTTTGTTCAAGGGAACGCGAACCTATGTGCTGATCGATTCGGGCATGGGCCGTGGCAATCTTAAGGCGTACATTTCGCGGTTCACCGGCGGCCAGGCAATGATTGTCATCTTCACTCACAATCATGGCGACCATATTGGCCAGTCGGATCAGTTCGTCCGCGACCACTTGGAGTATATTGGCGCGCCGGACCGTGCCGGACTGGTACGGTTTCTGGAAAGGCGTGGCGTGCCGGACTCCGTGATCGAAAAACATGTCGTCTCCATGCACAACAGAGAAAAGATCGACATCGGCGGCCGGTCGCTCATCGTCTACGCCGTGCCAGGACACACGCCCGGTTCGATGGTCATCTTCGATAAGCAGACCGGATACCTCTTCTCCGGCGATGCGTTTGGCAGCAATTCTCCGACAGTTCCGGATGCCGCCTGGCTGCAGTTCGATCCCAATTCGCTGGATGTGTACTGGGCCGCGGTCAAACGCGTCCGCGCGGAGCTTGGCAACGGTGTCAAGTACATCATGACCGGGCACAACGATCATCCACTGAAGGGCGAAACTTACCTGGACAACCTCGAGACCGCATTGCAGAGGCTGATGGGCGAGGGCGATGCGGCCCTGGTGCCCTCATATCGGCCGCCTGGGATCTGGCAGGTGATCGTGGGCAACCGTTTCACCGATCCCAACTGGGTCGCAATCAATGTGAATCGCGCCCGCTGCCTTCCGGCCCCGCCGGACAAGATCGATGGCTTGACGTGGCTTGCTGTCGACGGATTCAAACTGGCGCCCTACTTCACGCCGCAAGTCAAGGATTATACGGTTGAGGTGCCGCAGGGCCTCACCAGCGTCAAGATCACGGCAGACCCAACCTCAAGCCGCTCGGCTGTCACCATCGACGACGATCCGGTGACTGCGGGAGAGCTACACACCGTGCAGCTCCGTTCCTCCAAAGTAGAGGTCGTCGTCAAGTCCCCGGACCGAACGCTGAGCGCCGTCTATACCGTGACCGTGTCAAGACGGTGAAAGCCGGCGCGTAGCCCCAAGTAAATGCGAACTCTCTATGTCGGCGCGAAGAGGAGACGCGCAACAGAGGTACGCTACACTGTGTATGTGGGTAACAGATGCGTCTACCAGGGAAAAAAGTCGGACTATTGGCCGCAAGCGCGTTGATGATCCTCCTACTGGGCGTGATTGGGGGCCTAGTGCTGGACCGCTTTGCGGACGCAGCGCTCCGTCCGACGGAGGCCCAGCTCAATTTCCAGCTAATTTCTCAGGCCTGGAGTCTGATCCACCGATACTACGTGGACCGCGCCGCGGAGAATCCGCGCCGAATGACTTACGGCGCCATTAGCGGGATGGTGAATTCTCTCGGCGACACGGGCCATACCCGCTTTCTCAGCCGGCAAATGGTCAAAGATCTGGCTGAACTGGAAAGGAGCAAATACCAGGGGATAGGCGCTGAAATCCAGTCGAAAGCCGGACATGTCGTAATCGTGGCGCCGTTAGACGGCTCGCCGGCGGAGCAAGCGGGCCTGAGACCTGGCGACATCATTTTGCGCGTCAACGGGCGGCAAATCACCGGTCTGCCATTGGACCAGGCCGTGAAGATGATTTCCGGTCCCGCGGGCACAAAGGTAACCCTTACGATCTTTCGACCGGCTACCGGCGAGACGCAGCAAGTCACTCTTATACGGGCAGTCATTAAGCTTCGGGATGTCACCTGGCATATGCTGCCGGGCACCACGGTCGCGGACCTGCGCATCGCAAGTTTCGGCCGCGGAACCGTCACGGAGTTGCGCCAGGCACTGGCCGCCATCAAGAAAGAGCCTGCCACCGGCATCATCTTTGACCTGCGCAACAATCCTGGAGGGTTGCTGAGCCAAGCAGTGGACGTCGCGAGCCAGTTCCTTGAGGGCGGCAACGTGCTCCTCGTAAAAAATGCCAAGGGCGAGGAAAAACCCGTCCGGGTTAGGCCAGGTGGAGAGGCTATGCACATTCCGCTTGTGGTCCTGGTCAACGGCGGCACGGCCAGTGCCGCTGAGATTGTCGCCGGCGCTTTGCAGGATCGGCATCGAGCGCAGTTGGTGGGCGAGACGACTTTCGGCACCGGCACCGTGCTCAGGGAGTTCAAGCTTTCGGATGGCTCGGCGCTGTTGCTGGCCATTGAAGAATGGCTCACGCCCGATGGCCACGTGATCTGGCATAAAGGCATCAAGCCGAACGTTGTCGTTGCAATGTCGCCGCGCGCCTCGCTTCTTTTCCCCGCAGATGAGCGCACCATGACTGCCGAGCAGCTCCTCCACAGCAGCGATGCGCAATTGCTCAGGGCGTTGGAATTGCTGCGTTCCCAAGTCAAAATTCTGTCTACTGAAAACACACGGATTATTCGAAACCATTTGCCTTGATGAACATTGCATCTCATCGCGTTGCCATGTTCTGTGTCCCAGATCACTGCCGGCGTTGGGCGATCCAGTCATTCGAATGGATCCTCAGGCACGGCGGCCGGACGCAATCGACGCTTTCCCATGCCAGAGTGGACATTGCCTCAAACTTGTGCTGTGGCTTCGCCTACCTTGCTGGATTTTGCCTTGTCCAATCGACTATCCTTGAATGAGAAATCACGAGCAATCTTCGATGGCAGTAGAAAGGAGCGAAATGAAAGTCGTTGATCCAGTTTGCAAGATGCAGATTGATTCGGAGAAGGCGACAGCAACCAGCCAGTACAAAGGCCAGACGATCTATTTCTGTGCCCCCGGATGCAAGGCGAAGTTTGACAAGGAGCCGAAGAGGTATCTGGGCAAGTAGCCCTGGAATTAGCGGGAGGAAAGCCGGTGTGATCAGACGACTGTAACGGTCATGACGGCTTGGCCAGTGGCGCCGCTTGGGAATGTGGAAGTCGGCCCTCGGCCCTCGATGCGGCCCTCCCCGTCGATGGCCCGGACGCGAACATGGTACGTACCACGCTTGGGGTTTACCCAGGTATATTTCCAGAACGTCCACACGATGGGCGAGGGGTTGCTGAAGATTGTCGTCGGCTTCCAGGTCTCGCCGTCATCGAAGCTGATGTCGACAGATTCGATCCCAGCCAAATTCCCGATGGCGTAACCTGCGAACTCGAAGTTGCGCGCCGAGATCTTTGCGCCATTCTTGAGATCGGTGAAGCGTGCGTGCGCCCAACGTTCGCATGAGTTGGACCATCCGCGCCTCTCCCAATAACCGAGGTAGGGCTTCTTGACCAGTTCAATGCGTGTCACCCATTTGGGTTGCTTCATGCCGAACTTGCCGGGAACGAAGATCCTGACCGGATAGCCGTGAATAGGCGGCAGGTCCTCGCCGTTCATCTTATAGGCGATAAAGTTCTCCTCGTTCCAGAGCCTGCGGAGTGTGTGTCCGGTTGAGAAGTCGTCGGCTGCATAGATGGCTGCATAGGTTGCCTCGCCCGAAGGGCTGGCACGCTCGATCAGGGGTTTCAGCGGCGTGCCTGTCCACTTTGCGTTGCCAATAGCCGTGCCGTCGATGGGATCGGAGATACATTCAAGTGTATAGACCTTTTCGATTCGTGGCAGCTTCAGCAGCTCCGGGTAGTCGATGGAAAAAGGATGATCAACGAGCCCATCGAATTTAAGCTGCCACTTCGCGCGGTCGACTGTGGGCGTGGAGCCTTTGGAGGTGACGTAAAACTCATCGTTGGGCGTAATGGCCATGAGTGCGGCCTTACTTCCATATCGCTCATACGCTTTGACGGAAAGCCCGCCGGGGTCGGGCGTGCCGTTCATCCAGCGGTTGGCAAGGGCGTATTCAATCAGGCTAATTCCGCCCGCGAAAGCGCCGATAATCAGAGTTCTTCGTTCCATAGTGCTATGGTATGAGATGTCCGCTTCAGCCCCGAAGTTCCATCATATCCCGAGCGGCGGAGGTTTCAATCTGAATTGTACGAGTCGAAGCCCAGTTGATGCAGCCCAAATCCGGACGCGTCTGGCCAGGTTTTACGACACAGCGGCTCCGGTTTACGGATTCTGGTCCGGTCTCTTCGAAAGCCGGGCTGGCTCTCGAGCTTATGAAGCGGCCCATCTTGTCGGAAACGAGTCGGTCCTGGAAATAGCGGTCGGGGGCGGTGAATTCTATTCCATGCTCGCAAAGAATCCTGGGCTCAAGCGCTGCTTGGGCGTTGATTTTTCCGCCCGCATGCTTCACAGGGCCCGCAAGCGGCTGGCGACCAACGGGATTAGGTGTGACCTCTGCCGTGCTGATGCGTTTTCTTTGCCATTCGACCGCGCGGTTTTTGATATTCTTTTTAACCTTTATATGCTAGACCTCCTGCTTGAAGAAGATGTTCCCCGCGTATTACAAGAGTTTGCGCGTGTGCTCAGGCCGGGCGGGCGGCTCATTGTTTTGAGCATGACAGAGCAGGCACACTTGGTGAACAAGGCCTGGATGGTCCTGTACCATTGCTCCCCTTTGGTGGTCGGAGGCTGCCGGCCTTTGCCTGTGGCTGAAATGCTGGCGTCGAATAGGTGGGGGATAGATCTACGCGAGCGGATTACTCAATGCGGGTTCCGGTCGGAGCTGATTGTGGCCCAGTTTCGAGAAGAGGGCAGGCGATGAACGAAGTCCCTCACGTTGATCATCGCTGGCAGTTCTGTACACGATGCAACCACATGATGTTTGAGTATTACGCATCGCCGGACGGGCATTTCGGCCTTGCAAGCTTTTCCGGCAGCAAGGCTGTTGAAGGCCGATCGTCCCGCCGCGGAGTACAATGTTCAAAGTGCGGCGCGCGCTACCGCTTGCTCGAACGCCTGGATGGCATGGGGCAGGCAGTAAGCCGCATTTGATGCGGAGATTGCGGCTGAAGGCGCCTTTTGCATCGAAATGGCGGAATTTCGACTTACATCAGAAACCCTCGCCGCCTATCTTGGCGAGCAGGGGTTGGCCGGTGATCCTGCGGCGCTCACCATTCGAGAACTTGGTGGTGGTGTTTCAAACAATGTTTTCATGATAGAAGGACCTGGAGTTCGCTGGGTGGCGAAGCAGTCTCTTGGAAAACTGCGAGTGGAAGACGATTGGAGGTCGAACCGCGAGAGAATCTTCCGGGAGTCGGCGGCAATACAGGCGCTCGGGTCCATCCTTGATGGTGCAGTGCCGCGAGTTGTCCATGTGGATCGCGAAAACTTCTTGTACCTCATGAGCGCCGCACCGGAAGGTTCGGTGGCCTGGAAAGAATCCCTGCTTGATGGGCAGGTTCGGCTTGAGCTTGCGGAGACGGTGGGGCGGATACTTGCTTCCATGATCAAAGCCAGCCAGCAGGAACCTGCGTTCAACGAACAGTTTGCAGACCGCACAGTTTTTGATGAACTCAGAATTGATCCCTATTACCGGACGACGGCAGCCCGCCATCCGGATTCCCGCGAAGCACTGGAGCGTCTGATTGAGGACTCCTGGAAGATCCAGACCTCTCTTGTTCATGGCGACTACAGTCCAAAGAACATCCTCGTGCACGGCGACGCGATTTTCCTGATCGATTTCGAGGTTGTTCACTGGGGAGACCCTTCATTCGATTCTGGGTTTCTTCTGAACCACCTGATGCTGAAGTCGTTTCATCGGCCGCAAGATACGGAACGCTATCACCAGGCTGCACAAGCATTCTGGCAGGCGTTGGTTTCCGGTCTTCGCGGGGCTACAGTGGTGAATTTCGAACAGATGACCATGCGTCATCTTGGCGGCCTGATGCTGGCACGCATCGACGGCAAATCTCCGGCAGAATATATCCGCGACGACGGTACCAAGTCTCGTGTGCGCCGCACCGCAAAACGACTGCTTGCAGAGCAGCCGAAGTCTCTCGATGAAGCACTCAAAATTAGAT